>JBGAQN010000049.1:0-17911 GCA_044220725.1 Dermatophilaceae bacterium
CCCTTCGCGATGGCCTTGGCGTCCTTCTGCGAGAGCTTCGGGTCGCCCTTGACGGCCTTCTTGGATTCCTTCTTCTTGGCGGCCTTCTTGGCGCCCTTGCTCTTGCTCTTTGACATGCGGACATCCTGCCGTAACCATCCGCGGTGATACAGGCACCACACCGACCCACTTTGCGGCGGAGCGCGCATACTTCGCGGGTGGAACTGCTTCTGGCCCCCGCCGATCTCGCGCGGCGTCTGCCCATCGGGAGCCGCCTTGACCTGGCCAGTCTCGCCGCGGCATACGCTGCCCCGGCGGACGTGCTGCGGTGGGTGCGGGTCAACATGGTGACCACACTCGATGGTGCGGCAACCGGGGCCGACGGCGTGACCGGCTCGATCAACTCTCCCGCGGACAAGGTCGTCTTCGACCTGCTGCGCGCGCTGTCCGACGTCGTCGTCATCGGGGCAGGAACCGCGCGCACCGAGGGTTACGGTCGCCTCACCCTCGACCCGGAGTATGCCGCCCTCCGCGCCGAGCACGGCGCCTCACCTTCCCTGCCGCTCGCTCTCGTGACCCGTTCGGGCAGGCTTCCGGAAAGGCTGCGGGATGGCCGGTCCGGCGAAGTGTTGGCGATCACCTGCGCCAGTTGTCCCGGGCTGGCATCGCTGCGCGCTGACCTCGGCGCCGACCATGTGATCGTGGCCGGCGACACCGACGTCGATCTACCGTTTGCCGTCGAGGCGTTGATCCACAACGGTTTTCGTCGAATTCACTCCGAGGGCGGCCCCCATCTGCTCGGCCGGCTCCTGCAGGAACACCTCGTCGATGAACTGTGTCTCACCCTCGCCCCACGCCTCGTCGGTGGCTCACATCGTCGCATCGTCACCGCCGCCGATCTCGGTCTCACCGCCTGGCCGCACACGCTGATCCACGCCGATGGCGACCTCATTGGCCGGTGGCTGCTCCGGCACTGATCGAGACAGCACAGCCGGACTTCGGCGTGCCCGTGGGGGTTGGCGTTCTTATCGATGCCGCACAATGGCGCGATGCGCCAGCCCATCGACCTGCCCGTCGTTCCGATGCTTGCCAAGGCGGTCGCTGAGGTGCCGGTGGCACCAGACGTGGCCTACGAACCCAAGTGGGATGGCTTCCGCTGCATCGTCCTGCGCGACGGCGACGAGGTGGAGTTGGCCAGCCGGGGCAGCAAACCGCTGACGCGCTACTTCCCCGAGGTGGTCGAGCAGGTCCGTCGGCTGTTGCCGCAGCGGTGCGCAGTCGACACCGAGATCGTCGTGCGCTCCGGGTCGGCCGGCGCCGAGCGCCTGGACTGGGAACGGCTCTCCCAACGGATTCACCCCGCCGAGTCGCGGGTGCGCAAGCTGTCGGTGGAAACGCCGGCCGAGTTGGTCTGCTTCGACCTCCTCGCGCTCGGCGACGACAGCCTGCTCGGTATGCCGTTCGCCGAGCGCCGCGCGCGTCTTGAGTCTGCGCTGGCTCACCTCGTCGCGGGCGACCCGATCCACCTCACCCGGATCACGACGGACCCGGCGTTGGCCCGGGACTGGTTCGAGCGCTTTGAGGGGGCCGGACTGGACGGGGTGGTCGCGAAGTCCTTGACCGCGGCATACACCCCGGGGAAGCGGACCATGCTCAAGGTGAAGCACAAGCGGACCGCGGAAGCGGTGGTGTTCGGCTACCGCGTGCACACGTCCGGGCAGGGCGTGGGGTCGCTGCTGCTCGGGCTCTACGGCGACTGGAACGGTGAGCGCCACCTCATCCCCGTCGGCGGAATCGCGGCGTTCCCGATGGCGACTCGACGCGCCCTCATCGATGAGTTCGCCGCGCTCGTTGTCCGTGACGAGGACGGCGAGGTCGTCGACGCGGCCACCGACCGCTCCCGCTTCTCGTCAAACAAGGACGTCGCCTTCGTGCCGGTGCGCCCGGAGCGCGTTGTCGAGGTCGCCTTCGACCAGATGGAGGGCCATCGGTTCCGGCACGCCGTGACCTTTCTGCGCTGGCGCCCCGACCGCGACCCGCAGTCGTGTCTACTCGAGCAGGTCGACCGCGCGCCGGCGTATGACCTCGGCGAGGTCCTGACCACCGGGTGAGCGCAACCCGTCAGGTGCGCGGCGGGCGCTCCGGGTGCTCGCGCAGATAGCCGCTGCCGCCGGGCTCGTAGTCCGCGTCGTCGTAGCGCTTCTTGCTGGGCTGGACGCGCGGCGGCTCCCCAGGCATCTTCGGATAGTCGGGTGGGAACGCCATCTCGGGCAGGCCGGCGGCCACATCCCGCTCCCACCAGGTCATCGCGGTCGCGAGGTCACCGACCGAACTTCCGTATGCCGCCCACGGATCCGGCTGTGCCGCAACAATTCCCGGAACTGTCCGGATGGTGAAGTCGGCGGGACTGATTCCCTGCAGCTGATCCCACGTAACCGGCATCGACACGGGCGCCCCGGCCAGCGGCCGCGGGCTATAGGCCGCCGCGATGGTCCGGTCCCGGCAAGCCTGGTTGTAGTCCACGAAGACCCGCTGCCCCCGCTCCTCCTTCCACCACGCCGTCGTCACCCGGTCGGGCATCCGGCGCTCTACCTCGCGGGCGATTGAGATGACCCCGTGTCGAACGTCGAGGAATTCACGCTGGGGGGCGATCGGACAGTAGACGTGCACGCCGCGGTTGCCCGAGGTCTTCGGGAAGCCCGTCAGCCCCGCCTCGTGGAGCACCTCGCGCAGGACGTATGCCGCCTCGACCGCCTCCCGGAAACCGCTGCCGGGTTGGGGGTCCAGGTCGATCCGGATCTCGTCCGGGCGATCGAGCGCCGTCACCGTGTCCGTGGCGCTGACCGGCCAGGGGTGGAAGGTCACCGTGTTCATCTGGACGGCCCAGACCGCGGTGGCGATCTCATCGACGACGAGCTGAAGGTGCTTGCGGCCCGACGGATACGTCATCAGCACGGTCCGGACGTGGGCCGGCAGACCCTTGGGCGGGTTCTTAGAATAGAACTCCTCTCCCTCGATGCCCGTGGGGAACCGTTGCAGGGTCATCGGCCGGCCACCGACCCGCCCGAGGAAGGCCTCGCCGACGTCGCACACATAGTGCGCCAGGTCGAGCTTGGTGATCCCCTCGGCGGGCCACATCACCCGGTCGGGGCTGGAGATCCGCACGACGCGGCTGGAACCGTCGGGGGTCGGACACTCGACGTGGGCGTCGGCCATGCCGGTCACTATCGCACGAACGATTGCGGATGCGAGCGTTCCACGGACGACGTAGCTTCGTCCCCACCACTCTCCCGACCGACAGGACCGCACCCCTATGTCCCATGTCCCTCGATCCGTCTCACGCTCCATGCCGGGAAGGCTGCTCGCCGTGGCCACCTGCGCCGCGCTCGCAGCCGCGGGACTCGTGTCCGCCGCGCCCGCGGCATACGCCGCCTCCCCCAACGTCGTCATCGCCGAGGTCTACGGCGGCGGGGGCAACTCGGGCTCCACGTGGAAGAGCGACTTCGTCGAACTGTTCAATCTGGGCACGACCTCAGTCGACCTCACCGGGTGGCGGATCGACTACTGGTCCGCCAGCGGCACGGCACCGGTCGGTAACCCCACCTCGCTGTCGGGGACCATCGCCGCCGGGGGCCGTGTCCTCGTGCAGGAGGCCAGCGGCACGAGCACCACGGCCGTTCCACTGCCGACACCGGACATGACCGGAACGATCACCATGTCGGCCACGGCCGGCCGAGTCGCGGTGGTCGATTCCACGGGCGCCACGGTCGATCTCGTGGGATACGGGACCACTGCCACGACCTTCGAGGGCAGCGGACCGGCACCGGCACCGAGCAACACCACGTCGGTCGCCCGGGTCGACACCTGTCTGGACGGCGACCAGAACGGCACCGACTTCGCCGCGGGAGCTCCAACCCCGGCCAACAGCACCACCCCGACCCAGACCTGCGACGTCGCCCCACCGCCCAACCCGGTGGAGACCATTGCACAGATCCAGGGAATGGCGCACCGGTCAGCCCTGGCCAGGAACCCCGTGAACGGCGTGGCGGGGATCGTGACGGCCCGCAGCAACTCCGGCTTCTGGATGCAGGACCCCATCGGAGACGGCGACCTCGCGACGAGCGAGGGCATCTTCGTGTTCACCCGCACCGCACCCACGGTGGTCGTCGGAGATGCCGTCACCGTTGACGGGACGGTGACCGAGTTCAGACCCGGCGGCACCAGCGGAAACGACAACCTGTCGACCACCGAGATCGAATCACCCAGGGTGAGCGTTGCCTCCTCCGGCAACTCCCTGCCCGCGCCTGTCGTCATCGGCGTCGACCGGATCGCCCCACCGCAGACCATCGACGTGGGCCACCCCATCAGCGTCGAGAACGCCTCCGCAGTCTTCGACATCACCCGCGACGCGATCGACTTCTACGAATCCATGGAAGGCATGCGCGTCGCCGTCCGGGACGCTCGCGTCGTCGGACCCACCGCCTCGTTCGGCGAGATCCCCGTGATCCCGGGGCAGACGAAGTCGCCCCCGTGGAGCTCGGCTGGCGGCGTCGTCTACGGCTCCTACACCAGCCCCAATGCGATGAGGGTCCAGCTGGACGACGCTCTCATCCCGGCCGGCTCGATGCCAGCTGCGGACGTCGGCGACATCCTGCCGGGCGACACGGGCGGCGTGCTGGATTATTCGTTCGCCAACTTCAAGCTCTTCGTGACCACTCCTCCCAAAGTCAGCGCGGGCGGGTTGACTCGGGAGTCGACGACGCCGCAGTCCAACAACCAGCTCGCCGTCGCCACGTTCAATGTCGAGAACCTCTCCCCGAGCAACCCCCAGGAGAAGTTCGACCGGTTGGCCGCCCAGGTGGTCACTAACTTGGCGGCCCCCGACATCCTGGCCCTGGAGGAGATCCAGGACAACAGCGGTCCTGCCGACGACGGCGTCGTCGCCGCCGACCTCACCGTGTCCCGCTTCGTGGGGGCGATCGCGGCGGCCGGCGGACCGGCATACGGCGCTCGCTGGATCGACCCCGAGAACGGGACGGACGGTGGACAGCCAGGAGGGAACATCCGTCAGGTCTTCCTCTACCGGCTCGATCGGGACCTGGAGTTCGTCGACCGCCCAGGAGGTGACGCGACCACCGCGGTCGAGGTGACCGGGAGCGGCCGCAGCACGGCCCTGTCGATCTCGCCCGGACGGATTGCTCCGGCCAGTGAGGCGTGGTCGGACAGCCGCAAGCCGCTGGTTGGGGAGTTCCGCTTCCGTGGCGAGACGGTGTTCGTCGTCGCCGTTCACTTCTCGTCCAAGGGTGGCGACGACCCGTTGTTCGGGCGTTGGCAGGAGCCGGTGCGTTTCACCGAGGAACAGCGGCATCTGCAGGCTGCGGCCGTGCGCGACTTTGCCGACACCCTGTTGACCGCCGACCCCAAGGCCCGGCTCGTTGTTGCCGGAGATGTCAACGACTTCGAGTTCAGCACGACGGCCGACCTGCTCGTCGGTTCGGGCAGCACAGCCCTCCTGGACCTGCCGCGCACAGTGACCCCGGACGAGCGCTGGACCTATGTGTTCGAAGGAAACTCGCAGGTCCTGGACCACATCCTCATCAGCCCGGCCCTCACGGTTGCACCGAAGGGTGCCAAGCATCCGGCTTACGACTACGACATCGTCCACACCAATGCTGCCTTCCACGACCAGGACTCCGACCATGACCCGCAAGTGGTCCGGTTGGCGATCCGGGGCGGCACGGGGACCTGACCTAGTCCTGACTGAGTTCTCACCGATCCCGCACCGCGGGGGCCCCGGGGACGATCCCGGGGCCCCTGTGCGTTATCAGGCTCATGACCGACCAGACCTCCTCCACCCCGTCCGCCCGGTATGCCGTGCAGCTCACCGACGCACAGTGGCGCGCGAAGTTGTCCGCTGCCGAGTTCCACGTGCTCCGCGAAGCGGGCACCGAGCGTCCCTTCACCGGCGAATACACCGACACCAAGACCGAGGGCGTCTACTCCTGCCGAGGCTGCGATACCGAGCTGTTCCGCAGCGAGGCCAAGTTCGACTCCCACTGTGGGTGGCCGTCATTCTTCGAGCCGCTGGCCGGGGACCGGGTGGAATACCTGGAAGATCGTTCGATCCCCGGTCGCCCGCGGGTCGAGGTTCGGTGCGCCGCCTGCGGTTCCCACCTCGGACACGTCTTCTCCGGCGAGGGCTACGGGACCCCGACCGACCAGCGCTACTGCATCAACTCGGTGTGCCTGACCCTCGCTCCACGCGACTGATCGATACCACCCGATCGATATCGCTTCGAGACCCATGGCCGGGAACCAGTTCCGGACGTGGGTCCCTCCAACGGCTGACTACGCCCAGTGCCGGACGCGTCCGGCCCGCCCGAGGAGGACCCCGATGTTCTCGTATGCCGTGTCCCGGCGGTTCCGGCCCGCCGGTCTGGCTCTTGCCGTCGCTCTCTGCCTTGGTGCCTGCTCAGGCAACTCGGCCTCCAGCACGACAGGCGCCGGCAACAGCGGGGTGATGGCCCCCGCTCCGGCCGCGGATTCGGTTCAAGGGGCACCCCCGGGTGCCCCGGTAGCCGGCTCGAAGGTGGCAGCCGAGGCCAACGCTGCGGCTCCGGCCGTCGGCGGGACTGCGCCCGAGTTGGTCCCGTCGGACGCCAAGATCATCCGAACCGCGAGCATCTACCTCACCGTGACCTCGGTGGAGACAGCGGCCGCTGCGGTCCGTGGCGTCGCCGCAGGTCTGGGGGGACAGGTCGCGAGCGAGACCGTCAATGCCACTGACCAAGCCCCGTCGGCAGACCCCGCGTTGGGCGGCAAGGCCGTCACGACGACACGACGGCTCGGCAACTACGGACAACTCGTGCTCGCCATCCCCTCCGAGCGGCTCGACGCGGCGCTCGACCAACTCTCCAAACTCGGGACCGTGGTGCAGCGCGCCACCGCGAGCGAAGACGTCACCGCGGCATACATCGACACCGAGTCGCGGATCGCGACGAAGAAAGCGAGCATCGAACGGGTCCGTGCGCTCATGGCCCAGACCCAGAACCTCAGCCAGATCGTCGAGTTGGAGAGCCAATTGGCGCAGCGGGAGGCTGAGCTGGAGTCCTTGCAGGCCCAACTGGCGAGCATGGCCAAACGCGTGGCCATGTCGATGGTCACGGTGACGATCAGCACCAACCCCGAGGTCGTCACCCCGGTCGAGGAGAACGGCTTCATGATTGGCCTGCGATCGGGCTGGAAGGCCTTCCTCACCAGCCTTGGCGTCGGCCTGACCGTGCTCGGTGCGCTCCTGCCGTGGGCGATCGTCCTGGCCCTCATCGGCTTCCCCTTGGTTGCCTGGCGGCGTCGCCGGGCCGCCGGCCAGACCGCCTCGTCATCGGCAACGGTGCCCTTCGTCGGCGCTCCCGCCGTCCCGTCAGCGCAGGTCCCTGTCGCCCCATCGTCCGCCGGGACCGCCGAGCCACCCGCGGCGACCAGTCACCCCTGAGCCACGCATCTCACTTCGACAGGAAGGGCGCCCCTCACGCGGGGGCGCCCTTTCGCGTGCCGGCGAGGTCAGACCCGGCCGGCCGCAGCGATGAGGACGACTCCCGACAGCGCCAGTGTCGACCCGAAGACCTGGATCCGGCGCAGTCGCTCGTGCAGGACATAACGGGCTAGGACGATCGTCATCACGGGGTAGAGCGAGCCGAGCACCGCAGCGATGCTCACCATCCCCATCGACGACGCCAACCCGAACAGCGCGTTCGCCGCGAGGTCGCTGAGGCCAACCGCGACGAGCACCGGGAACTGGCGAGTGGTCACGCCTCCGAGCGAGCGCGCGACCAGTGCGAGCGCGGCATACCCGATGCCACTGGCCAGGCGCATCCCCCAGAGCGTGTGCAGCAGAGAGACGCGCGCTCCTCGGTCCAAGGCGAACAACGCGACTCCGAAGCCCACGGCCGCCAGGCAGGCCAAGAGCACCGGGCGGGCGCCGAGACCTTGTTGCAGCTCGGGTCCACTCGCGAGCACCACTCCGACGAGGGCGACCGCGATCCCCCACCAGGCCAACGGTGAGGGCTGTTCGCCACTCAACACGCCCAGCAGGACCGGGATGCCCGACCCGACAGCGGCGATGGGGGCAACGACACCCATCGTCCCCGTGGACAGCGCGGCGTAGAAGCACAGCAGCCCCAGAGCCCCGCTCAGGCCGGCGAGGACCGCCCACGGCCACCACCCGGCATACCCGGTGGGCGGGAGGCCGCCCACGGCGACGATCGCCGACAACGCCGCCAGGGCGATGAGTTGGGACCAGGCCACGACGACCACGGGTCGCAGGGTGCGAGATAGGACGCCTGCCACAAAGTCACTCGCACCCCACACCACCGCGGACAACAGGGCGAGAACGGCGGGCACCCGCGCAGGCTACCCCGCTTCAGCGAGATAGCGTCGGCGCGTCCGGCGGCCGACAGACCGTCCGCGCACCTACTCTCGAACACGTGCGTGGACGATCCCTGCCCGGCGATGCCGCCGCCGAGTTCACCCGGGCGATTGCCGGGTTTCGTGACGCTCGCCTGCGCCCCGAGGTGCGACTCGCCGAAGTCCCAGCGCCACAACGCATCGCCCCGTATGCCGTGGCACTCTCTGGCGAAGTCGTCGGTGCCGGGGGGGACATCGAGTTGGCCTCGGGCCGCTTCGTCCTCCTGCACGATCCAGCCTGCCCCGATCCGTGGGAGGGCGCCTGGCGAGCGGTGACCTTTGCGCGCGCCGAGTTAGAGCCCGAGGTGGGCACCGATCCCTCGCTCGGCGAGGTCGGGTGGGCATGGCTCGTCGAAGCCCTGGACTCCCGCGGCCTGGACTACTGCGCAGAGGCCGGGACGGTGACCCGGGTGGTCTCGGAACGATTTGGTGGCCTCGCCGACCAGCCTGCCACGGTTGAGATCGAGATTCGCGCGTCGTGGACGCCGCTGGACTCCGATCTAGGTGGCCACCTGCTGGCCTGGTCGGATCTGCTGAGCACCATCGCCGGGCTGCCGCCCCTGCCCGACGGCGTCGTCGCCTTGCCGGGAGCCCGCCGATGACCGGATCGGACGACCACAATCCGCGCATCCAGGACACCGGGCGACCTGACCCAAGCGGGCCCGTCAGCTCCAACGAGCGAACCGTGACCCATCGCCAGCCAGGCGCCAACCGCTCGGGGCTCGCCAGTCCCGAGACGCCGGACGAACCGAGCGCGCGCGAGCACCCTGTGGTGCCCCTGGTCTACCCCGCCGACGGTGTGCCCGAGGTCGTCGCCGACGAGCGGCGTCTGATCGGCGCAGCATCCGCCATCGCGCAGGGCACCGGACCGGTGGCTATCGATGCCGAGCGGGCCTCTGGCCACCGCTACGGACAACGGGCCTACCTGGTCCAACTGCGCCGGGCCGGCGCCGGAACCTGGCTCGTCGACCCGGCCGCTTGTCCCGATCTCACACCACTGGCCGAGGCGATCGGCGATGCCGAGTGGGTCCTCCATGCAGCAACCCAGGACCTGCCGTGCCTCGCTGAGGTCGGCCTGCGCCCGCAGCGACTCTTTGACACCGAGTTGGCCGCCCGGCTGGCCGGGTTACCCCGGGTGGGCCTTGGCGCCACTGTCGAGCACTACCTGGGCTTGAGCCTGGCCAAGGAACACTCCGCAGTGGACTGGTCTCGCCGTCCCCTTCCCGAACCGTGGCTGCGGTATGCCGCGCTCGACGTCGAGGTCCTCGTCGACCTGCGTGACGCGGTGGCCGCCGATCTCCAGCAGCAAGGGAAACTCGAGTGGGCTAACGAAGAGTTCGACGCCCTGCTGTCCTTCGCTGGTCCACCGATGCGCGTCGATCCCTGGCGGCGCACCTCCGGACTCCACCGGGTTCGGCGTCGGCGCGGGATGGCGATCGTTCGCGAGTTGTGGTTTGTCCGCGACCGGATCGCCCGGCGCCGGGATGTGTCCCCAGGTCGGGTGTTACCCGACGCTGCACTCGTCGGGTTGGCCCTCGACCCGCCCAAGGACGCCGCCGACCTGACAACCCGACGCGAGCTCAGGCCCATCGCCCGTAGTCCCCTGATCTGGTTGGAGGCCATCGACAAGGCCCTGGCCGGGCCCGAGGATGCGCTGCCCCCGCTGACCGTGCCCAGCACCGGCCCACCGGCGCCACGCCTGTGGCCGGACCGAGATCCGGTCGCGGCGGCCAGGCTCGCCCACGTCCGTGACGCGCTCGCGGCATACGCAGCGACTCGGTGCGTCCCGGTCGAGAACCTGCTGACCCCCGACCTGCTGAGGCGGGTTGTGTGGACCCCACCGGAAGACCTGGACGCGTCGGGTTTCGCAGGGGCGCTGCGGGCTGGCGGGGCACGCGAGTGGCAGGTCGCCGTTGTGGCCCCGATCCTCGCGGCGGCTGCTGACGCCCACCCGTGACAGGACTCACTCACCTGGCGCGAACCGGACATCCCGGCGAATGGTTACCGACGGGTAGCATCTGCTTCAGGACAGCCCACACTGCCCCATCACTGCCTGCCCGAGGAGGCAACCCAGCATGGCCCGAACGCAACGAGAGGTCGTGTTCGTCGAGGGGGTCCGGACCCCCTACGGCAAGGCCGGAGACAAGGGCATCTACGCCCAGACCCGCGCCGATGACCTGGTCATCCGATGCATCCGCGAGTTGCTCGCTCGGCATCCGGAGTTGCCCAAGGATCAGGTCGAAGAGGTCGCCATTGCCGCGACGACCCAGATCGGTGACCAGGGCCTGACCCTCGGTCGGGTGGCCGCGCTGCTGTCGGGGCTGCCCAACACGACCCCCGGATACTCCATCGACCGGATGTGCGCGGGTGCGATGACCGCCGTCACCACCGTCGCTGGGTCGATCGCGATGGGCGCTATCGACGTCGCCATCGCCGGCGGTGTCGAGCACATGGGCCGTCACCCGATGGGTGAGGGCGTCGATCCGAACCCGCGAATCATCGCCGAGAAGATCGTCGACCCCTCCGCCCTGGTCATGGGCCAGACCGCGGAGAACCTGCACGACCGGTTCCCGCAGCTCACCAAGGCGCGCTGCGACGCGTTCGCGCTGGGCTCGCAAGCCAAGCTCGCCAACGCGTATGCCGCCGGCAAGATCCAACGAGACCTGGTCACCGTAGCCACGCGGCACAAGGACCTGGGCTACGGGCTGGCGACGACGGACGAACCCCCGCGCCCCGGCACGACGATGGCCGACCTGCAGGCCCTCAAGACGCCCTTCCGCACCCGCGGCAACGTCACCGCCGGCAACAGCGCCGGGCTCAACGACGGGGCGACCGCGTGCCTGCTCGCCGCCGAGGACACGGCCGTGGCCTTGGGTATGCCGGTCCGCATGCGGTTAGTGTCCTACGCCTTCGTCGGCGTCGAGCCTGAGGTCATGGGCATCGGCCCGGTCCCGGCCACCGAGAAGGCCCTGGCCAAGGCCGGTCTGTCGATTGAGGACATCGGTCTGTTCGAGCTCAACGAGGCCTTCGCCGTCCAGGTCGTCGCGTTCCTCGACCACTTCGGCATCCCCGACGACGATCCGCGCGTCAACGAATACGGTGGCGCCATTGCCATCGGCCACCCCTTGGCGTCCTCGGGCGTCCGGCTGATGACCCAGCTGGCTCGGCAGTTCGAGGAACACCCCGAGGTCCGTTACGGCCTCACCGCGATGTGCATCGGCATCGGCATGGGCGGCTGCGTCATTTGGGAGAACCCCCACCACGCCGACTATGTCGCGTCGGCCACGAAGGAGGCCTGAGCCATGAGCGAGACCACCACTGCCGCAGTCGACTTCGCCGCCTTGTTCCCGGAAGAAGTCGTCACCAAGGCCCTCGTGCGTGACGTGGCCATGCCGGGCACGGCGGGCACGATGGCGCTGGTCACCCTGGACAACGGGTTCGACCACACCAAGCCCAACACCTTCGGACCCGCGAGCATCGCCGGACTGCAGGCCTGCTTCGACGGGCTGCGCGCCCGCGCCGAGGCCGGCGAGATCCAGGCCGTCGGGCTCACCGGCAAGCCGTTCATCTTCGCCGTGGGTGCCGACCTGTCCGGAGTCCCCAAGGTCACCCAGCGCGATCAGGCACTGGCGATCGCCAGAGCTGGACACACGGCATACGCGACCCTCATGGACCTCCCGGTGCCGACCTTCGCGTTCGTCAACGGCGCCGCGATGGGTGGCGGCGTCGAGATCGCACTCGCGTGCGACTACCGGACCATCTCGGCCGGTGTGCCCGCTCTCGCGCTGCCTGAGTGCTTCCTTGGGCTGGTGCCCGGATGGGGCGGCTGTTTCCTCCTGCCCAACCTCATCGGCCCGGCCAAGGCGCTCTCGGTCATCGTCGAGAACGCCCTCAACACCAACAAGATGCTCAAGGGCCCGGCGGCCTTCGAGTTGGGCATGGCCGACGCGATGTTCGCACCCGCCGAGTTCCTCGAGGCCTCGATCGCGTGGGCCGGTGCGGTCGTCTCGGGTGAAGTGACCGTCTCCCGGCCGGAGATCTCCCGGGATGAGGCGGTCTGGCAAGGTGCCATTGCGGCCTCGACGATGCTCGCCGACCTCAAGACCGGCAAGCAGTCCCCCGCTCCTTACCGGGCTCTGAAGCTGGTTGCAGCGGCCCGGACCGCCACCCGTGATGAGGCGTTCGCCGCCGAGGACGAGGCCCTGGCTGACCTCCTGATGGGCGACGAGCTGCGCGCCGGGCTCTATGCCTTCGACCTGGTGCAAAAGCGGGCCAAGCGGCCAGCTGGGGCTCCGGACAAGGCGCTGGCCAGGCCGGTGACCAAGGTCGGCGTCGTTGGCGCGGGCCTGATGGCCAGCCAGTTGGCGCTGTTGTTCATCCAGCGCCTCGAGGTGCCGGTGGTGCTGACCGATCTGGACCAGGAACGAGTCGACAAAGGCGTCGCCTATGTCCACGGACAGCTCGACGGGCTGGCGAAGAAGGGACGGTTGAACCCCGACAAGCTCAACCGGTTCAAGGCCCTGGTCAGCGGTTCGACGAGCAAGGACGGCTTCGCCGACGCCGAGTTCGTCATCGAGGCCGTCTTCGAAGAGATGGGCGTCAAAAAGCAGGTCTTCGCCGAGTGCGAGGCCGTCGTCTCCGAGACCTGTGTCCTGGCGACCAACACCTCGAGCCTGTCGATCACCGAGATGGCCAGCGACTTGACGCACCCGGAGCGGGTCGTCGGCTTCCACTTCTTCAACCCCGTGGCGGTCATGCCATTGCTGGAGATCATCCCCGGCTCGGCCACCGACCCGGCGACCTTGGCGACAGCATTCGCTGTCGGTGCCAAGCTGAAGAAGACCTGCATTCTGGTCAAGGACTCCCCCTCGTTCATCGTCAACCGGCTGCTCGGGAGGTTCATGGGCGAGGTCGGGAGGGTTCACGACGGCGGGACGCCAGTCGAAGTCATCGACCAGGCGTTCATGGGCTTCGCGCCGATGCCGCCGTTCGTCCTGCTGGGCCTGGTCGGCCCGGCGATCGCCCTGCACAACGGTGAGACCCTCATCAAGGCATTCCCCGACCGGTTCTACGTATCCGAGAACCTCAAGCGGATCGTCGAGGCCAAGAAGGCCGGGTTCTATACCTTCGTCGGCGGCAAGCCCACGCCCGACCCTGAGGTGCTCGCGCTGTTGCCGGAGCCGGCCGACCCCGTGGTCCTCGCCGCCACCGAGGTCCGTGAGCGGGTGCTCGGGGCACTCGCGCAGGAGGCCCGGCTCATGCTCGACGAGGGCGTCGCCCAGGCTCCCCTGGACATCGACCTCGCGATGATCACCGGGGCCGGCTTCCAGTTCTGGAACGGTGGTCTCACGCCGTTGCTGGATCGGTCCGGTGTCGCTGAGCAGGTCACCGGGAAGCGCTTCCTGCCGCGCGGGGCGGCCAGCGTCCCGGCCTGAGGACAAACCCATCAGGAGGTATGCCGCCCGCATGAGCGGGCGGCATACTCCCGTGTTTGCGGCCTCCCTCGGGCGGTGACATCTCATCTGCGAGATACGATGGCCGGATGTCGGAGGATTACCGCAGGCGGATCGGGACGCTCATCCGGGACGCCCGGCGCCACAAGGGACTCACACAGGCCGAGCTCGGGCGTCTGCTCGGGACCAGCCAAAGCGCAGTCGCGCGGATGGAGCAGGGCCACCAGAATCTGTCCCTGGAGATGCTCGCCCGCGTCGGCGAGGCGCTGGATCGCGAGCTGGTCACCTTGGGAAACTCCCGACCACAACACTTGCGGATCGTGGGCGGGACCAAGCTTTCCGGCGCGATCGAGGTCAAGACCTCAAAGAACGCCGCCGTTGCCCTGTTGTGCGCAACCCTGCTCAACCGCGGCCGCACCACGCTGCGCAACCTGGCCCGGATCGAGGAAGTCAACCGGATCATCGAGGTGCTCGCCTCGATTGGAGTTCGGGTGCGTTGGTTGCCCGACTCGAACGACCTCGAGGTCGTCCCGCCCGGCGAGTTGGACCTGGACGCCATCGACGAGGATGCCGCCCGACGAACGCGAACGGTCATCATGTTCCTCGGGCCTCTGCTGCACGATCGTGCCGACTTTCGGTTGCCGTATGCCGGGGGGTGTGACCTGGGCACGCGGACGGTCGAGCCCCATCTGGCCGCACTGCATGCGTTCGGACTTGAAGTCGTCGCCACTCACGGCTTCTACGAGGCGCGCGCGACGCCGCGTCAGCCTCAGCAACCGATCATCCTCACCGAGCGCGGCGATACCGTCACCGAAAACGCCCTGCTTGCAGCAGCTCGGAATCCAGGTACGACGACGATCCGCAATGCCAGCCCGAACTACATGGTGCAGGACCTCTGCTTCTTCCTGCTCAAACTGGGAGTGCGGATCGAAGGCATCGGCACCACGACGCTCAAGGTCAGCGGATTGTCCGTGATCGACGTCGATGTCGACTACTCCCCCAGCGAAGACCCCATCGAAGCGATGTCGCTGCTGGCCGCCGCAGTGGTCACGAAGTCAGAATTGACCATCCGCCGAGTGCCCATCGAGTTCATGGAGATCGAGTTGGCCACGCTCGAAGGCATGGGGATGCGGGTCGATCGGACGCCTGAATATCTCTCCGCCAACGGCGCGACTCGATTGGTCGACATCACGACCTTCCCCAGCCCGCTGCGGGCGCCGATCGACAAGATCCACCCCATGCCCTTCCCGGGTCTGAATATCGATAACCTGCCCTTCTTCGCGCTCGTCGCCGCCATGGCCGAGGGCACCACGATGCTGCACGACTGGGTCTACGACAACCGGGCCATCTACCTCACCGAGCTCACCAAGGTCGGCGCGAAGGTCCAGTTGCTCGATCCGCACCGGGTGCTCATTGAGGGCCCGACCAAGTGGCGCGCAGCTGAGGTCATGTGCCCGCCGGCCCTGCGCCCTGGTGTCGTCGTGCTGCTGGCGATGCTGGCGGCCCCGGGCACCTCGGTCTTGCGCAACGTCTATGTGATCAACCGGGGCTATGAGGACCTCGCCGACCGGCTCAACAACCTCGGAGCGACCATCGAGGTCTTCCGCGACATCTGAACACCTCGTTCCCGGTTTTCACCCGGCCTGCCCGAAAACCTCACACTCGCCGACGTTTTCGTGCCCACCAGTGCCGGTCTGCCCGAAAACCTCACACTCGCCGATGTTTTGGTCGCCTGGCCTGGGCCGAGCCGCTGACGGACCGTTCAGCGCGCCCGCATCCGGTTGCCCCGCGGATTGTGCTCGACCTCAGCCAGACCCAGATGCTCCAGCAGCGGCGGGACGTACATCCCGAACCGACCGCGCAACCCCTTCTTGAGGCCGTACCACCCGCCCAGCGGGTTGTCGGCCGACCGACCCCACGCCTCCACGGTGCCGTCCTTGGCCGGCTTCTGCTCGTCGCTTGCACCCAGCTCCATCCACTCCCCATGAGCGGTCAGCATCGCGTGCAGGTCCTCGACGCACCGGGCGTCGTAGAACAGCACCGTCTTGCCCACCGTGCACACGATGACGTCCTGACCGTCGCGCGCCGCCCGATGCATCGTGTAGTCCGAACTCAACGGAGGCGTCTTGAGTCGCCAGGGGTCCTCAGGGGTGCCGGTGCCGCTGCTGATCGTGGGTGAGTCCATTCGCGCAGTATGCCGCGCGCCCCTGTCCCGACGATAGGAGCGCTCAGCCGTCGATCTGCCGTTCCACGGCGTCACAGATGGCCGCGATGCCCTCGTCACCGAAAACGATGCTGAAGTGGTTCGTGTCGGGCACGTGCGTCACCCGAACCGCATCCGGCAGAGCCAACGCCCCCAGCCGCCCTTCGTCGTACATCCCCTGCGGCTCGTCAAACAAGCCCCGGCGCGCCCAGAGGAACTCGACCGCAACACCGTCATCCACCGCCGCGCGCACCGCCCCGGGTAGGGCCGGGTGCGCGAGGATATCGCGGCCGTCAGCCCGCACGGCGGCATACGAGCAGGAACTGCGCACGAGCCCGTCGGTGCCGCGAACGATGTCGTGCCGCAAGTAGGTGCGGCACGCCTCTCCCAACGGCCCCGCGAGCAGCCCAGCCAGCGCGGGGTTCGTCGAGATGAACGCGAGCAGTTCGTCCTCGTCGGCGAAGGTCATCGACAGCCGGGCCAGCGACGGGCCGAGCACCGCCGCCAACGTCGCGTCGATGTCCAGACCCGGCGGCACCGGAAAGGACAGCCCACCATCGACGAGCACGACGCCGGCCGGCACCTGCGGATGCCCCGCTGCCAGCAGCGCACAGACGAACGCCCCCATCGAGTGACCCAGCAACACCGGCTTGCGAACCTGCGCTCCGGCCAACCCGACAAGGTCCGCCACGTGGGCATCCAGGCCAGGGTGATCCTCCCCTGCCGCGCTATCCGCCCGACCACGCAGGTCGGGGGCAAGGAAGCGCACTCCCGGGCGCCGACGGGCCAACTCATCGGCCACCCGCGGCCAGCACAACCCGTTGGCGGTGATCCCATGGACGGCGATGACAACGGGCGCGTCGGCGGCGACCTCGCCGACCGACAGGTCGTGGACGTTGAAGGTCATGCCTGCATTGTCGCGGTGATCCGGTCGGCGATCGCCTCGGGGGTGAGCCCGATCTCTTCGAGCACCTCACCTCGCGAGGCGTGCCCCAGGAACCGCTTCGGTATGCCGTGCAGCTGGCACGGCATACCGAGGCCCGCCTCCCGCAACGCCTGCGTGACCTGCGATCCGACTCCGCCGACCACCAGGTTGTCCTCGATCACCGCGACGGCTTTGGCGTCGGCCGCCACACGGACCAGATCCGGGCTGACCGGCACGCACCACCGCGGGTCCACGACCTGGACCCCCAGACCGCCTCCAGCGAGCTTCTCGGCCACCGCCATGGCTGTGGCGGCCATCTCCCCCACGCCGACGATGAGCAGGTCGACCTGCTCACCCGGCTCGAGGTCGCGCAGCACGTCGACCGATCCGACCTCACGAACGGCCGCCAGCGGGGCAGGTGGGTTCTGCTTGGAGAAGCGGATGACCGTCGGTCCGTCTGTCACCGCGACGGCCTCACCCAGCGCGCGGTCCAACTCCGCGGCGTCGCGCGGCGCGCAGACCCGGACTCCCGGCATGAGGCCGGTGATTGTCAGGTCCCACATGCCGTTGTGCGAGGCCCCATCGGTCCCCGTGACACCGGCCCGGTCGAGGATCACCGTGACGCCCGCGTGGTGCATCGCACAGTCCATGAGTAGTTGGTCGAAGGCACGGTTGAGGAAGGTGGCGTAAACGCACACGACCGGATGCAGGCCGGCATACGCAAGGCCCGCAGCCATGGTGAAGGCATGCTGCTCGGCGATCCCCACGTCGAACACCCGGTCGGGGAACCGGCGCGCAAACTCCTCCAACCCGACGGGGATGAGCATCGCCGCAGTGATGGCCACGACATCCGGCCGGGCCGCACCGACCCGGACGATTGCCTCGCTG
>JBGAQN010000050.1:0-17514 GCA_044220725.1 Dermatophilaceae bacterium
GGGACCGGGAAGTCGCTGGCCTACTTGGTGCCAGCGGTGCAGCACGCCTTCGACACGGGCACGCCTGCCGTCGTGGCGACCGCGACCTTGGCGTTGCAGGCCCAGATCATCGACCGCGACCTGCCCCGGCTGGCGACGGCCGTGGCGCCATTGTTCGGGCGGCGGCCGACTTTCGCGATGGTCAAGGGCCGACGCAATTACCTGTGTCTGCACAAACTCGAAGGCGGGTTCCCCGACGACGAGGCGCTGCTCGGCGTCGGCGAGGTCGACCGTGCGGCCGGTCGGCTCGGCCAAGAGGTCATCCGGCTGCGGACCTGGGCGGAGAGCACCGAATCCGGCGACCGTGACGAACTCGTCCCGGGGGTCTCCGACCGGGCTTGGCGACAGGTGTCGGTCGATGCCCACGAGTGCCTCGGTGGGAAGTGTCCGCTGGTCACCGCCTGCTTCGTGGAGCGCTCCAGGGCGGCTGCGGCAGATGTCGATGTCATTGTGACCAACCATTCCTTCATGGCGATCGACTCGTTCGAGGGTCGCCAGATGCTGCCCGAGCACGACGTGCTCATCGTCGACGAGGCACACGAGCTCGTCGAGCGGGTCACCTCCACGATCACCGACGAGCTCACCGCGGGGATGGTCAACGGCGCGGCCCGGCGGGCGGGCAAGCGTAGCGACCGCTCCGAGGAGGCGACCCAGGTCGCCGATCTGCTCGGCTCGGTCCTTGACGGTATGCCGGAGGGCCGGGTTCTCGCATTACCCGACGCGCTGGTGCTGGCCTTGACCCGGGTCCGAGACGTCGCGCGGGCCATGCAGAGCGACCTCAAACCCGAGGCGGGAGCCGAGCCCGATGGTGCCCTTCAGGTCGCCCGGGCCGCCGTGGACGAGATGTTCGACAACGCCGCCCGGATCCTGGAAGGGCGCGAGCTGGACGTCGTCTGGCTGTCCCACGAGCCGAGGCGTGGGGCGGTGCTGCGGGTCGCACCGATGAGTGTCGCGATGCTCGTGCGCGACAAGGTGTTGGCCGACCGGACGGTCATCATGACGTCGGCGACCTTGGAGTTGGGCGGGTCCTTTGACGCGGTCGCCGGGACGATGGGCTTGCGCGGTGAAGGCGCACCGACCTGGACCGGACTGGATGTCGGGTCGCCGTTTGACTATCCACGCCAGGCCATTGCCTATGTCGCTGCTCACCTGCCGCCGCCGGGACGAGACGGCACGGCCACCGAGGCGCTGGACGAGTTGGAGGCGCTGGTGCGGGCGGCCGGCGGGCGGACCCTCGGGCTCTTCTCGTCGATGCGCGCGGCTCAGGCGGCGACCGAGGAGTTGCGCGAGCGCTTCTCCACGGGTGGGGTGGGGATCGAGATCCTCTGCCAGGGAGAGGACCAGATCGCTACTCTCGTGCGGCAGTTCGCGCGAGAGGCGACGACGTGTCTGTTCGGGACGCTCAGTTTGTGGCAGGGGGTCGACGTGCCGGGCTCGTCGTGTCAGTTGGTGGTGATCGACCGGATCCCCTTCCCGCGACCCGACGATCCGCTGGCCTCGGCGCGGACTCACGCGATCGCCAGGATGGGAGGCAACGGCTTCATGGCGGTGTCGGCGACGCATGCAGCGCTGCGGCTGGCCCAAGGGGCGGGACGCCTCGTCCGCACCTCGGACGACCGGGGCGTCGTCGCCTTCCTCGACTCCCGGATGACCACGGCTCGGTATGCCGGATTCCTCCAGCGCTCGCTGCCCCCCTTCTGGCCGACGACCGATCGGGAGAAGGTGCTCGCAGCCCTGCGGCGGCTTGACGACGTGGCTCCGGAGCCCCATCCGGTCGCGGATCCGACCGCACGGGGGCTGGGAGGTGGGCCCGCGGCATACCCGATGGGGGAGTCGAGCGACGGGGAGGTGAGCGATCCGCGGCCGGTCGCCGGGCCGCCCCCGGTGGCGCCCTCGCCGCGAACCGCGGTCACGGCTGGCCATGCCTGGACGGGGGCTCAGGACGCCGAACTGCGGGACGCCGCGGAGGCGGGGATCGACCTGGCGGAGCTGGTCGAGCACTTCGAGCTGCCCGAGGATGTCATTGCGGCCCGGTTGACCCAGCTCGGGTTGGAGATCGGCGAGCCGACGTTCGGCTTCGACTAGCGGGTGCCCCACAGTGTGCGATCGTGGGGACGATCACGCCCTCAACCGCACTCCGTGGCGCGCGCATTTCGCGGACCCGGTGTGGAAGACCGGGCGTGACCGGCGCGCCGCCGAACGCTGGTGGTGTCGATCGTTCGTCACCCGCAAGTGCCGAACGCGGTTGACCGGCGGGGGGACTGACTGGCAGGGTGGCCCTCAGCGGCGCATCCTGACGCCCAGCCGGTGCCGGCCCCAGCCAGCGCACATCACGGCGAAGGGGAGGGCATCCTCGGGTCGAACTCATCGTTGCGACGCCAGAGGCTGCGACGACGGGCTGGGGCCGTGGGCAGCCGGAAAGCGATGCCGATGACCACCGATGCCGACTTCAAGGCGCTCGTTCGGGCCCGGATGGCCCAGACCGGGCAGACCTACACAGCGGCCCGGGCCGACCTCCTTCTCGACCGAGAGTCTGCGGGCGGGGCACGCACCGTCTCCGACAACGTGTCTTCCGCGGAGGCTACGGTGCCGGCCTCGCCCGGGACAGGTGCAACGGCTCCAGGGCCGCCGACGCCCGATGAGGTCTTCCGCGACAAGACCCTGCGGGCCTTCTTCGAGGGCGAGCGGCTGCGGTCGATCCCGGCCAAGCGCAAGGCCCGGGTCGTCGTGCTCCTGGAGCTGCTGCGCCGGTTCGAACCGGGTCGGACCTACGCCGAACCGGAGGTCAACGACCTGTTGCGGCGCAGCCACGACGACGTCGCGTCGCTGCGGCGTGAGCTCGTCGACTATCGCTACCTGGAGCGGGCGGACGGGCGCTACTGGGTGACCGACCAGGCTCCGGTGCGGGACGCCAACGAGTCGCAGGAGGTGCCGGCCGGCGAGGCCGACCTGTTGGCGGCGATGCGGGCGCCCGCGCCGAGCCAGTCCGGCCGGCAGGCTCGCACGAACTGACCCGGTTCAACTCGCCGCACCGCGGCAGTGCGCCTCCGGGTGGCGGTCCGCCTGAACGCGGCAGCCTCAGCGCGGCAGCGTGGCCAGCGCCTCGGCGAAGACTTCATGGTGCCGGTGCACGTCGGCGACCGTCGTTGACGGCGCCATGAGCGCCATGTTGTGGAACGGCGTCAGCAGGATGCCGCGGTTGGCGAGGTAGAGGTGCAGGTAGTCCTCGAGCTCGCCGTCGGCCGATGCGGCCGCCTCGGTTCCGTTGCGCGGGTAGGGAGTTGCGAAGCGGTATTCGCCGCGCGCACCCAGCTGGTTGATCGCCCACGGCAGCTGGTGTTCGTCGATGAGCGACTGCACGCCGTCGACGAACACCGTTGCGGTGTCGATCATCCCCACGAACGCGGCATCGGTGAGGACGTGTTCGAGGGTCGCGCGCATGGCCGCCACCGACAGGGGATTGCCGGCGAGGGTGCCTCCGACCCCGCCCATGTCGACCAGGTCCAGGTCGGTGCGGGACAACGCGCGCGCGGCCAGCTCCGCAGACAGCCCATAGGCGCCGGTCGGTATGCCGCCGCCGATCGCCTTCCCGATGACCACGACGTCCGGGCGGAGGTGATCCCGTTTAGTCATGCCGCCGGGTCCGGCCGAGAAGGTGTGGGTTTCGTCGATGATGAGCAGGGTGCCGTGGGCGCGGGTCACCTCACGGACCGCGTCGAGGTAGCCCGGGTCCGGCAGGACGATCCCGATGTTGGTCAACGCCGGCTCCATGAGAACGGCGGCGACGTCACCTTGGGCGAGTTGCTTCTCTAGGCCTTCGATGTCGTTGAACTCCGCCACCCGGCTGGTCATCGTCACGTCGACGGGTGAGCCGACGTTGCCGGGGCGGCTGGTCCCTTCGCCATCGTCGCCGACGACGATGAGCGACTCGTCGACCGACCCGTGGTAGCAATAGCTGTTGACGAGGATCTTCGGTCGGCCGGTGATGGCGCGCACCAACCGGATCGCCCAGCGGTTGGCGTCGGTCGCGGTGAGCGAGAAGCTCCAGACGTCCATCCCGAACCGGCGGGACAGCTCGGCCCCCACCCACTCCGCGTCCTCGGTGGGCAGCATCGTTGTCAGCCCGCCGAGCTCGTCGACCCGGCGCCGGATCGCGGCGACCACCGGCGCGGGGGAGTGCCCCGCCATCGCACCCGTGTCGCCGAGCGCGAAGTCGACGTATTCGTGCCCGTCGATGTCCCAGACCCGGCTTCCTCGGCCGCGCTCGAAGTAGAGCGGGAAGCCGCCTGCCTTCTTGTTCATCCAGGTCATCGGCACCCGCCCGAACAAATGGTCTGCCCTCCCGTATGCCGCCGCGGAGCGCGGGTGGGCGGCAGCGAAACGGTCCTGCTCGGCGGACATGAGGGACGACAGGCGGGCGCGGTCGATCATGGGAGCACATCATGCCTGAGGTGTCGGTGGGGCGTGGCAGGCTAGCGCCCGTGAGCGTGCCGCCGTTCGTCCTCATCACCGGCCCGGAGGGGTTGTTGGCCGAGCGCGCCCTCGCTTCGGTGTTGGCCGAGCTGAGGCACACCGATCCTGACATCGAGACGATCAGGGTGGCGGCGACGGCATACGAGAGCGGCCTCCTAGCCCACCACGCGAGTCCGTCGCTCTTCGGCGGGGCGAAGGCGGTCGTCGTCGAGGACGTCGACGACGCGGGGGAGGAGTTGCAGGCCGACGTGCTCACCCTCGTGGCGGCGCCGGCGCCCGATCTGACGCTGATCGTGCTGCACAAGTCCGGCCAGCGCGGCAAGAAGGTGCTCGACGCGCTCAAGGCCGCCCGCGCCCACGTCATCGACTGCCCGCCGATCAAGAGCGACCGCGACAAGGCCGACTTCGTCAGTCACGAGTTCCGCAGGCAAGGCCGGAAGGTGACCGCGGGGGCGGTTCAGGCGTTGGTGGAGGCGATCGGCAAGGACGTGCGCGAGCTCGCCTCAGCGTGCAGCCAACTCGTCGCCGACACCGAAGGGGTGGTCGACGAACGGGTCGTCGAGACCTATCACGGGGGGAAGGTCGAGGCGAGCGGCTTCCGGGTCGCCGACGCCGCCTTGGCCGGGCAGACCGGGGAGGCGCTGCGGCTGCTGCGGCACGCCATCGCCAGCGGCGTCGACCCCGTGCCGATCGTGGCCGTGCTCGCCTCGCAGTCGCGGACCCTCGTCAAAGTCGGTGCCGCCGGACGGGGGTCCTCGGCCACGGTGGCCAAGACCTTGAGCATGGCGCCGTGGCAGGTCGACAAGGACCGTCGCTCGATCTCAGGCTGGGACGGTCCGGGCCTCGGCGCGGCGATCCAGGCCGTTGCCGCCGCGGACGTCGAGGTCAAGGGCGGCGGCCGCGACCCCGTGTATGCCGTCGAGCGCGCCATCCTCGCGATCTCGGCCGCTCGACGATCCGGCTGACCCAGGGTCTGGCTGACTCAGGGTCTGGCTGACTCAGGGCCCCGGGCACCGTTGCTCCTGGACAAGCGCGGGGCGACGCGGATCGACCCGCGGATTGGGAGTGGCACGCCTGGCGCTGCTAGATTGACCCCTTGCGTGCGCGCCTGGTCGTGCGCGCACGACTGCATCACCCAGCGCGTCTCATCCACGGGTGCCCCACGCCCGGTCCCGAGCCGCGTCTGCCGCCCTCTAACGGCATACCCGCACCGACCGAAAGAACCGATCACCAGTGGCAAACATCAAGTCTCAGCTCAAGCGCATCAAGACCAACGAGAAGCGCACCGAGCGCAACAAGGCGGTCAAGAGCGAGCTGCGCACGTGGATCCGCAAGTTCCGCGACGCGGCGGGGTCCGGCGACGCAGAGGCGGCCCAGGCCGCTCTGCAGGCCGCCAGCCGCAAGCTCGACAAGGCCGCCTCCAAGGGCGTCATCCACGCCAACCAGGCCGCCAACAAGAAGTCCGCGATGGCCCGCAAGGCCGCGAGCCTCTGAGGCGAGCACCCGGCATACGTGAAGGGTCGGCTCCCGCTGCGGGAGCCGACTCTTCACGTATGCCGGCGAATCAGTCCGCGCCTCGACTGAGCGATGTCGGGCCAGCGACAACAAGCTGCCGGCCGCTCATCGACCGTGGGCGGCGCGAATGGCGGCTGCGACCTGATCGAACACGGGCTGGCTCAGCACCGCACCCTCACGTCGGATCCCCGTCGGATCGACTCGGACAATCCGGTCCACGCGGGCCTCGCTGGGCCGACCGCGGCTGTCCCAAGCGCCGGACCCGACATCGCACCAGAGCCGCCCGGCCTGGCGCTCCTGCTCCATGTCGCGGTCGTGGTCCTTGGACGTGAGCGGGACTCCGAGCAGCCACGGGCCGTCGCGGCCCACCAAGAGCACCGGTCGGTCCTTGCCGCGGCTGCGGTCCTCCTCGTAAGGCACCCACGTCCACACCACTTCGCCCGGGTCGGGCCGTCCGTCGGGGTGCGGGGTATAGCCGAGATCGGGCGTGCCGAGGAAATCGCCGGGATAGCCCGGCCGGCCGGCCGAGGCAGTGGTTCGGCGAGTCGTCGCTCGGGTCCACCACCGCACCATCCTTCGAACCATCTGCATGGGCCAGACGCTACCGCCGGAACAAGTGGCAACCGCTGGGGTCCCTGGGCCCTGGCTCCTAGGGTCGAAGGGATCCCACTCCCATCCACGGAGGTGGCCCCCCATGTGGACCCTGACCGGCTTCGCCGACGAGATTGCCGACGACTTCGGCGAGCAGCTGGACCTGTTGGACAGCCTCGGCATCCGGCATGTCGAGTTGCGCAGCGCGTGGGGGGTCAAGGTCCTGGACCTCGACGACAAGCAACTCGGCGAAGCCAAGGCCAGGCTCGATGCCGCTGGGGTCACCGTGTCGTCGGTCGGCTCGCCGATGGGCAAGATCCTGGTGACCGACCCCTTCGAGCCACACCTGGCCCGGATGCGTCACGCCGTCCGGGTCGCCGAGCATTTCGAGACCCCGAACTGCCGGGTGTTCTCGTTCTTCATCCCCGAGGGCAGCGACCCGGACCGATTCCGTGCCGAGGTGCTCCGCCGGATGAGCGCCCTCGTCGAGATCGCCGAGGCCTCCGGGGTGACCCTGCTGCACGAGAACGAGAAGGACATCTACGGGGACATTCCGCGGCGCTGCGTCGACCTGGTCGAATCGGTCGGCTCACCGAACCTGCGGCTCATCCTGGACCCAGCCAACTACGTCCAGTGCGGAGTCCGGCCGGTCACCGAGGCGTATGCCGCGGTCCGGCCATACACGGCATACATCCACGTCAAAGACGCCCTTCTGGCGACCGGTGACGTTCGTCCCAGCGGGCAGGGCGACGGTCAAATCCCCGAGCTCCTTGCGGCCCTGGTTGCCGACGGTTACGACGGCTACTTCTCCATCGAACCCCACCTCGGACAGTTCGACGCCTTCGGCGGGCTGCGTGGCCCGGAACTGTGGAGCAGCGCCCACAGCGCCTTCACCAGCATTCTGGCCGATCAGGGGATTGCGTGGTGTTGAGATGACGAGGGCGGCGATCGTGGGGTGCGGCGACGTGTCGGTCGTGCATGCCGAGGCGCTGACCGCCGTCAGGAACGTCGACCTGGTCGCGGTCTGCGACACCGATCCCGGCCGGTTGGCCGCCGCCACGCGTTAACTGTGACCTGGCGCGACGGGCGCGTCGAGCACACTCCCGAACGAGTGGCGTCATCGGCCGGGCGCACCTATTGGGGACTCTCCCATGAGGTGCTGATCCGGGACTTCTATGCCCGCCTGGACGACCCGGAGCCGTTCTGGATCGGTCCTGCCGAGGCGATGGCCTCACTGCGGATCCTCACCCAGATCTATCGACAGTCCGGCATCGGGCCGGCACCTGAGGGAGATGGACGACATGGCACCTGAACAGTCCGACCACCCGGTCCGCATGGGCATCATCGGGTTGGGCGCCCAAGGCGGCATGTATGCCGGGTTCCTGCGCGAGGGACGAGTGCCCGGGATGAGCCTCGCCGCGGTCTGCGACATCGACGAGACCAAGGCTGCGGTCGCCGCGGAGTGGGGGGTGCCGTTCTTCACCGACTACCGAGAGTTGCTCGACTCGGGGACGGTGGACGCCGTGGTGACAACGGTGCCTCACTACTTGCACCCCGAGATGGGAATCGCCGCCCTACGACAGGGAATCCACGCGTTGGTGGAGAAGCCGGCCGGGGTCTATACGCGCCAGGCCAGAGAGCTCATCGACGTCGCTGCAGCCACCCCCGACGTGACCTTCGCCATCATGTTCAATCAGCGGACCAACCCGCTCTACCGGGATATCAGGACGCTGCTGGACAGCGGTGAACTGGGGGCCTTGCGGCATACCTCGTGGATCATCACGACGTGGTGGCGACCACAGGGCTACTACGACCAGAGCGCATGGCGGGCGACGTGGGGCGGGGAAGGTGGTGGCGTGCTGGTCAACCAAGCACCGCACCAGCTCGACCTCTGGCAGTGGATGTGCGGTGTGCCCCGCAGCGTCGTCGCCAAGTGCGCCTTCGGGTTCCGTCGAGACATCGTTGTCGAAGACGAAGTCACGGCCCTGGTCGACTTCGGAGACGGCGCGACCGGCACCTTCATCACCTGCACCCATGACCTCGCCGGCACAGACCGACTCGAAATCCTCTGCGACCCAGGCAAGATCGTGGTCGACAATTCCCGGACCGTGACGATTACCCGGCTGGCTGCCCCCGAACGTGAGCTGTCGGCGAGGATGGACATGTCCGATGTCATGCGGCTGTTCTCCGGCCAGGCGGACCTGTCGGCGTTGCTGAACACGCAGACTCTGGACTACGGGTCCGCGTGGGGGCAGCAGCACTGCGACGTGTTGGCCAACTTCGCCGCGAACATCCGGGACGGCGAACCTCTAGTTGCCCCAGGCGCCGAGGGCATCCATGGGGTCCGGCTGGCCAACGCAATCCATCTGTCCGCGTGGTCGGGCCGGGAGGTCTCGATCACCGAGTTCGACGAGACGGCATACGAGCGGGAACTGCGCTCCAGAATCGCGGCCGAAGGCTTGTTCGAGAGGGTGATCTGAGATGGCGGTGCTCGGCGTGCAGATGATGATGCTGCGCGAGACCGTGGCGCAGGAGGGCCTCTGGCCGGTGCTTGAGCGGGTTGCGGCGATGGACTACCACGCGGTTGAGATGTCGCAACTGCCGATGGATCCAGCCAACATCGCCGCCTTGGAGCGGGCCGGGCGTGAGCTCGGCATCCAGACCGCAGCGCTGTCGGCCGGCTTGATGTCCGGACCGACGACGACCGGCGACGCCCTCGACACCGACTTCGCCAAGATCGTGGCGGACTGCCACCGGTTGTCGTGCCGGTATGTGCGGATCGGCATGATGCCGTTCACGGCAATGGTGTCGGCGGCCGCGTGTGAAGCGTGGGCTGCGGATGTCGAGGCTGCCGCCCGGCGACTCGCCGCCGAGGGCATCACGCTCTGCTACCACAACCATCACGTCGACTTCGCGCGCTTCGACGGCGAGCGGCTCTTCGACCTTGTCCGGCGGGTTGCCCCGAGCGTGCGCTTCGAGGTCGACCTGCATTGGGTGCAGCGTGGCGGGATCTCGCCCATCGACATGCTGCGCGAATACGCCGGGGTCATCGACCTCGTCCATGTCAAGGACTACCGGGTGGTCCCGCTCGATCCGGGTGCTCTGCACCTGCTGGAGGCCGGTGATCTTCCCGCCTTCATGCAGGCGTTCACCGGCACGACGATCCAGTTCGCCGAAGTCGGCTCGGGCAACATGAACTGGCCGGCCATCCTGCCGGAGGCCGAAGCGGCCGGGGCGGCATACGTGCTCGTCGAGCAGGACGACCTCTATGGCCGAGACCCCTTCGATTGCCTCGCCGACTCTCGCGCCTACTTGAGGTCGATCGGCTACTGAGTCAGCGCGCCTCGGGTCGCGGGGCGAGCTCAGCGGGACGCATCGGCCAGGTATTCGGCGAAGGTAGGGGAGTCTGCCACGGCACCTTCCGGGGCCAGATGCCCGCCCTTCGCGTATGCCGCGAACGTCCTCCCCGGGATTCTCACCGGCACGATCGGGCGCACCCGCATGATGTGCGCCTGCCACTGTCGAGCCAATTCGGTGAACCGTTCGGTGCGGGGGCCGCTGAGGTCCGGCGCTCTCCCGGCGGGCTCACCGTCGACCAGGTCGACGAGTCGGCGAGCCACCACGGAGGTGTCGATCGGCTGGAGTGGAATGTCGGGCACGAACAACAACGGCGAGGGGCGCTGACTGCGCAGGATGGTGACGACCAGGTCGTGGAACTGGGTGGCGCGCTGGATGGTCAGGCCGAGCCCGCTCGCAGCGAGTTGGCGCTCGGCCTCGAGCTTGGCCTGGTAGTAGGGGAGCGGCACCCGATCTACCCCGACGATCGACATGAAGACGAAGTGGTGGACGCCCGCCTCGGCCGCAGCTTTGGAGAGGTTGGCCGCCGCTCGCACGTCGCGGGCCCCGCCGGAGGTGGCGAGATGCAGGACGGTGTGCACGCCGTCGAGCGCTCGCTTCAGGCCTTGACGACGCTCGAGGTCGCCCGTCGTGAGGCCTGGTCCGGTCCGCCTGCTGAGCACCCGGACGTCGTGTCCGGCTGTGGTCAACAGTGGCACTGTCGCCCGGCCGAGAGTGCCGGTGCCGCCCGTGACGAGAACCTCCATGTGGGTCACCTTAGGCGAGCAGACTCCGAGCCCAGCCGAGCCCAGACGAGCTGTGAGGAGAGCGGCGCGCTGCGACCCGTCGCACGGCATACCGGAGTCTCGTGCCGGTGGCGTGGCTGTGGTGGGCCGCGCGGCGCCGCCATGGGAGACTGTCCCGAATCCGTTCGCCCCACCGATCTCGCGAGGAACGCCGCACCGTGTCACCCATGGCCCGCACCGGGTTGCCACCCCACGGCACGCCGCCGGACCGCATCCGCAACTTCTGCATCATCGCCCACATCGACCACGGCAAATCGACGCTGGCCGACCGGATGCTGCAGTTGACGGGGATCGTCGACAGTCGGGCGATGCGGGCGCAGTACCTCGATCGGATGGACATCGAGCGCGAGCGCGGGATCACCATCAAGAGCCAGGCCGTCCGGATGCCGTGGGAGTCCGACGGGGTCACCTATGCGCTCAACATGATCGACACCCCTGGGCACGTCGACTTCACCTATGAAGTGAGCCGTTCGCTGGCTGCCTGCGAAGGGGCGGTGTTGCTCGTCGACGCGGCACAGGGGATCGAGGCGCAGACGCTGGCGAATCTCTACCTCGCCATGGAGAACGACCTGGCGATCATTCCCGTGCTCAACAAGATCGACCTCCCAGCCGCGCAGCCGGAGAAGTATGCCGCGGAGCTGGCCGGCCTCATCGGTTGTGCTCCTGAGGAGTGCTTGTTGGTCTCTGGCAAAACGGGCGTGGGGGTCGAAGAGCTGCTCGATGTCATCGTCAAGCAGGTGCCGCATCCCGTCGGCGATCCCGCAGCCCCGGCGCGGGCGATGATCTTCGACTCGGTCTACGACACCTATCGGGGCGTTGTCACCTACGTCCGGGTCATCGACGGCGACCTGAACCCTCGCGAGCGAATCCTCATGATGTCGACCAAGGCGACGCATGAGTTGTTGGAGATCGGGGTCTCTTCGCCGGAGCCGGAGCCGTCCAAGGGGCTGGGCGTCGGTGAGGTCGGCTACCTCATCACCGGAGTCAAGGATGTGCGCCAGAGCCGGGTCGGCGACACCGTCACCAATGCGAGCAAGCCGGCTCGCGAGTCGCTGGGTGGCTATCGAGATCCGAAGCCAATGGTGTTCTCCGGGCTCTATCCCATCGACGGGTCGGACTATCCCGACCTGCGCGACGCCCTGGACAAGCTCAAGCTCAACGACGCAGCGCTGGTCTATGAGCCCGAGACCTCGGCTGCGCTCGGCTTCGGGTTCCGATGTGGCTTCCTCGGGCTGCTGCACTTGGAGATCGTTCGCGAGAGGTTGGAGCGGGAGTTCGGGCTGGATCTCATCTCGACGCAGCCCAACGTCGTCTATGAGGTCACGCTTGAGGACAAGCGGGTCATCACCGTGACCAACCCCAGCGAATACCCGGACGGCAAGATCTCTGAAGTGCGCGAGCCGGTCGTCCGAGCGACGATCCTTTCGCCGAGTGAGTTCATCGGGGCGATCATGGAGCTGTGCCAGAGCAAGCGAGGCTCGCTGCGTGGCATGGACTACCTGTCCGAGGACCGCGTCGAGATGCGCTACACCTTGCCCTTGGCCGAGATCGTGTTCGACTTCTTCGACCAGTTGAAGTCGCGGACGCGAGGTTATGCGTCGCTGGACTACGAGGCGGACGGCGACCAAGTGGCCGACCTAGTCAAGGTCGACATTCTGCTGCAGGGCGAGCAGGTCGACGCCTTCTCGGCGATCGTCCACAAGGACCGGGCCTACGGCTACGGCGTGGAGATGGCTGGCAAGTTGCGCAAACTCATTCCGCGTCAGCAATTCGAGGTGCCGATCCAGGCGGCCATCGGCGCCCGGATCATCGCCCGCGAGACCATCCGCGCCATCCGCAAGGACGTGCTGGCCAAGTGCTATGGCGGTGACATCACCCGCAAGCGAAAGCTGTTGGAGAAGCAGAAGGAAGGCAAGAAGCGGATGAAGATGGTGGGCCGCGTCGAGGTCCCCCAGGAAGCCTTCATCGCCGCCCTGTCCAGCGAGCCCGTCGACCCCAAGAAGAAGCCCTAGCCGCTCTCAGCGCCTTGCCGCCGACGCGGTGTGCCTCGTCGTCGCCCATCGGCGTCGACGACAGTCGGCGGTTAGCAGGGGTTGTCAGACCCTGAGGCACTGATCACCCGGAGTGGTCAACGCCTCAGTGCTTGCGCCAGTCGCGTGATTGAGACTGAGGCACTGATCACCCACAGTAATCAATGCCTCAGCTTTCGCGGACGCCTGAATCATCAGACTGAGGCGTTGATCAGGGGGAGTGATCAGTGTCTCAGCCGTCCGAACCCCCCTCTGGGCATCCCGGACCCGCCCTTCTCCCGTTTCGCGAAAGCGGGACCGCGGCTTGGCGCTCGTTCCGGGCAGCAGGAGGCGTCTCGACAAGGGCTGTCGGTGGTCATCTGGAGAATCGCGGAAGTCCAGAAGGTACGGGGGAAACCAGTCGGAAGGAGAGGACCGTGGACCAAGACCGGACTGGCGACAGGGAGGGTAGACTCCAGAATTTGCCCGTGTCTCGGGGGCAGCAAGGTGTCGTGGGCAGTGACGCGGCCGGGTATGTCCGACGCGTTCGTCGTCTGGCAGATCTCAATCAGCGGGAGCTAGCTGATCGAGTGGGTCTGTCCCAACCCACCATCAGCGCGATCGAGTCTGGGTATCGACCGATCTCACTTGAGGTGTGGGACAGGGTTCTCGCCGTGGCGGGTCTGCGGTTGGCGGTGGTCGACAGGGATGGCCGCGAGGTCGCTCCTATGTCCGACGACGGCGTCCGGGATCGCGCGGGGCGACGGTTCGGTGCCCACTTGGACGTCGACGTGCTCGAGACCGAGGCGTGGCCGGTGCACTGGGGCGCCGGCCCTCGATGGGATCGGCCCCGGAACCCGGTCGACGTGCCCGTCCGAGCTCGCCGAGACGCCAAGCGCGCGGTGCACGGCATACCTCGCGATCATGTGACGGCCGTTGATGTGGAGGTGAGGTTCGCGCAGTTCCGAGGGCTGCGAGCCCAGCGCGCGGCCCAGGCTTTGGCCAATCGGAGTCCTCGGCCGGTGATCGAACCGTGCGGCTGTCCGACCGAGTGCTACGGGAGCTCGGCATGTGTCGACGCGTGTCAGTGCCACTGCGGCGGGTAGGCCAAGACCGGGTGTCGGGGCGGGGGTAACAACTGGGAGCGGGGCCAGGAGCGGGGCCGGGAGCGAGGGCCCGGGGCGGGTCGGCCCGATCAGCGCAACTTGGCGCGCAAGGCCGCAGTGTCGTCACTGCTCCAGCCCTGGGTGTCCAACCAGCCCAGCACGCCACCGAAGTTGCGGTCCAAGGCCGCCAACAGTCGGGCCATCGTCTCCGGGCGCGGGGACTGCTCCGCCACGGTCTTACCCTGAAGGTTGGCGGCGTATGCCGGTCGGCGCAGCAGCCGGTCAAGGATCTGCGGCACCCGCTCGGCCGACGCTGCATAGTCACGGATGACCGCATCCGGTGCCGCTCCAGCGGCCACCAGGGCAAGGCCCGTGATCGTCCCGGTACGGTCCTTGCCGGCAGCGCAGTGAACGACCACGGCACCGTCGGCTTGGGCGATAGTGCGCAACGACGCGACCACCGAGTCCGGCCGCTGGCCGAGGTAGCTCAGATAGTGCTCGGACCAGAAGTCGTCGTGATCGACGCCGCCGGGCACGATGTAGGGCTGCTTCCGAGCCGTTGGGGCTGGCCGTGCGAGGGTTGGCCGGGCGGCCGCCTCACGCTCCGCCGCCTCACGCTCCGCCGCTTCACGCCTAGCCTGAATCTCCCACGGCAGTTCCCGCTCGCTGGCGGGGATCCCGCTCTCGGGCGAGTCATCGGCATACAGGGTGAAGTGACTGATCCGGACCCGGGGGTGACCGACGAGCGGTCCGGCCCCCTCCTGGGCAACCTCGACGTGGGTCCGCAGATCGACGACGTCGGTCACGCCGAACTCTTCGACCAAGCGCCGGATCGAACCGTCCGACAACTCCTGCAGGTTGTCCGACCGGATCAGCCGGCCCTCAGCGATGACCGAGCCATCGACGGTGGGCATCCCCCCAACGTCGCGCATGTTGACGACCCCGTCGAGGTCGATCCAGCGGATGTCGTGCACACCTGTGACCTTACGCCGCCGATTAGGGTGGCTCGGACCGGCGCTGGTAGTCTCACCTTTGCCGTAGAACGGCCGCGGATCGAGAGCGCCCAGGTGGACCTGCCCTGGAGCACCGCGCAGCATCCCACGAAGGAGCCGGACCCCGTATGCCGCTGGACAGCACCACCAAGAAGCAGATCATGACCGACTACGCCACCGTTGAGGGCGACACCGGTTCCCCAGAGGTGCAGATCGCGATGCTCACCAAGCGCATCCAGGACCTCACCGAGCACGCCCGCACCCACCCGCACGACCACCACAGCCGGCGCGGCCTGCTGCTGCTCGTCGGTCGGCGCAAGCGGATGCTGCGCTACCTTGAGGCCACCGACATCGAGCGCTACCGCTCGCTGATCAAGCGACTCGGTCTGCGTCGATAACGACCACGACAAGGCGGTCACCGCATCAGCGGCGACCGCCTTCTCGCATGTTCGACCCGCACCACCCGAAGAAGACCCGAGCACAACGATGATGCCCGGGGTTGGAGTTCAGAGAGAACGGAGGACCCATGGAGGGTCCAGAGATCACCTTCGCCGAAGCCACCATTGACAACGGCAGGTTCGGCACCCGCACGATCCGCTTCGAAACCGGCCGGCTAGCCAAGCAGGCTGACGGCGCCGTCGTCGCCTACCTCGACGACGAGACCATGATCATGGCGACGACGGCGGCGGGGCGCACCCCCAAGGACCAGTTCGACTTCTTCCCGCTGACCGTCGATGTCGAAGAGCGTATGTACGCCATCGGCAAGATCCCCGGCAGCTTCTTCCGCCGTGAGGGCCGCCCCAGCACCGAGGCCATCCTCACCTGTCGGCTCATCGACCGCCCGCTGCGTCCCAGCTTTGTCAAGGGTCTGCGCAACGAGGTCCAGATCATCATCACGGTCTACGCCCTCAACCCCGACCACCAGTACGACGTCTTGGCCATCAACGCGGCCAGCGCCTCGACCCAGATCTCCGGCCTGCCCTTCAGCGGCCCGATCGGTGGCGTGCGCGTGTCGTGCATCGACGGTCAGTGGGTCGCCTTCCCCAACTTCTCCGACGCGGAGCGCTCGACCTTCGACATGGTCGTCGCCGGTCGGGTCGTCCGCAAGGACGATGGCAGCGACGACGTCGCGATCATGATGGTCGAGGCCGAGTCGACCGAGGCGACCTGGGACCTGGTCAAGCACCAGGGTAAGACCGCCCCCACCGAGGAGGTCGTCGCGCAGGGCCTGGAGGCCGCCAAGCCGTTCATTCGCGTGCTGTGTGAGGCCCAGGCCGACCTGGCCGGGCGGGCGGCCAAGGAGACCATCGAGTTCCCGCGGTTCCTGGACTACCAGGACGACGTGTATGCCGCGGTCGAAGCCTTCGCCAAGGACCGCGCCGCCGCCGCGTTGCAGATCGCGGGCAAGGCCGAGCGCGAGGACATCCTCGACGAGATCAAGTCCGCTCTGCACCTCGAGCTCGTCGGGGACACCGACGGCAGCCACGAGGGCCGGGTTGGCGCCTTCCATGGCCGCCAGAAGGAGGTCTCGGCGGCATACCGGGCCCTGCAGAAGAAGTTGGTCCGCCAGCGGATCCTGCGGGACGAGGTTCGAATCGACGGGCGCGGGCTGCGCGACATCCGCGCCCTGGGCGCCGAGGTCGAGGTCCTGCCGCGGGTCCACGGTTCGGCGATCTTCGAGCGGGGCGAGACCCAGATCATGGGGGTGACGACGCTGAACATGCTCAAGATGGAGCAGCAGCTCGACACGCTCAACCCGCAGACGCGCAAGCGCTACATGCACAACTACAACTTCCCGCCGTTCTCGACGGGCGAAACCGGCCGGGTCGGGTCGCCCAAGCGCCGCGAGATCGGCCACGGGGCGCTCGCCGAGCGGGCGTTGGTGCCGGTGCTACCGACGCGTGAGGAGTTCCCCTACGCGATCCGTCAGGTGTCTGAGGCGCTGGGGTCCAACGGCTCGACGTCGATGGGTTCGGTCTGCGCCTCGACCTTGTCGCTGCTCAACGCTGGGGTGCCGCTGCGCGCGCCGGTCGCTGGGATCGCGATGGGTCTGGTCTCCGACACCGTTGATGGGGAGACCCGGTACGCCGCTCTCACTGACATCCTCGGCGCCGAGGACGCCTTCGGCGACATGGACTTCAAGGTCGCCGGCACGCGGGAGTTCGTCACGGCCATCCAGTTGGACACCAAGCTCGACGGCATCCCCGCCTCGGTGCTTGCCGGTGCGCTGACCCAGGCCCGCGAGGCTCGGCTGCACATCCTCGACGTCATGGGCGAGGCCATCGACGCCCCCGACGAGATGTCGGCGTTCGCTCCGCGGATCATCACGGTCAAGGTGCCGGTCGACAAGATCGGCGAGGTCATCGGCCCGAAGGGCAAGATGATCAACCAGATCCAGGACGACACCGGCGCGGACATCTCGATCGAGGACGACGGCACCGTCTACATCGGCGCGGTCGACGGCCCGTCGGCCGAGGCGGCTCGGGCGGCGATCAACGCGATCGCCAACCCGCAGATGCCCGAGGTCGGAGAACGCTTTATGGGGACCGTCGTCAAGACGACGACCTTCGGCGCGTTCATCTCCCTGCTGCCGGGCAAGGACGGCCTGCTGCACATCTCCGAGGTGCGCAAGCTCGTCGGCGGCAAG
>JBGAQN010000051.1:0-40103 GCA_044220725.1 Dermatophilaceae bacterium
GAGGCATCGCCTCGTGAGCGCGACCCGTTCCCAACCCCGGCACTGGTAATGAGCGAATGCGGTTCGACTGGTTCGAGCAACAACGTCATCGATCGGAGACCTGCGTGAACGACATCTCCCGCCTGGCGATCATCGACCGAGGTGAGCCCGTCGTCCGTGTCCTCGCGGCCGTCGGCAACCTCAACCGTCGCGGTGACCTCCCACCGATTGCCACGATCGTCGTCACGGAGCAGAGCAGTGAGCGGGCCTGGTTCGCGCGCGAGGCCGATGAGTTGCTGACGCCGCCGCCCTCGGCGCAGGAGAACGACGCGTTGACGCCCATCCCACCCGCTCGGGTCGTCGCGCAGGTTCTTGAGGCCAGGGCCGACACGGCCTGGATCGGGAACACTCCCTGCCTGGATCGTGCCGAGCTCGTCGCCCAGTTGGAAGCCGCGGGAGTTCGGGTGGTCGGGCCGTCCGCCCAGACCATCCGAGACTTGGCCGACCCGGCTCGGTTGGCCGCCTTCGGGCGCGAGGCCGGCCTCTCACCGCTTCCCGAGCACCTGACCCCCGCCGATTGGCGCCGGATCGAGATCGACGTGCTCGCCGACTCGGCCGGCACGGTCTGGACCCTGGGCCTGCGCGATGCGAGCATCCGCCGCGGCGCCACCCCTGTCCTGGCCGAGATGCCGGCCCCCCGCGTGCCTGAAACGACCGCCGGCGCGATGTCGCACGCGGCCCGCCGGCTGGTGCGCGCGGCGGCATACCGTGGGGCGGGCGTCGTCGAGTTCGCCCTCGGGCACGACGGCGAGTCGTTCTGGCTGATCGGAGTCGACACTCTCGCCCGGACCGAGCACGCCCTCATCGAGGAGGTCACGGGTGCGAGCTTCATCGGGTTGCGGATGCGTCTGGCCGCCGGGGGCACCCTCCCGGCCGAGCCGCCCACCCCCAACGGGCACGCCGTTGAAGTACGCCTGCTCGCCCACGACCCCGGCCGCGAGTATGCCGCGTCCGGCGGCGCCCTGGAGATGCTCTCCCTCCCCGTCGGGACCGGCGTGCGGGTCGACTCGAGCATCCGCGAAGGCGACCTCATCGACGGCCGGGTCGAGCCGCTCATCGCGACGATCACGGCCTGGGGACGCGACCGCGAAGAAGCCCTTGACCGAGCGCATGGTGCCCTCGAACGCACCACGGTCGTACTGGAAATCGGGATGACCAACCGCACCGCCGACCTGGCCGTGCTCGAACGGATCGCCAGTGCGGCCGGCCCGATGGATGCCGGGTGGTATGACCGAACCCTCTCCGCCGGCGGGTTCACCTCTGCCGCCGACCCGCTCGCGGTTGTCGCCGCGGCCGTCGAGGCCTATGAGTCGGACAGCACGATGGTCAATGCGGCGTTCTTCGCCAGTGCGGCCCGGGGGCGGCCCGAGCGACCCGAGCGGGTCGGCTCGCTGGTGCAGCTGAGCTACCGCGGTCACGACTACCGGCTGCGGGTCGACCGCACCGGGCCGCGGTCCTACCGGGTGCGCGGCAACGCCACCGTCGACCTCATCGTCGACCGCCTGGGCGACTTCGAGCGCCGGATCATCTGCAACGGCCGCAAGCACCGCCTCGTCACCGTCGAGCAGGGGGCCGACTTCCGGCTCGACCTCGACGGGGTCGGACACACCGTCAGCCGTGAGGACGGCGTTGTCGTCCGCACCGGTTGGCCAGCCCTGGTGTCGTCGTTGCTCGTCACGCCCGGGCAAGACGTCACGGCCGGGCAACCCGTCGCGGTTCTTGAGTCGATGAAGATGGTGACCACCGTGACCGCGCCGTTCGACGGCACGGTGACCTCCCTCGCGGTGTCCAACAACACCCAGATCGAGCGTGGCGCCCCGCTCATGCGGATCAAGGCGGCCGCCCACGAGCACCTGGACCTGGGGCCCGGCACCGGGTTGGGTGCCGAGCCGGAGGCGGCCGTCGACTTCGCCGCCCGGACGACCTCGGACGGCAACCCCGAGGGCAAGGACGCGGCCTGGGTCCACGCTCACCTGGGTGATTACCTGCTCGGCTATGACCTCGACCCGGAGAGCTTCAAGGGGCTGCTCAAGCGTCAGGCTGCCCTCGCCGTTGAGCTCCCTGCCAGCGACCCGGAGCTGGTCGCCGCCGAGAACGCCCTGCTCGATCTGTTCAGCGACCTGGGCGCGCTCTATCGGCCGCGCACTGAAGCGGACAACCCCGAGGAACTCTCCGACGACAACACCCAGGAGTATTTCCTCTCCTACCTGCAGTGGCTCGACCCCGACCAGGCCGGTCTGCCCGAGCGATACCGCAAGCGCCTCAGCGCGGCCCTGGCCCGTTACGGCGTGTCCGGGTTGGCGCGCAGCAAAGCGCTGGAGGCAGCCACCGTCTGGCTCTATCGCGCCTTCGCCCGGATCCCCGAAATCGCCCCGGCGATCGTCGCGATCCTCAACCGGCGGCTCAGCCACCACGACGAGCTGGCCGACATGACCACCCTCGACGCTCGCGCCAGGCTGGAGCGGTTGGTCCGGGCTACCGAGGGCCGTCAACAGAATGTGGCGGACCTAGCCCGCGACATCCTCTTCCACTTCTTCGAAGAGCCCGAGATGCTCGCGGCTGCCGCGCAGATGCAGGCCCAGGTCCGGGCCGATCTCACGGCCCTGCGCGACCTGCCCACCGGCACGGAGCGCGCCGCCAAGATCGAAGCGCTCGTTGCCGCGCCACACCCGGTCCGGATCGACCTGCTCGACGCGTGGCTGCAGACCGACGCGGACGCGGCGGGCACGGCATACCGGGATGTCGTCCTGGAGGTCTACGCGCGACGGTTCTACCGCATCCGCGACCTGCAGCACCTCGCCACGGAGTCCGTGGGCGGGTTCCGGATCTCCCAGGCGGACTACGACCACTCCGGTATGCCGGTCCGCCTGGTCAACTCCTACCTGCCGCTGGAGCAGTTGCCCTCGTTCGCCGACGCGATGCGCGGCCACCTGGCCGGTGTGCCGGCCGAAAAGGAGGTCGTCGTCGACCTCGTCGTCTGGCAGAACGGTCCGCTGGCTGACGGCGACGCGCTGACCGAGCAGGCTCTGGGCGTGCTGGAGCGATGCAATTTCGGGCGCACCCTGCACCGGCTCGACCTGACGATCACGGGCAAGGTGGGTGACTCGCAGGGGCGCACGACGGCTCACGTCACCTTCCGTCAAGGGCCGGACGGGACGTTCGTCGAGGACCGGCTCTACCGCAACCTGCATCCGATGCTGGCCAAGCGGCTGGACCTGTGGCGGCTGTCCAACTTCGCCCTCGAGCGGCTGCCCTCCCCGGAGGATGTCTACCTGTTCTTCGGCGTGGCTCACGAGAATCCCAAGGACCGGCGCTTGTTCGCCGTGGCCGAGGTCCGTGACCTGATCGCCGTGCGCGACGACCAAACCGGCGCACAGACCTATCCGCGGCTGGGCCGGATCGGGCTGCAGGCCTTGGCCGCTATGCGCACCGCCTTGTCGCACTACCCGCCGCGGGAGCGCCCGACAGCCAACCGGCTGGTCATCAACGTCCGCCCCACGTGGGAGATCCCCGCGGACGAGTGGCCGGCGCTGGCCGCCAACTACTTGCCGCTCGCCAAGGGCGCCGGACTGGAGAAGGTCGTCATGCACCTTCGTATGCCGGTCCCTGCCGAGGACGGTGGGACGTCCCTGGTCGAGAAGGTCATGACGGTCGACGGCATCGGCCGCACTGGCACGACAATCCGGTTGGGCGACCCGGGGGCCAACCCGATCCGACCGTTGACCCGCTATGCCCAGAAGGTGCTGACCGCCGAGCGGTTCGGAGCGCCCTACCCCTACGAGATCGTCCACATGCTCACCCCGGCGGAAGGCGAACCGTCGCCGTTCCCGCGGGGGCACTTCCAGGAACTCGACCTGGATTCCGACGGGGAGACCCTGGTCCCGGTCGACCGGGCCCCAGCAGGCAACAGCGCCCACCTGGTCGTCGGTCTGCTGACGACCTACACCGACCTCGTGCCCGAGGGCATGACCCGGGTGGCGATGCTCTCCGACCCGACTCAGGGCCTGGGCAACCTGGCCGAACCGGAGTGCCGCAGGATCAACGCCTCGCTCAAGCTGGCGGCCGAGCGCAAGATTCCGGTCGAGTGGTATGCCTGCTCGTCCGGCGCCCTCATCGCCATGGACTCCGGCACCGAGAACATGGACTTCATCGCCCTCACCCTGCGGCGGATCATCGAGTTCACTCAGGGCGGCGGCGAGATCAACATCATCGTCACCGGGATCAACGTCGGCGGCCAGCCCTACTGGAACGCCGAGTCGACGATGCTCATGCACACCCGAGGCATCCTCATCATGACCCCGGCCAGCACCATGGTGCTCACCGGCAAGCAGGCCCTGGACTTCTCCGGTGCCGTGTCGGCTGAGGACAACTTCGGCATCGGCGGCTACGACCGGGTCATGGGGCTCAACGGCCAAGGCCAGTATTGGGCCCCGAGCTTCCAGGACGCTTGCCGCCTGCTGCTCGACCACTACGACTACACCTATGTCGTCCCCGGCGAGCGCTTCCCCCGACGTCACGAGACGAGTGACCCCCGGGAGCGGGATGTCCGCGAGTCTGCGCACGAACAGGTGCCCGGCACCCGCTTCACCACGGTCGCCGAGGTGTTCGACTTCGCGACCAACCCCGACCGCAAGCAGCCGTTCGACATGCGATCGGTGATGCGTTCGGTGTCTGACACCGACTGCCAGCCGCTGGAACGCTGGATCCACTGGCAGGACGGCGAGAACTCCATCGTCTGGGACGTGACGGTGGGCGGCATACCGGTGTGCATGCTCGGCCTGTCGTCGCGGTCGCTACCCCGCAAGGGGTTCGTGCCTGCCGACGGTCCGCCCGCGTGGACCTCGGGCACCCTCTTCCCGCAAGCGTCCCGCAAGACGGCGCGCGCGATCAACGCGACCAGTGGCAATCGTCCGCTCGTCGTCATGGCCAACCTGTCCGGCTTCGACGGCTCGCCGGAGTCGATGCGCAAGTGGCAGTTGGAATACGGCGCCGAAATCGGCCGGGCCATCACCAACTTCAAAGGCCCGATCGTCTTCATCGTCGTGTCCCGTTACCACGGTGGGGCGTTCGTTGTCTTCTCCAAGGCGCTCACCGAGAACATGGAGATCGCCGCGATCGAGGGCTCCTATGCCTCAGTCATCGGTGGCGCCCCAGCTGCGGCCACGGTCTTCGCCCGCGACGTGAAGATCCGCACCGACAAGGACCCGCGGGTCCTCGAGGCGCAGGCTGCCGCGGCGGCTGCCAAGGGTCCGGAGGCCGGACGGCTGCGGGCCAAGGCCGCTGCCGTCGCCGCCGCGGTGCGTTCGGAGAAGCTCGGTGAGGTGGCCGACGAATTTGACTCGATCCATACCATCGAGCGGGCTTTGCGGATGGGGTCGGTCGACCGGATCATCAAGGCCGAGGAGTTGCGGCCCTACGTCATCGACGCCCTTGAGCGGGGCATGGCCAAGTTCGCCGCAAAGGGCTGAACGCAGGCCCGCGGCTCGCGACCTAGCAGGCCGGGCTCAGTCGGCGAGGGGCCGGTCCAGCCAGGAGTGGACCGGCTCCCCCGCCGCGAGGTCGTCGCCGCCCGCGAGCAATGTCGGTGGCGCGGTGTGCTGGCGACTGGCCAGGGTGAGCAGGAAGACACCGTCGCGGCGCCACCAGCCGGGGAACCGGTCTCCTGTGCGCGCGTGGACAACCAGCGGCGACCACCCATCGGGCCGCACGTCGTCCCCCAGCGTCACCTCGACTGAGCGGGTGTCGGCCCGCAGGCCGACCCGCAGCACCTTGAGGGCGGACTCCTTCGCCGACCAGAGCAGGTTGGCGGCCACGTCCCAGCCCTCGCTGCCCGGCTCCCCCTGTCCGCCGACATAGGCCTGCTCGTATGCCGTGAGATAGTCCGCGACGAACCCGCGGCTGCGGGGTTCCACGGCTTCCAGATCGACCCCGAGCGTGCCACCGGACAACTCGCCTTCGGGTCCGACAAGGCAGACCGCCCAACCAGCCCGGTCGGTGAGCGAGACGTCCAGCGCGGCGTCCTTCCCGTCGACGACGACGTAGGGCGCTCCCCCGCGCCGGTTGAGCACCTCGATGCCAGCGAGACTGCTCGGGTTGACCGGCCGACCGAGCACTGCAGCGACGGCACGTTTGCCCGCCAACCGCCGCAGCCGGTATTCGGTCCGGCGCTTGGTAAACCGCATCGTCGCGGCCCGAGCGGCCTCCTGGTCGGACAGCCAGCCGTCGCCTTCGGGGATCGCGGCTTCACCGACCGCCAGCCATCGCATAGCGGGATCATGCCGCACAGGTGGGCAGACGGCATACCCTCGCCGTGACGCCGACAGCCCCGAGGGAGAGCTAGAACGAGAACGGGACCGGCACTGAAAGGCCGGTCCCGCGTGCGTGGCTCCCCCACTTGGACTCGAACCAAGAACCTGCCGGTTAACAGCCGGCTGCTCTGCCAATTGAGCTATGGAGGAATGGTGCCCGGTTAGGGTAGCAAACCGGCGCGCCCCTGGCTAAACGCCATCCCGTATGCCGCCCCCCACCTCCTTACCCGCCGCGCCCCGACAGGTCGCCGGGAGGCCGCAGGTCCGGCATACGGGCGACCATTTGTGAGCTGCGAGGGGCCGCCCGCGGGCCAACACAGGCAGCAACGGTCGTCCGAATGCCGGAATCTATCAGGGACCAGTCTGTAAAGGACCCGCGGCGGGGCCCAGACAGCTTCCCGACGCGGTCCTGCCGTCCGCGTTCCCGAGTGGTTGGCTCACCGAGGCGGTATGCCGGTCTCCTCACGGAGCGTCGCGAAGGCCACTTCGGCGGCGGCGGAGATCGCATCGGAGGGCCGGGTGCCTCGACCGAGAACGAGCTGCTCCAGCAGCTCCCCGGTCGCGAAGTCCTGGCGGATGACCGCCTTGGCCTTGCGAGACCCGTCTAGCGGAAGTTCGAGCGCCATCACCACACTCGCCTGCACCCGCTCGCGAAGGGCCTGCAGGAAGCTGCGTTCGTTGGCCATCGGGAGAGTGACCGGCCGCCCGCCGTCCACGAAAGTGACTGTCAATGTAGAGGATTCGCGACCCCAAGACGCCGCGTCCACCTCGTGCCACGGCCGCAACCACCGGACGGTGCCGTCCGGCTCCACGGCGCCGAAGCGCTGGACGCCGGCCAACAGCCAGGTGTCACCGGACCGGGCGGCTGCCAGGAGCCGGTCCTGACCATGCGATGCCGAGGCGGCCCTCCCCGCTGCCGACTCAGCAGAGGCTGGTGCTTGTGCAGGTGCCGAAGCCAGAGCTGCGAGGGCTGCCGGTGGCGGCGTGTGGTCGGGGTCGGATCGGCCGAGCCTCGGAAGTCGAAAAGCCACGATCGGTCAGGCCTCCTCTCGGTCGCGCAGGGCGGCCAACTGCCGCTGCAGGTCCTGCAGTCGGATGGCCAGGACTCGTCGCCGGTCCGGGTCGGCGTCGGCGTCGGGTGTGGCGTCCAGGCGCCGCAACTGCCCGAGGGCGTCGGCAACCTGGCGTGACAGCGCGACCTCGCGGACGCGGGTGACCAACGAGTCGACGTAACGCGTGGCCGGGCGGCCGGTCATCGGGTCGAGCAACACCGGCAACGGGGCCACGGCCAGTTCGGCGAGCATCGGATGGATGGCGAGCGGAGCCGTTTCGGCGAGCGCGCTATGCCACGCGGGGGCGGACAGCGACGGCGACGGCAGGCCGACCCCCGCGACCGCGGCGAACACCGCCTGGTGTGCCGGCGCCGTGAAGTCCGCAACCTCCAGCAAGGGCAGGTCCAGCGGGTCGACGGCGTCCGGGAACTGCAGGAGGCACTGGAGCAGCTGGCGCTCCGCCTGGACGACCGGGTCCCGCAGGTTCGGCACCGGGACAGCAGCAGCCAACTCGGCGTCGGTGGGTTCCAGGGACTCCTCACCGGGCTCGGGATAGCGGTCGGGCTCGCTGGTCGGACCCCGGTCATGAGGACGGTCACGAACGCGGTCGGGACCACCCGGCATACCCTCGCCAAGGCCCCGCTCCCCTGCGGAACGGTCCCCCGGGACCCCGCGCCCGCCGGCCGAGCCGGCCACCGGCCGGCGGCTGGCCTCCTTGAGGTAAGGGTCGAGCTCTTCGGGTGCGAGGCCGATCAGCCCGGCGGCCTTGCCCTTGTATTGCATGCGCAACTTGGCGTCCCGGATCCCGAGCAGGATCGGCGCGATCGCCGTCGCGGCCTGCACCCGCCCTTCGGCCCTGTCCAAGTCGAAGCGACCCACCGTCGTCCGCGCGGCGAACTCGAACATCGGCACGGCATCCTCGACCAGAGCCCGCACGGCCCCGTCGCCGTCGCTCTGGCGCAGCTCGCAGGGGTCCTTGCCCCCCGGAGCGACGGCCACAAACGACTGCGACATCCAGCGCTGGTCCTCCTTGAAGGCCTTCATCGCCGCGGCCTGCCCCGCCTGGTCGCCGTCGAAAGTGAAGATCACCCGGGCAGGCTCGAGGTCGGCCTCGTCGCGCATGATCCGGCGCAGCACCTTGATGTGCTCGATTCCGAAGGCCGTCCCACACGACGCCACCGCCGTCTCCACACCGGCCAGATGGCACGCCATCACATCGGTATAGCCCTCGACGACAACCGCGACCCGCTGCGAGGAGATGGCCTTCTTTGCCGCGTCGAGCCCGTAAAGCACCGTCGACTTCTTGTAGATCGGCGTCTCCGACGTGTTGAGGTATTTCGCCTCGATCCGGTCGTCCGGGAAGATCCGCCGTGCCCCGAAGCCCACGGTGTCGCCGGTGATGTCCCGGATCGGCCACACCAGCCGCCCCCGGAACCGGTCGTAGAGCCCGCGCGTCCCCCGCCCGGCCAGCCCCCCGGTGACCAACTCGTCGTCGCTGAAGCCTTTGCCCCGCAGATGCCGCACCAGCTCCTCGCCACCGCGCGGCGCGAACCCCACCCCGAACCGCTTGGCGACGGCCCCGTCGAACCCGCGCTCGCGCATGAAATCGCGCCCCGCGCGCGCCTCCCCCGCCGATAGCAGGTATGCCGCGTAGAACTCCTGCGCAACCCGGTGCACCTCGATCAGCCGGGTCCGCCGGCCCGCGCCGCCGGCTTCCTCGCGCCGCCCGCCCCCGTCCTCGTAGCGCAGCTCGACTCCGCACTTGGCCGCCAGCCGCTCGACCGCCTCGGTGAAGGGCAGATGCTCGATCTCAGTGACGAACTTGATGACGTCGCCGCCTGCCCCGCACCCATAGCAGTGGTAGAAGCCGTTGTGCGGGTTGACGTTGAACGACCCGGTCTTCTCGTCGTGGAAGGGGCACAGCCCGACTAGCGCCGACCCGCGGCGGGTGAGGGTGACGTGCTCGCGGACGACCTCTTCGATCGAGGTCCGCTCCTTGACGGCAAGGATGTCCTCCGCCCGGATCTTCCCCGCCACCGCCACACCTCCTCGCTGCTGCCCGCGAGTGTATGCCGTGTGCTCGCCTCCCCGCCGGGGCTATCCACCGGTCGCCGGAGCCGGTTCGTGGTGCGAGCCTCGGGCCGGTCAGTCAATTCCAACGTTTCGAGCAAGGTCGATCGCTCGCGTTAGGTGGGTCAGCCGCCCTGCGCGCGGGGGATGGCCGCACAGGCCTTGGTGCCTTCGGTACCGGGATAGCAGGGGCGGTCCCCGACAGGCACGGTCGGCAACGGAGTCGGGGTGGCCAAACGCAGGCCCGGGTCGTTGGCCAGGCGGCTGAGGTCCTCGCGGGTGAGCGTGATCCGCGACATGTCGAAAGGGGCCGTCGATGGTACGCCGAGATAACCCTCCGAGGCTGACACCATCAGCTGTCCCTCGACCACGACGTCGCTGGTCGAGGCATGGGGTGGCGTGAGGTAGAGGACGACGTCGAGCGAGTAGACCTCGGTCACACCGTCCGAGCGGGGGGCGACGAAGCACTGCGTTTGTGTCGCGCACGGAGGGTCGGCCCCGGTCACGCCGGGCTCGAGGATCGTCGCGACGAACTGAACGTAGCGACGCTTCGCGGTGCTGGTGAAGGTCGCTGACACCCCCGTGGCCTGGCCCCACGCAGCCTTCGGGAGCTCATTTCGGTAGGCCCAGCTGTAGACCGAGGACACTTCGACAGCATCGGGACCGATGGTCTGCGCTGCCAGCTCGCGCATCCGCGCAAAGACCTGCTCGGCCGGGTGACCCGACGCGCTCGGAGCTCCCGGACACCCCGAGGGTCGGGGCAGCGAACGGCAGGCGAGATAGCTCGGGAGGGCAGGCATGGGGTCCGGGCGAGGCGGGACCAGCCGGGGGTCGGAGGCGAGCGCGAGTTGCTGCGTCGATGTCACCGGCCAGCCCGCTCGAGCGTCGGCCGCGTTGGAGTAGGTGTGCCGCTGCGTGACGGTGATGACAACGTCCGTGTCGACGACGACGAGAGTGCGCTCGGCGCTGACGTCGGTGATCAACGCCCCTTCGAGTCCAGCCCCGGGGGTGACCTCGGACTCCCGATAGGCCCGTCCGTCAGGGAGAACCCCGGCCTGGCAGATCTGGCCGGATCGCTGATTGCCGCAGGACAGCAGGTCGGGCGCTAGCGCGTCTGGAGGCATCAGCTGCGCGGTGATGTCGAGGCCGAAGGTGCCGGTCGGCTGTTTTCGCAGCAAGACGCCGTGCCACTCGGTCGCGCGGAGGACGTCGGCGCCTGATACGGGGGTCGCAGTTCCGGCGGCTGTCACGGTCCATGTGGCGGCATCCAGCCGGTCGACGGTCCCCTCTGGGTATGCCGCGAGACCCAGCTGCCGGATGGTCTCCAGCATCTGCGCGGTAGACGTAACGGCCGGAACCCGTTGCGCAGACGCAGATCTCGTCGCGACTGCCACGCCGGTGTCGTGGTCGGGCCGGTTGTCGACCAAGTGCACGGCCCCCCAGACTCCACCGACCAACAGCGCAGCAGAAGCTGCGGCCGCCAGCGTAACCCGCCACGGCGAGCGAACACGGACATGCATGACCTGCTCGGGTCGCAAGCGCATGGGCGGCTCGTCGGCGGCATACTCCGCGAGCAACTCGCGCAGCCGGGCCTCGCTCATCGGTCACCTCCTGTCACCGGTTGGAGCACGTCGTGAAGCTCGGCCAGTGCACGATGGGTATAGGCCTTGACTGTCCCTTCGGCGATGCCGAGCAGGCTGGCGACCTCGGCCACCGGACGGTCGTCGAGATAGCGCAGCACGACCACGGCACGCATCTGACGCGACAACCCACCCAGCGCCCGCCCGAGGTCGACGCGAGCTTCGGTGTCCGGCAGAGGAATCGGCAGCTCGGGCAGCTCGGCGGCCAGATGCTCGGCGGCATACTTGCGTCCGTCGATGAACAGCCGCACCATGGTCTGGCGGGTGTAGGCGTGCGGGTTGCCGCGGCGGACCCGCTCCCAGTGCGGATAGACGCGCGCAAAGGCCGACTGTGTCAGGTCCTCGGCCCGGTCCCAGTCACCAACCAGCCCATATGCCGTGCGCCGCAGCGCCCGCGCATGGGCGCTGAAGAACGCGACGAACTCCTCGTCGCTTCCCCTGACGTCTCGCATACCCTCACCAACAGAGTTCAGACCGGAAAGGTTGCCCTCAACCGCACAGACTTCTCGCGAGTGTGACGGCCCGACCGTCGGTGAGCGCCGCAACCTGGTCGACGACGACCCGCAGCCGCTCGGCGTCGTCTACGGCCGTGGCGTGGTCGTCGGCCAAATCGGCGTCCAAGCGCTCCGGGTGCTCGAGGAAAGCGGCGACGAGGGTCCGGATCACCTCCTCCTGACGACCCATGACGGCTCGGCGTTCGTCGGTGAACATGACGTAGTGGGCGGCAACCGCCTTGAGCAGCGAGCATTCGGCCCGCACGTCGTCCGGGACGACCAGGTCGGCGGCGAACCTCGTCAGCGGTCCCGGGCCGTGGCGCTCGCGGGTCGCCACCTCGACCGAGGAGAGGAACCGGCCGATGAGCCGGCTGGTCATGTCCTTGAGGGCGGCCAGATCGGCGCGGGTGCCACCGAACGCCCGCGGCACCGTCCCGGTCGCCACGAGTCGCGCCGCGGCCTCGACAAACGCCACGTCCGGCAGATCCGGCGCGTATGCCGCCCGCGCCAGTTTCGCGACAACCGCCACCTCCGTGGGTGAGTGCAGCACCCGGGGATCGACCCGACCCGAGGCAATGGCGTCTTCGACATCGTGGACCGAATAGGCGACGTCGTCGGACCAGTCCATCACCTGAGCTTCGAGGCACCGCACGCCTGGAAACGCGCCGTCCCGGAACCATTGGAAGACAGCCAGATCCGCGGCATACACCCCGTATTTGCTTGTGGCATAGGGTGCTTGACCCGCTGCCCACGGATACTTCGCGACGGCATCGAGGCTGGCCCGGGTGAGGTTGAGCCCGGCGGGTCGTCCGTCGGGGTGGACCCGTTTGGCCTCCAGGCGAGTCAGCACCCGCAACGTCTGGGCGTTGCCCTCGAATCCGCCTGCCGGCCGGGCAAGTTCGTCGAGGACGGTTTCTCCGTGGTGACCAAAGGGAGGGTGTCCCAGGTCGTGGGCGAGGCAGGCCGTGTCGACGACGTCGGCATCACAGCCGAGCGCCGCACCGAACTCCCGCCCGATCTGGGCGACTTCGAGCGAGTGGGTCAGCCGGGTGCGGACGAAGTCGTCCGAGCCGGGCGCGACCACCTGGGTCTTGGCCGAGAGCCGCCGCAGCGCCGCCGAGTGGAGCACCCGGGCCCGGTCCCGAGCAAAGTCGTCCCGGTCGGATTGCTTGTGGGCAGGGTCTTCGGCGACCCACCGGTGGCGGTCGCGGGCGGCATACGTCATCGGCGCCGCAACCCCGCGAGATGGCCGACTACCCCAGGGACCCAGCCGGATTCGCCGTTGAGGAACCGTCCGCTCACTAGGTTCGTGGGGACGAGGGCGAAGTGGTCGCTCTCGGCAAACAACCCTAGATCGGTGCCGAACGGGTCCTCGACGGTGGCCCACTGCAGGTCGGTGGTCCGGCTGAGGTGTTCGCCAATGGCGACCCCCCACCGGGCGATGATCGGGTCCTGCTCCCCCGGCTTCGCGCGTTTCAACCCGCCTCGCGCCAGCCACGCGGCGCAGTCCGCGTCATAGCCGGCCCCGATGGAGCCGAGGTCGTCCAGATCGACCCCCGCCGCGGCGAGCTCACCCAGACACCGATCACGCAGCGCGAGATGGTCTGACCGCAAAGGAAGTTTGCGCGGTCCGAGGGGGCGAGACCAGTCATCGTCGGCCTCCGGTTCCAACAGGTCGCCCCCTGCCGGCTCCTGACGTTCACCGTCGGCGTTCGGCGCCGAGTCACGGCCCCAACGCGAGAACAGTCCCATGTCGTCAGCCTAGGGCTGTGCGGGCGCGGGCGGCTCGCCCAGCTCGGCCCGAGCCCGACGCATCCACGCGGGCTCCTCGCCGTACCGCATGGCCGGGATCGTCAGGTATGCCGCGCAACTGTCGATGAGTTGGTCCATCCGCCGGTCCCGGGTCGCTTGCTGCTTGGCCGAAAGCACCCAGTGAATGCACTGCTTGCGGTAGGACGCCGTGGCCCGCCCCCAGAACGCGTGCGCGGCTGGGACTGCGGCCAAGCGCGCGGCATACTCGGGCGGGAAGGCCCCCGAATCGGCCTGCTCGTAGGCATAAACCCCCGTGCGGTCGGCGCGGCCGCGCTCGTATGCCGCGCGCCCGGCGGGCTGCATTCGGCCGGCTGCCTCCAACTGTTCGACGAGCGCGACGTTGACCTTGCTCCAGACCGAGCCCGGGCGTCGGGGTGTCCAGCGCTGACGGACCGCGTCGGGGCCGAGGCTCTGGACGACCGAGTCGATCCACCCGTAGCACAACGCTTCGGGAACGGCCTCGGCCCAGGTCAGCCCGCGCGGGTGAATGTGCTTCTTGCGCAGGCCCATCCATAGTTCGGAGGCGGTCTCGTGGTTGGCGGCGAGCCAAGCCCGGAACTCCTCCGGCGACTCGAAGAAGGTCACCTCTTCAGGTGCGGTCCTGGGGGCCGAAGGGGGCACGTCCGACACGTCAGCCGCCCGACACGTCGAGCTCGGCGTGGGCGACAAGGGCCTGTTGGGCTGGCGTCAGGTCGGGTGAGTCGAGCCAGCCGTCCGGCAGAGCGACGCGCTTGGGTGTGCCGGCCCTCCCCCGCTGGCCCTCGGCGTCGGCCCCCGGCCAGGGCGCATCCGCATCGAGCTGCCCAAGCAGCCGGTCGAGCGCCGCCAGCGAGTCGACGAGGGCGAGCTGCTGACGCATCGTCGGCCCGGCGGGGAAGCCCTTGAGATACCACGAGACATGTTTGCGGATGTCGCGGCAGCCGCGGCTCTCGTCGCCATAGAACTCCACGAGGTATGCCGCGTGCCTGCGCATCGTGTCGGCAACTCCCCCGAGCGTGGGAGTCATCCGGTGCGCGGACCCCTCGAAGGCAGCAGCCAGGTCGGCGAACAGCCAGGGGCGACCGAGGCAGCCGCGCCCGACGACGACGCCATCGGCGCCGGTCTCGGCGATCATCCGCAGCGCGTCGTCGGCCGACCAGATGTCGCCGTTGCCGAGCACCGGGATGGTGGTGACCGCTTGTTTGAGGGCGGCGATCGCGGGCCACACGGCATACCCGGAGTAGTGCTGGGCGGCAGTCCGCGCGTGCAAGGCGACCGCGGCGGCGCCTTCCTGCTCGGCGGCGACCCCGGCGTCGAGGTAGGTGAGGTGCTCGTCGTCGATGCCCATCCGCATCTTGACCGTGACCGGGATGTCCCGGCGGGCACCCTCGGCGACGACGGCCGCGACGATGGCGCGGAACAGGTCGCGCTTCCAGGGCAGGGCCGAGCCGCCGCCCTTGCGAGTGACCTTGGGAACGGGGCAGCCGAAGTTGAGGTCGATGTGGTCGGCCCGGTCCTCCTCGACAAGGATCCGGGCGGCGGCGCGGGCAGTCACCGGGTCGACGCTGTAGAGCTGCACCGACCGCGGCGACTCGCCGGGGTCGTGCTCGATGAGGCGCATGGTCTCGGCGTTGCGCTCCACGAGCGCCCGGGACGTGATCATCTCCGAGACGTAGAGCGCGTGCGGCGCGTGTTCCCGACACAGCCGCCGGAAGGCCCGGTTGGTGATCCCGGCCATCGGCGCCAGGACGACGGGCGACACGAGGGTATGCCGCCCCATCGCCAAGGCGCGGCCGACGCCCTGGGCAGGCATGCGGGGCTCGTTGCGCGCGGCGAGGTCGAAGGTCCGGGTGCTCATGTCCGCGCTATTGTCGCAAGAAGACCGCTAGATCGACTCCACCCGAACACCGACGAGGTCATAGGCGGCTCGGGCTCGGACATCTCGGGTCAACAGAGTCCGGCCGTGGTGTCGGGCGGTCGCGGCAACCAAAGCGTCATAGACGGCGCCCCCGCCGCCACGGGAGCAGCGCCGGGACCAGGACGCTGGTGTCGCAGGTGACCTTCACCGTCGCGTGGCCTCGACGGTGTCTCGGAGGGTTTGGTCGCCCAAGGCGGGCAGGTCGGACCGCGCCGGGGTCAACACGGGCCAGCCATCCTCCACCGTCACGATGCCCTCCACCGGCGCCAGGTCGATCTCGATCCGTCCGTCGAGGTAGGCGAGGTCGATCTCACGTCCGGCCGACAGACCCATCGCGTCGCGCATGCTCTTTGGCACGATCACCCGCCCGGCGGCTTCGAAGGTAGTCCCCATGGCAGGAAACTACTATCAGCGGGCGACGGCGAGGCCGTGGCGAGCGACCGCGGCGGCCAGCGCAGCGGCATACGGGGGCGTCCACTGGAACCCCTCGGGCCGGACCTCCGAAGCGATCCCGTGCCGGCCGAGGATCTCGGCCACCTCCGAGGCGGTGAGCGAACCGGCCGAGGCAAGCGTCTCCGCTAGACCGATGAGGGCGCCCCGGTGTTCGCGCAACAGCTCGGCAGCTCGGACGCTGAGCGCGCACAGCAGCGCTTCGGCATCGGGCTCGGTCACGGATGCGTCTGTGGCATAGGCGTATTCGAGGCCGTAATCGAGGGACCAGGCGCCGAAACCCAGGCGGCGAGCGCTGTCCAGGACCAAGGAGGTTGCCCGCTCTCGATCGCTGGAGCGGCCCGCCGACGCGTGCTCGGCGCCGAAGATCACTTCCTCGGCCAGACCACCCGCCAAAGCGACCGTAGCCATCCGCAGCATGCTGTCGCGGGTCTGGTGGATGTCGTGCGCGCACAGGAACCCATCGGCGTCGCCGGTCGCGTGGGCGGTCAGCTGCAGGGGTGCCAGACCGAACAGCACGGCATACGCCACCGCGTGGCCTGCCTCGTGGACGGCGACATTGGCGATGATGTCAACACGGGCCTGGTCGCGGATCCGATCGATCCGACCGACCGCGCCGAAGCGGACCTCGTGGCCAGCGACGAGACCGACCACGTCACCGGTGCGAGCGTCGTGGTCAAGCACGACTTCGGGGTGGTCGGCGAGCAGAGCGTCCATGAGCAAGGTGGCCAACGGAGTCCCGACGATGTCGCCGACGCTGGACAGGACGGGGCGGACGCCTTGCACGGGGAAGACGCCATTGCGATAGACGAGCCCGTGGACGGCGGGTGTCACCGTCACGCGGACCCCGAAGCGCTCGTATGCCGTGTGGCTCAGTCGCTCGATCTCGCGGGCGATGAGCCTCTGGAAGTCAGCGCGGGTCAGGCTGCGATAGATGATGTGGACATTGCCGAACCGAGCGACCTGCTCGGGCGTGAAGCGCTGGCGCAGGGCCCGCTTGATGTCGACCATCCCCACGCGCGCGGTATGGGCCGCGAAGATGTCCGCGTCGACGTCGGCCTCCCCGGTGGCGCTGGCCATCTGGAAGGCCTCATCGAGGTTCCCGCTGACGATGACCAGAAACCGTGAGCAGTCGATCGGCTCCATTGCAGCTGCTCGACGGGTTCGGTCAGGCCCAACGTACGGCGCAGCATGCGGGCGTCCCACAGGCCGATGGCCGATTTCCTGCCCTTGGACGTGCCCTTGGACGTGCCCTTAGACGTGGTGTGGGGCGTGCCTTTGGACGTGGCGTTGGAGTCGCCCTTGCGTTCGCGGCGGGCGTCCTCGTCACGGGCAGCGCGCATGGTGGCGATCAGCCAGTCAAGATCCGAGCTCTCCCGCCGGGCCAAGCGCCCGTCGCTCAGCAACTCCCAGAAGTCACTGAACCTCGTCTGACCCACGGGGTCACCACCATGTGTGACGGTGCGGAAGCGTTGGATCTCATCGACGAGCAGCACCGCCGGCCTGCCGTCCAGCACACCAGCGTCCGACAGCCGCTCAGCGACCAGGTCGAACCGGGACTCCGCGTCGGTGTTCGACAGCTCAAGTTCCACGAAGCGGTCCTGCACCTGCAGTGCCCCGATGAGTCGACGCACCAGGTCGGTCTTGCCGACCCCAGTCATGCCCCAGAGGTTGACGACAAGGGGTCGTGAGAGGACCTCGGGCATGAGGTACCACACGGCAACGGCGTCGCAGAGCTCGTCGATGACCCCGTCGATCCCCACGAACTGGGCGTGGAGCATTGCCCGAGCAGCCGCCAATCGGTCCTGCTTGGTCCTCACCTCCTCGATGTCGACCCGAAGGTCCGTCGACGTCACAATCGACCATCGTGTCAGGCGGGCGGGTCTGGACTCCAACGATTTTCAGCGTCGGCGAGCCCCCGCGCGAAGTCCGCGATGATCGCGCAGGTCTGCCACGGCCGGGTCAGCGGGAGGAGATGGGAGGCTCCGCGGACAGTGACGACGCGGGCGCGTGGTGCGGCGGCGGCATACCGGCGCGCGTTCAGTCCCAGCTGGTCGAACTGGCCCCGCACGATGAGGACCGGGCAGGTGACGGCCGCGAGCAACTCCGGTCGCCCGCCTGCCATGACCGCGGCCCACGACGGCCGCACGCCGTCGAACCAGTAGCCGTCCGCCCTGATTGCCTCGAAGACCTCGGGCGCGGCCATCCGCCGCAGCATGCGGTCGTTGAACGCGGTGATCCGCTCGCGGCCCGCCTTCTCGGTGACGACCCCGAGCAGCGCGTATGCCGCCGCCCCCGGCCCCCGCGGGATGGCCGCCGCACCGATCGTCACGAGGCCCGCCAGGCGCGAGGGGTATGCCGCGGCATACGTCATCGCGACGTAGCCGCCCAGGCTGTGTCCGGCCAGGACGACGGGCTGCCCGGATGATGCCGAGTCGACGGCCTCGGCGACGGCGGCCACCGCGGCGTCCATGGTGAAGTGTTCTGCGGCTCGCGAGCCGTGCCCGGGGAGGTCTGGGGTTTCGATATCGAACTCGGGCGCTAACCACCGGCGGTGCGCGGCCCACTGGACCCCGCTCACGCGAGAGCCGTGGACGAGGACGAGCCGAGTGCGCACAGGCAGACCCTAACCGGCGGCGTCCCTGATCGAGGAAGGTCCTATCCCTGGGCCAGGCTGACGACTGACAGCGGGTTGCCGTAGACCCGGCCGGTCGTGCTGTCCTCGACGGTGCGAGGCAGGTCGGTGACGCGCCACTGCTCCCCCGTGGCGACGTCCCACGCCAGCACACGGTGGCCGAACGAGGTGTCGGACCTATAGATGAGGACAGAGCCGACCCACGTCAGCGGAGTGACACCCTGCTTGAACTGTCCGTCCGCCGCCATCGGGATGGCCAGCAGACGCTCGCCGATCTGGGCGTCGGGCAGCATGACGTAGATGCCTTGGTACGCCTTGAGATCGGATTCCAGGCGACCGGTCAGCCACACTCCGGTCGCGGACCACCCCCGCGTGCTCGTCACGGAGGGGGCCCAGGGGTCGCCCAGGTCGACGGGCCCGGGGGACGCGCGAACGACGGACCCATCGGTGGAATACAAGCGCACCTCGGCGGACGTGTCGGGGGGGTCGGACCCGTTCGGTCGCAGTTGCACCAGGGCGTCCGAGACCGGCATAGCCACCTCGGTTGCCGCCGTTGCACCAGGATCGACTCGCCAGCCGCGTTGCCCGTTGGTCGCGACGAAGGACCCGTTCCTGGTCCAGCCCCCCTCACGGGCGTCGAGGACGGGGACGGCGACCCTCGACACCGTGGCCGACGTGAGGTCGACGAAGACGACTGCGCCGGGCTGAACGAAACCGAGTCGGTGACCATCGGGGTGGATGACCCGTGGGCCGAGGGCGAGGACGGGATCGTTCGTGTCGGCATAGAAGCGCCGCAGATCGACGGTGTCGAGCTCGATGTAGGGGTCTGCTACGCCGGGGACGAAGACGACGGGGTGGAGGGTCTTCGGGTGCTCTCGGACCAGCACCGCCGCGGCCTTCCCGGCCACTCCTGCGGTCCGGCTGAGCTGGGGCAGCGTCGCGTCGGCGTTGAAGCCGAGCCGAGCGGGCAGGGCGAGGGGCACCGAGTCCTGCAGCCACGGCAGCGATGCCTCCTCCGCGGGGGACACGGACTTCGTCACGGCGGGACCGGATGCCGGGCCGGACACGCTGGGTCCGAGGCTGGCCACGGCGTGAGATGCCGAGGGTAGGGCTGGCTCGCCCGATCGCGTCGCTCCCATCGCGAAGACCCCAAGCGCCAGTGTTGTCGTAGCCGAGAGAGCGCCGCCGACGAGTCTGCCGCGCCGCCGGGCCCGGCCGGCCCGAGCCCAGGCGGTCGCGGCCAGGTCCCGTTGCGGGACGTCGGCTGCCACGCGGTCGAGCAGTGTGCGCAGGTCATCGGTCATCGCTGACCTCCTTCGCTGGTCAGGGCCAGGTCGAGTCCGGGCATGAGATCGCGTAACCGACCCAGCGCCGCATGGGTCTGGCTCTTCACCGTGCCCACGCTGACGCCGAGGGCATCGGCGGTCTCGCGCTCCGACCGGTCTTCAAAGAAGCGCAGGACAACGACGGCGCGTTGTTTCACCGTCAGTTCCCGCAACGCCCGGTCCAGGTCGATCCGGGCGTCGACCGCCTCGAGTGGCTTGGGTTCGGGAGCCGGCCGTGTCGCCACGAGCACCGCTCGTCGGCGCTCCGCGGCGCGACGCCGCCACGTCGACACTGCCTCCCGGTAGAGGATCTGGCGCAGGTAGGCCTCGGGATGGTCGTCCCGCACCTTGCGCCAGTGGCGGGCCAGTTTGATGAGGGCGGTTTGGAGGAGATCCTCGGCTTCGGTGAGATCGCCGCAGACGAGGTATGCAGCCCGCAGCCAAGCGTGCTGACGAGCCTGGACGAAGGCGCCGAAGTCAGCGTCCATGTCCGCCGCCTCCTTGGCTGCTCGGGCGCTCGCCTGTTGGGCCACTCGCCTGCTGGTTACTCGGTTGTCGGGCTTCTTGGCTGTTCGGCCACGCTCTGGTCCGGGGCTGTCACCGTAACAACGCAACCGACCTTGGGAAAGGTTGGGAGCGGGCTCGCGCCGCCCTCGGAACCCGTCGCGGATAGTTACTCACCCGTGACCTATTCGATTGCTGCATAGGCGGATTGGGGCGGGGGGCTGTCAGTGGTCGCTGTTAGCGTGAGGCTATGAACAGCACCGGATCGCCACGCGACGCGGCCTCATGCCGTGACGCGATCGCGGCTGGGACGAGCGCTGTTCGCGAGCTGCTCACGGTGTTGTGGCAGGTCCAGGGCGGCGACCTCGGCGCCCTTTTGACGGAGCTGGACGACCTTGCGGCGGTAGCCGGGGGCGCCCGTGTCGCCGTGGTCGCCGAGGCCGAGACCCGCGGCGAGATCAGCTCATCCCAGGAGGGGTCGACGGCCGGCTGGGTCGCAGCGAACGCCCCTTCACTCGCCGCTGGGAACGGCGCCGGCCAGGTCGCCCGGCTGGTGCGCGAGTCCGCCCGACCCGATCTCGCACCGGTCCGCGACGCCGCGACCACCGGTCAGGTGAACGTCCCCGTGGCGCTCACCGTGCTCACCGAACATGCCCGGTTGCGACCACGGCTGCGTGACGAGGCCGCACCGACGGTCCTCCGCGGCCTGCTCGACATGGGGATCACCGACGGGACTCGGGGCGCGCGGTCACTGCGACCGGCGCTGCTCGCGGCATACGGGGCGGACGGCGAGCTCCAGGACGACGCCGATGCGGCGGAGCGGCTCATCTCCCTCTCGCGCCCGTCTGCGGACGAGCTCGGCGCCCTCACCTATCAGCTGGTGCTCGACCCGGTGGGTGCGGCCGCGTTCGAGGCGGCCATCGGCCCGCTGTCGGCGCCCGTGCCCGGCCCGGGCGGAGAGCGCGACCGCCGTAGCGTCCAGGTGCGCCGCGGTCAGGCGCTCGTCGAGGTATGCCGCCGCGCAACCAGCGCGGGCGATCGGCCGCCCGCTGGCGTCAAGACCACCCTCATCGTCACCATGGGCCTGGACGACCTCGCTGCTCGGACCGGCGCGGCCACGGTGTTGGGTTCTGCGCAGGGTGGCGCGCTCATCGCGCCCGAGACCGCCCGTCGGCTGGCCTGCGATGCGACCGTTATCCCCGCGGTGTTGGGCGGCACCGGCGAGCTCCTCGACCTCGGCCGCGCGGCCCGGTTGGCCACCGCCGGGCAATTGACCGCCTTGTGGTGGCGCGACCGCGGGTGCAGCTTCCCCGGGTGCACCACCCCGGCTCACTGGTGCGACGCCCACCACCTGGTGCACTGGGCCGACGGCGGAGCATCGGACCTGGCCAACCTGGCCCTGCTCTGCGGGCGACATCACAGCGTCGTCCACCGCGACCGCCTCGCCCGGGCAGTCGCAGGCAGCAGCGTCAGCTGGAATCTCGTCCCGGGCAGCTACGACGGCCATGTGGCCGGGACCCTCGCCGCCCGAAGACACGAACATGCCCGGTGCTCCGCCGCCTAGTCCGGCGACGCGACGCCCGAGAGGCTTGCCGGTCCCGCCGACCGCCCGCGTCATCCCGGCGCGCCTCGACGCCTCGAGACCTGCATGATTCCGGCGCCCGCCGCCAGGACGCAACTCGCTCGACCGCCTTCCGGCAGGCCTGGGCTGTTCCGATGCCGCAGAGCGACAGACCCCTGCGCCCGCGCAGACCTCACCCGACGTGGATCCTTGGTTCGACTTCGGCCCGGCTGCCTAGCATTGAGCCTGGCCATTTTTTTCGCCGCCATGGCGGCCAAACTGGCCGAGTCTCGCCGCCATGGCGGCCAAACTGGCCAACTCTCACCGCCATGGCGGCCAAACTCGTCGATGGCGTCCAAATCTCAACGCCATCCACCAACCTGAGCGCCATGGCGGCCAAACTGGCCAACTCTCACCGCCATGGCGGCCAAACTCGTCGATGGCGTCCGGATCTCAACGCCATCCACCAACCTGAGCGCCATGGCGGTGAAACTGGTCGACTCTCACCGCCATGGCGGCCAAACTCTGGGGGCTGCGGCGGGCTGAATCTTGCGGGCTGGGCTGGCGTCAAACCGGCTGCCGCCGGAGGGTGCGATCGGGCTCAGCAGCCGACGAGGCGCTGGGCGAGCCAGCCTTCCACGTGGTCGATGCCGATCCGCTCCTGGGCCATGGTGTCGCGCTCACGGATCGTCACGGCGTGGTCCTCGAGAGTGTCGAAGTCGACCGTGATGCAGTAGGGCGTCCCGACCTCGTCCTGGCGGCGGTAGCGCTTCCCGATGGCGCCAGCGTCATCGAACTCGACGTTCCAGTTGCGCCGCAGCGTGGCCGCGAGGTCGCGGGCCTTCGGCGAGAGGTCGGCGTTACGCGAGAGTGGCAAGACAGCAGCCTTGATCGGCGACAGCCGCGGGTCCAGCCGCAGGACCACCCGCTTGTCGACGCCACCCTTGGTGTTGGGGGCCTCGTCCTCGGCATACGCGTCGACGAGGAAGGTCATCAGGCTGCGCGACAGGCCCGCTGCCGGCTCGATGACGTATGGAGTGAATCGCTCCCCCGTGGCCTGGTCGAAGTAGGACAGGTCCTGGCCGGAGTGCTGTGAGTGCGACGACAGGTCGAAGTCGGTCCGGTTGGCGATGCCCTCGAGCTCGCCCCATTCGGAGCCGGTGAAGTTGAAGCGGTACTCGATGTCCACGGTGCGCTTCGAGTAATGCGACAGCTTCTCCTTCGGGTGTTCGTAGTGGCGCAGGTTGTCGGCGTTGATGCCCAGTTCGACGTACCAATGGGTGCGCTCGTCGATCCAGTATTGGTGCCATTCCTCGTCGGTGCCGGGCACGACGAAGAACTCCATCTCCATCTGCTCGAACTCACGGGTGCGGAAGATGAAGTTGCCCGGGGTGATCTCGTTGCGGAAGCTCTTGCCGACCTGCGCGATGCCGAACGGCGGCTTCTTGCGCGCCGCGCCCTCGACGTTCTTGAAGTTGACGAAGATCCCCTGCGCGGTCTCGGGCCGCAGGTAGTGCAAGCCGCTCTCGTCCTCGATGACCCCGAGGTAGGTCTTGAGCATCATGTTGAAGTCGCGGGCCTCGGTCCACTGGCCGCGGTTGCCACAGTGCGGGCACGGGACGTCCGACATCGGGACGTGGTCGGGGTTCATCGGCGCGGCTGCGGTGCTCTTCTTCGCGGCATACGCCTCTTGCAGGTGGTCCGCCCGCTCGCGCTTGTGGCACGAGAGGCACTCGACCAGCGGGTCGGTGAAGGTGCCGACGTGCCCGGAGGCGACCCACACTTGGCGGGGCAGGATGATCGAGGAGTCCAGGCCGACGACGTCCTCGCGGGCGTGGACCATGGCCTTCCACCACTGGCGCTTGATGTTCTCCTTGAGCTCCACGCCGAGCGGGCCGTAGTCCCACGCCGAGCGCGTGCCGCCGTAGATCTCCCCGCACGGGAAGACGAAGCCGCGGCGTTTGCAGAGGCTGACAACGGTGTCGACGGTGGAGGTGCTGGAAGCCATAAGGGACAGGTTATCGGCCCGGCGGCTTGCCCTCAGACCGCCGTTCGGCCCCGGACGCACGCTCCCCTAGGCTGTCCGCCGTGAGTCTTCCCTTCCGGTCCAAGGTCGAGCACGCTTCCGTCCCGTGGGTCACCCGGCTCAACCGGATCCCGCGGTGGGCGGCCTTTTTGGGCGTGCTGGCCCTCATGGTCGCCGGAATCCTCGTGCCCAAGGTCGGGTTCCTGTTCACGCTGGTCATCGCCCTGTTCCTGGCCTGGTTGGTCTTCCTCACCTGGCCGCGCCTGGCTACGCCCGAGAAACTCATGCGCCTGGCGGTCCTCGCCCTGGTGGTCTCCGTGGCCGTGCTGCAGGCGTTCCCCAAAGGCTGAGCCGACGCCCGAAAGGCTGAGCCGACGCCCGAAAGGCTGAGCCGACGCCCGCGCCTCCAGGGGCCGTCGGGTCAGATCACTCAGACGAGCCCTGCCTCCCGGGCCACCGTCTTCATCACGCCGCGCTCCTCGTAACGAGCCCGAACTCCCTTGTGCGCGAAGCCGAGCCGCTCATACAGCGCCCGCGCCTGGTTGTCCACCCCGACGCAGAGCCACACCCGTGACGCCCCGGCCTTCTTCAGCGCCGTCAGCGAGCGCACCACGAGATGGGCGCCTAACCCGCGGCCCCGCCAGGCGGGGACGACCCCCACCTGATCGATCCAGTCGTCGGACACCGTGACGAACCCCACCGCCTCGCCGTCCTCGTCGATGGCCACCCGCGAGTGCTCGGGCCGGAAGCCCGAGTCGTCCACCAGCCAGCGCAGCCACTCATCCTCCTGCGGGTCCGGGAACCCGGGTCGGTCCCCAAAGGACGCCCGGTATGCCGCGTAGAACGCGTGCGCGGTGTCGTCCCGGAACGGCTCGGTGCGCAGCCCGTCCGGCAATGCGACCTTGGCGATGTGTTTGAGCTTGTGCCGCATCACGGCCTCGGCGAACGTGCGGTGCAGGTTGTTTGCGGCATACAGGGACTCCGCCTCGACCGACATCGTCTCGGCGACGACGCGGATCGGCTCGGCACCGGCCCGCTCGCGGCACCAGGCGACCAGCGCCTCCCCGTGCCCCTGTCGGCGCATCGACGGGTGGACCAGTCCGGTGGCCACATAACGCCCGGCCGAGTCGCGGCTCAATGACGCCACCGCGACGATCTCCCCGGTGTCGTCGCTGCCCGTGATCCCGTCGCCCTCGAAGAACAGCACCCGCACGAGATCCTCGGACGCTAGCTGGGGCAGTCCGCCGTCGGCGTCCAGGCACGCCTGCGCAAGGGCGGCCAGTTGCCCCACGTCGCCTGGGTCAAGAGGCCGCCATTCCAAGCTCGACATGCGTTCCTCTCCCGGCCTGGGCGGGCGCTGCCCTACCGACCCCTCCATGACAGCACACCGAGGGCGCTCACGACTTGGGCGACAGGGAGATCATCGTCATGCGGCAGCCAGTTTGACAATGATTCTCATTTCCGTCACCGTGGAGGTGTGCCCCACCGAGCCTCTCTGCGTTCTTCTCTCCGCGCCCAGGTCGGCTCCCCGCTCCGTGCCCCTGGACGCGCCCAACGACTCACCCGGCGCGGAAGGGTCGCCCTTGGCGGCGCGCTCGTCGCGCTCCTGGTGGCAACGACGTCCGGGTGCGCGTCGCCGCGAGCCGCGCAGGAGGCAGCCGAGGCCAGTTCGGCGCAGATCCCGGTCACGGCCGCGTTCTACCCGCTGGCCCACCTCCTCGAACAGATCGGTGGCCCGGGGGTCAAGGTGTTCACCCTCACCAAGCCCGGAATCGAGCCGCACGACCTCGAGCTCACGCCCAAGGACCTCGTCGACCTGCCCAAGATGCGGATGGTCGCCTACCTCAAGGGCTTCCAGCCCGCCGTCGACGAGGCGGTCGCCCAGCAAGGCGGGCGGGCGGCATACGACGTCTCCGCGGCGGCGGGACTCACCCTCGCCGCGCCCGCGGGAGGCGATGCCGGGGCGCCGGAAACCGATCTGCATTTCTGGCTCGACCCGATCCGGTATGCCGCCGTCGGCACCGCCCTCGCGCAGCGCCTCGCGGAGGCAGACCCCGGTCACGCGGCGGACTACCAGGCGCGGGCCGCGGCCTTGACAACGGCAATGACCGACCTCGACCGCACCTTCGCGGCCGGGCTAAAGAGGTGCGCGACAACGAAACTCGTCACCGGACACGCAGCCTTCGGCTATCTCGCCGCGCGCTATGGCCTCACCCAGGTCCCGATCGCGGGCCTGTCCCCCGATCAGGAGCCCTCGGCCAAGCAACTGGCCGACGTCGCCGCCACGGTCAAGGCCGCAGGCGTGAAGACGATCTTCACCGAGACCCTGGTCGACCCGAAGTTCGCCCAGACCGTGGCGAAGGAGACCGGCGCGACCTTGGCTCTGCTCGACCCGATCGAGGGCATCACAGACCAGTCCCCCGGCACGGACTACCGCACGGTCATGCTCGCCAACCTCGCGGCGCTGCGGACCGGGCTGGCGTGCGCGTGACCAGCGCCGCCCCCGTCATCGAGCTACGTGGCGCCACCTTCGGCTACGGCGAGCGGGCCGTTGTCACCGACGTCCACCTCACGATCCGCGCCGGTGAGGTGGTCCTCGTCCTCGGCCCGAACGGCTCGGGCAAGTCGACGATCGCCAAAGGCCTGTTCGGCCTCACCGACCTGCTCGCGGGCGAGGTCGACGTCTTCGGTATGCCGCGGACCTCCTTCCGCGACTATCCCCGCCTCGGCTACGTGCCCCAGCGGCATACCCTCGCCTCGTCGGTGACCGTCACCGTCGCCGAGGTCGTGTCCTCAGGGCGGTTGTCGCGGCAGTCCTGGCTCGGGATCGCGACCCGCGCCGACCGGGAGCAGGTGCGCCGCGCCCTGGAACTGGTCGGCCTCGCCGACCGCGCCTCGGTCGACGTCGGAGCCCTGTCCGGCGGGCAGCAGCGGCGGGTGCTCATCGCCCGGGCGCTGGCCGGCGAGCCCGACGTCCTCGTCATGGACGAACCGACCGCCGGAGTCGACATCGCCAGCCAACACGGGCTCGTCGAAGTGCTCGCCCGGCTTGTCGCCGAAGGCCTCACGCTGGTCGTCGTCACCCACGAGTTGGCGGCCTTCGCCGAACTGGTGACCCGGGTCGTCGTCGTCGACGGTGGTCGGATCGCGTTCGACGGCAGCCGGGACGAATTCGTCGCGACCGGGTCGGAGGTCCTCCACGACCACGACTGGCACCATCACCTCGACCGGCCGACCCGGCGCCCGGCCGTGGTCCCGCCGGAAGGGCCTCTCTCGCAAGGAGGTTCGCGTCCGTGATCGAGATGTTGGCCATCGACTTCATGCAGCGGGCCCTGCTCGCCGCCTTCCTCGTCGGCTTGGCCGCTCCCCTCGTCGGGGTCTTCCTGGTCCAACGCCGTCTGGCTCTCATCGGTGACGGGATGGGTCACGTGGCGCTCGCCGGTGTCGCTGTCGGTGTCTGGGCCGGACAGTCGCCGGTCTGGACCGCGCTCATCGGAGCGGTTATCGCGGCGGTCGTCGTCGAGCTCATCCGCAGCTCGGCCAGCGCCAACGGCGACGTGGCCCTGGCGATCATCTTCTACGGCGGCATCGCCGCCAGCGTGGTGATCATCGCGAAGTCACCGCGCGGCACCCCGGCCAGCCTCACGGCATACCTCTTCGGCGCGATCACGACCGTCACCCCAGGCGACCTGTGGGTCTTCGGTGCGCTCACGGTCGTCATCCTGGCCGTCGTCGCTGTCCTGCGGTGGCGGCTGTTCGCGGTGGCCAGCGACGAGGAATACGCGCGGTCCGCAGGGCTGCCGGTGCTCGCCCTCAACCTGGCGCTCGCGATCCTTACCGCGGTGACGGTCGTCGTGTCGATGCGCATCGTCGGCCTGCTGCTCATCAGCGCGCTGATGATCGTGCCCAACGCCGCGGCTCAACTCATCGGCCGCAGCTTCCGCAGCGCCCTCGCCTGGGCGGTGGCGATCGGCCTGACGTGTTCGGTGGGCGGTGTCGTCGTCTCGTATGCCGCAGACACCCCCTCTGGCGGAACCATCGTTCTGCTGGCTATCGGGGCCTTTGTCGTCGTGGGGCTGGGATCGACGGTGCGCGGTCGGCTGGTCCGCGTGGCCGGAGCCCGCCACGACGAGGCCGAGGGTCACGGCCACGAACACGGCCCCGGATGTGGTCACGAAGCGATCCCCCACGGCGATCACGTCGACTACGTCCACGACGGCCACCGACATGCTCCGCACGGCGCCCACTACGACGAGCACTCGGACGAGCACTCGGACGAGCACGGCGCCGCGCACGAGCACGCGCTCGGAGCTCAGCCTCGCGAGGGCTCTTGGTGACCGGGCAGCCTGCTGGGGCTACGACCCGGCGTCCGACGCGCCAACAGCTCGCGGTCGCGGCGGTCCTCGGGGAGACCGAGGATTTCGTCTCGGCCCAGCAGCTGCATGCCCGCCTGCGCGGCGATGGCAACCCGATCGGCCTCGCGACCGTCTATCGCGCCCTGGCAGCGCTGGCCGCCGACGGTCGCCTCGACGTGTTGCGCACCGACGACGGCGAAGCCGTCTATCGCCAGTGCTCGACCGATCACCACCACCATCTCGTCTGCCGCGTCTGCGGCCGCACCGTCGAGGTAGCCGGACCGACGGTGGAGAGCTGGGCCGAGTCGGTGGCGAGCGAGCATGGGTTCCGGGACGTGCGGCATACCGTCGAGATCGTCGGCACCTGCGGAACCTGCTGATTCGGCGCGGGTGGGCGCTGGGGGACTTGCCGCACGTGCGGGTGCGTCTGACGTCGCTGCCGCGCGATGCCCTCCCTAGACTGCGGTCGTGCTCATTGCCGCATGGTGGGGTCTGGTCGGAGGGCTGGCGCTGGTCGCTGGCTCCCTCGTCGGGCTCTATGCGAGGGTGTCCACCCGATTGCTCGGACTGGTCATGGCCTTTGGAGCCGGGGTGCTCATCAGCGCGGTGTCCTTCGAGTTGACGCTGGAGGCGTTCGAGTCAGGCGGCTCCGGGTCGGTCATCGGCGGCCTGTGCGCTGGGGCGGCGACGTTCTTCGTGGGCGACTGGCTCATCGACCAGCGCGGCGGGCATCGGCGCAAGAGCCCGGTCAACCAGACGCACGTCTCCGCGGGCGGCGCGACCGCACTCGTGCTCGGGGCGTTGTTGGACGGCATACCGGAGTCTGCGGCGATCGGATCGAGTCTGCTGGGCGGCGGGGAGGTCGGGGTCGCGATGGTGGCGGCGGTGTTTCTCTCCAACATTCCCGAGTCGATGTCGGCGTCTGCGGGGCTCAAGGCGGCGGGGCGGACTCCGCGCTACGTGTTGGGGCTCTGGGGGTTGGTGTGCCTCGCGTCGGCCGTCGCCGCTGCCCTGGGGTATGCCGTGCTCGGCGGCGCATCGGCGCAGGCGGTGGCGTTCGTCCAGTGCTTCGCGGCGGGAGCGATCATCACGATGCTCGGCGACACGATGGTCCCCGAGGCGACCGAACATGCCGGCCGGCTGGTCGGGTTGTTCATCGTGGCCGGGTTCACGCTGGCGTTCCTGCTGTCGCACGCGGTCTGATGGGGCTCAGGCGGGAGGAATTGTCAAGACCTGTGGATCGGCGTGTCATGAGGCGAGCTGGTTACCTCCTTGGTGGTCGTCGTCTCGTTCGACGAGGACGCCTTTGTCGAAGGTCGCGCCGGCTCGGACGAGGGCGGCCAAGTGGGGTGCGTTGACCGCCCGACAACGGCGCTGGGCGGACTGAATCAGCTTGAAGGCCATGGCGACACCGGCAGAGCGGGAGCCCGGTCCCTTGGTGACCCGCTGGCGTAGCAGGTCGGTCGCGAAGGTGGACTCGATCGGGTTGGTGGTGCGTAGGTGGATCCAGTGCTGGGCCGGGTAGTCATAGAACGCGAGCAGCACGTCGAGGTCGTCGGTGATCTTCGCGGCAGCCTTGGGCCACTTGGTGCCGTACTCGGTGGCGACCGCGGCGGCGGCGATTTGGGCGTGCTGCTTGTCTTCGGCGTTCCAGATCTCCGCCAGGGCCTTCGTTGCCCCGGGGTGGACCGACTTGGGCAGCGCGGCAAGGACATTCGCGATCTTGTGGACCCAGCACCGCTGCTCGACGGTGGCGGGGAAGACGTCCCGGACCGCCTTCCAGAACCCCAGCGCACCGTCCCCGACCGCCAGGACCGGGGCCCGCATCCCACGCCGTTTGCAGCGCGCAGCAGATCGGCCCACGACTCGGATGACTCGCGGAACCCGTTCGCGATCTCGACCAGCTCCTTGGTGCCGTCGGCGCGGACCCCGATCATCACCAGCAGGCAGATCTTGTCGCTCTCGAGGCGGACCTTGACGTGGATCCCGTCGACCCACAGGCACACGTAGTCGACCTCAGCCAGCGACCGGTCGCCGAAGGCGCGGGCCTCGTCCTGCCACTGCGCGGTCAGGCGCGTCACGGTGGCCGCCGACAGGCCTGCCGCGGAGCCAAAGAACCTCTCTAGGGCGAGCGTGAAGTCGCCGCTGGACAGCCCGTGCAGGTAGAGCAACGGCAACACCTCAGCCACCTGCGGAGACTTACGCGCCCAAGCCGGCAAGATCGCCGAGGAGAACCGAACACGTTCTCCCGTCACAGGATCGGTGCGCTTGTCGTTGACCCGCGGTTGCTTCACCGACACCGCACCAGCCGCGGTCGCCACCGGACGGGGGGCATGGGAGCCGTTGCGCACCACCAGCCGGTGGCCATGCTCGTCGACCTCACCAGCGTGGGCCTCGATGTACGCGGCGACCTCAGCCAGCAACGCCGCCGCCAGCATCCGCCGGGCGCCTTCACGGGCGAGCTCGTCCAACATGTCCCCACCCACCGCGACCGGAGCATGCGTGTCATGGGCATCGTCAACTACGGTGAGCATGAGCGCACCTTCCCGAACCAGCGCGTCAACGCCGACCCTGATCAGACTTGCTTGGGCTTCAGATCTTGCTCGGGAAGGTGCGCCCCCTCACGCCCGCCCCGCCGAGGTCCACAGGTTCTGGTCATTGCTCCCTCAGGCGGGGTTGGGCGGGTTCAACGGGTTGCGCCACCCACCAAACCATCGGCGAGTGTGAGGAAATCAGGAGCCCGGCCAACCCGTGGCCCCGAAACCGTTGGCGAGTGTGAGGAAATCTCGGAACGCGGGCCTCGACTGAACCACGACGGGGTCCGCCAGAACGTCAGGTGGGCAGCGTTGACGGGGGCTCGGGGATGTCGACGGCGCCGCCGTACCGGCGGTCGCGGGCGGCATACATCTGGACTGCCTGCCACAGATGCCGCCGGTCGAAATCTGGCCACAAGGTGTCCAGAAAGACCATCTCCGCATAAGCCGACTGCCACAACAGGAAGTTCGAGGTCCGCGACGGTTTGAGCCGACCGGCCGCGACCTCCTGCGCGATGCTCACGACAGCATCGGCGATCTCGGCACGGCCACCGTAGTTGACGCAGAAATACAGGGTCAGCCCGGTGTTGTGCCGGGTCAGCTCCTGGGCGACCTCGAGCTCGCTGATCACCGACCGCCACAGCCGCGGCCGCCGACCCACCCAGCGCATCCGCACGCCCCACGAGTGCAACTGGTCGCGGCGCCGACGGATGACATCGCGATTGAACCCCATGAGGAAGCGCACCTCGTCGGGTGAGCGCCGCCAGTTCTCGGTCGAGAACGCATAGGCCGACAGGTGCGGGATGCCCAGCTCGATCGCGCCCGCGACGACGTCGAGCAGCGCCGCCTCACCGGCCTCATGACCCTTCGTCCGTGCCAGCCCGCGCTGGTTGGCCCAGCGCCCATTGCCGTCCATGACGATCGCCACATGCCGCGGGACCAGTTCGGCCGGGATCGCGGGCGGCCTCGCCCCGGTGAGGTGCGGGAACGGCTGTTGGTATGCCGTCAAGGAAGACGGCCCGTCAACAACGGGACCGTTGCCCGATAATCGTCGAGGCGCGCCCAAACCGAACTTGGCAATGGGGAACACTCCCGAACGATGGGCTCCGCCTCACGCATCAGACCCAACACACGACTTGCCACGTCCTCCGCCACATCGCCCGAGAACGATGCCTTTTCAGCCACGCGCCGAATGGAGGACATTCCGAAAGTAGCTGCTCGACGATCCTTGCCCAGCCTCAGGGCATGGCCGCGATCAAGGCCAGGCACCACCACCGTAGACGCAACATCGTACAAAGGGCTGAGCCTGGGGTTGATACGATCGGGGTAGATCAGGCTCCAGTTCTTCAGATGCGAGTCCTCGTTCCCAATTGCTATGTTGAAGACCAGGCGGCGCAGGTACTCCCAGAAGTCTTCCTCTCCACAAAGCCTTGCAATAAGGCCGCCCAGACCTTCCTCGCTAAGTCCTTGATACTTGTCCGCCACCCGATTGCCGATTACCTGATTGATATCCTCCATATGAATCGGGCCATCCGGGGTTCGGTCAAATCGCTTGATCCAATAGGCCCATAAACCCTCAGTGTCTAAGAACGAATCCGGAACGTCTCCCAACGCCGCAAGTTCGATCAGACCTATCTCCGGCACTTGAATGCCGCAATGTCCGGCCAAAGTCATGGCGGCGTGCTCATTTAGTGGCAGCGACGGCATCGCGGCCGGAAATTTTACGAGAACGTCACCGCTCTCACCTCGACCTGCCAATCTGATAGCGCTGTAATCTCTGACCATGGACAATTTCAGTTGAACACCCGCCATGCTAAATTTGATCCCAATCGGAACGCTGGACTCAAGGAGTAGCGCGTCCTCGACTGCCCGCGACGGGCGGTCCCCCCAACCTGCGCGCGGCTCGTCCGTCGACTCACGAATCGTAACCGCGCCAGGTAGATCTCCTCCCAAAGCCGCCAAGAGATTCAAGTCGTCGTCCCGGACTTGCAACCGACTAACCAAGAAGGACCGCAGTTGACCGGGTTCGGGAAGGAGGTTTCCGAACCAAGTGGGTAGTCCCTGATTGCTGACGAATTTAGCCCGCGGATTCTCTTCGAATATCTGACCCAAGACGGGGCGGCCCGGCGTGTCCAGGAACTTCTCACTGAGAGCGAAGGTCACCTGATTACCCCGGCGCGTAATGTCGCCTACGTGATGGCCATGGAGGTCAACCTCCAGCATTGTTGTCACATCATTCACCTGCTCTAGCAATGGGTTCGCGAACAGGACGCTCCCGCTCCATGCGCGCATCCAAGAACCTGCGCACGGTTGCGGCAATGTAGATCTCCCTAAGTCTTAGGAACTCAGCGTCTTGATCCTGCCTCAAAAGCTCCAAGATCTCATCCGGCACTCCGAGACTAGACGCGACAGCCGGGTCCGCATTGACGAGGGCATCACGAACCACATCTCTGACTTCATCCACATCACTGAAGAGCCTATTGGCGAGAGACCTGCCCCCGGCTTGTTCTGGCTCGACGATCGCAATCAGGGCCTCTCGCCTGAGCTGCTCTATCGTGTAGGTGACGTCAATTCGGCCACCGTCGGTGATTCTCCTTGGCCCAAGTTCAGCTAGGGCACAAACGGCTACGCGCGTACCAGCTTCAGTCCATCTATACGAATCACCAACCTGGAATTCAGAAAACGTCTGCTTTGTGAGTTCAAGGAGTTGGCTGGCGGACCGATACGGGTCACCCTCTTGGCAAGCCAATAGCGTGGCCTTCAACGTTCCTGTATTTCCGCGCTTCGGAAGAGGACCAACTTCCGCTGCTTGCCAATACCAACGCCGCAGTAGCACCCGGACAAACGGCTTGGGATTGGGGTGAAGCGCGAAGAATCTCACTAGACCAACTAGCTGATGCTGATAGGCGACGAGCTGGAAATGAGGCACATCCGCGTCTTCCGCAAGAAAGTCCCTGACGCGCGAAAAGGCATCAAAGGTGGCGGCCATCGCTGCAGCCTGAAGCTTCTCCGATGAAAATTCGCGACGGAAGTCACGAAACACGTCGGGCCCCTGAACGGCCAATACGCAATAGGAGAGTGTGTTACCTGCTAGTGGCTTTCCGAAACCTAGTCCTTCGATTCTTGCTTCTAGTGCCCCCATATCTGCTTCGGAACGGGATTCAGATGTATTCAGAGCGCCGAAGACCTCGCCCTTGGTCATCCGCTTGCCCGATGAGTTCGTTCGATCGAAGATGACCTGAAGCACCTGCTCGCTGTCGGTTGTAACCTTATAGGCGGGTATCTCATAGTTCCGAAGCCTGTCGGCCAGTTTGAAAGCGGCAGGCTGGAGCTCCTGCGGAAGATCTCTTTCCCGTACCCATGCGAGCACGCGCTGTAGGTCATAAGCCTCGCGAACAGGGATCTGGGTGTCACTTGGTCCATGGCGCCGAGAGAACTGAGTGGTCTCAAGATCGAAGACGATGTCAAACTCTCCCTGGCTGGCTCCCTGCTTTGTCGGGATCAACGAGCCAGCCAAAGAAGTGATGCGCTGTTGTCCATCGACGACCCAGAGCGCATTCGTGGACTGAGGAGCTTCGATTTCGATTGGCCCAAATATCATCTTCGCTGCATCGGCTCCCCTCTCCCAGAACAAGAGCGTGCCTATGGGATAGTTGCGATAGATTGAGTCAAGAAGTAAAGTATTGTCGGAAAGAGTCCAACGGAGCCCCCTCTGAAATCTCGGAATGCGAATTTTTCCGCTTCGCACAAAATTCAGCAGATCCTCTATTTTGTACCGCTCTGCGTTCAGTTGGGGGGTGATCATTGAACTTTGCATACTGCACCATACCCTGAGCCCGTTCGACTGCAATGAAAACGCGCCGCAATGATCGGGCTCACGGCGTGCGCTCCACGAGACGCAAGGATCGCACACCGCGTTCCAAGTGCCACTGCAGGAACGCCGCCACCAGACCACTGCCCTCTCGCCGGTTGAGCACATCGGACCCGTCCGCCAGCACCCAGTCCCCCGTGAGCAGCGCCGAGAGCAACCGGAGCGTGTCCGGAGCGGGCGCGGCCGAGCCGGGCGGACGGCATACCGGGCACACGCAGCCGCCTGCGGCGACGTTGAAGGCGCGGTGCGGGCCGGGCGCGCCGCACTTGGCGCAGTCGTGGAAGCTCGGCGCCCACCCCGCGACGGCGAGGGCGCGCAGCAGGTAGGCGTCCAGGACCAACCCCGGGTCGTGCTCGCCCGCCGCCAGCGCCGCCATCGCCCCCGAGACGAGCAGGAACTGTTGGGTGGCCGGCTCCCCCTCCTCGGTCAGCCGGTCGCAGGTCTCGACGACGGCCGTCGCGGCGGTGTATGCCGTGTAGTCCCGGCAGATCGCATCGCCATGTGGCGCAAGGGTTTCGGCTTGGGTGACCGTGTCGAGGTTGCGGCCTTCGTAGCACTGCAGGTCCACGACCATGAACGGCTCCAGCCGGGCGCCGAACCGCGACGAGGTCCGCCGGACCCCCTTGGCGACCGTGCGGATCTTGCCGCGGCTGCGGGTGAGTGCCGTGATGATCCGGTCGGCCTCCCCCAACTGATGGGTGCGCAGGACGACCGCCTCGTCACGGTAGAGCGGCACCGGCCCATTCTCCCCCGCCGGGCCGACAACCTGGCTCTGGTGAGCGTAACCCACCCCCTGTTGTCGATTCCGCTCACCCGACACGACTGGCCCCGGCGTCTCTGTCCTGCGTGCGCGCCCCCGGCAGTCGTACACTTGTTCTATGTCGCAGCCGATCAGCCTGCAGAGTTCGCTCCTGGACCTCGCCGACGAGCCCAGCTTCGGCGAACTCGGCAACACCGTGCAGCGCATCGACCTCGGCCTCGGCGCGTGGTTGGACGTGCGCCCGGGCTGGCTCACCGGGGCGGACGCGCTCTTCGAGCAGGTGCGCAGCGCCGTTCCCTGGCAGGCCGAGCGCCGCCAGATGTACGACAACGTCGTCAACGTCCCCCGCCTGACGAGGTTCTACCGCACCGGCGAGCCGCTCCCCCTCCCGATCCTGCACGAGGCGCGCGACCGGCTGTCGGCGCACTACCACCGCGAGCTCGGCGAAGACTTCACCAGCGCGGGCATGTGCCTCTACCGCGACGGGCGCGACAGCGTCGCCTGGCACGGCGACACCATCGGCCGCGGCGCCACCACCGACACGATGGTGGCGATCCTGTCCCTCGGCGCCGCCCGCCCGCTGTGTCTGCGGCCGCGCGGAGGTGGGCGGACGGCATACCGGATCCCGCTCGGGCACGGCGATCTGGCGACGATGGGCGGGTCGTGCCAGCGCACTTGGGAGCACGCGATCCCCAAGACCGCCAAGCCGGTCGGGGCGCGCATCTCGATCCAGTTCCGCCCGCGCGGCGTCGCCTGAGCACACACCCCCACGCAGCGGTATGCCGCCCACTCGGGTGAGCGGGCGGCATACCGTCGCGGGGTCGGCGCCGGATCAGGCGGGGACGCGGGCCTCGCGCAACGCCCGGTTGACCGCGGAGACGATCGCCTTGAGCGAGGCGGTGATGATCGAGGAGTCGATCCCGACGCCCCACAGCACGCGCTCGCCGACCGCGCACTCGACGTATGCCGCGGCCTTGGCGTCGCCGCCCGCGCTCATCGCATGCTCGGCATAGTCCAGGACCCGCACGTCGATGCCGAGCTGGGCGAGCACCGAGCAGAAGGCCGCGATCGGTCCGTTGCCCTGACCGTCGAGCCAAGTGACCTCCGAGTCGGAGGCCGAGCGGTCCCGCAGCCCGACGTGCAGGCTGGTGTCGCCGTCCTCGATCGACTCGACCTTGGCGGTGGCCAGGCGGAACCGGCCCCACGGGTGGTCGGGCGTGGGGAGGTATTCGTCCTCGAACTTGTGCCACAGGTCCGCGGGCGTGACCTCGCCGCCGTCCTGGTCGACGTCGCGCTGGACGACCCCGGAGAACTCGATCTGCAGCCGACGGGGCAGGTCCATGCCGCGCTCGGTCTTCATGATGTAGGCGACGCCGCCCTTGCCGGACTGGCTGTTGACCCGCACGACGGCCTCATAGCTGCGGCCCAGGTCGTGCGGGTCGACCGGCAGGTAGGGCACCGCCCACGGGATGCCGTTGACGTCGGTGCCAGCCGCCGCAGCGTCCTTCTCCAGCCACTCGAAGCCCTTCTTGATGGCGTCCTGGTGAGAACCGGAGAAGGCGGTGAAGACCAGGTCGCCGCCGTAGGGGTGGCGCTCGTGGACCGAGATCTGGTTGCAGTGCTCGACGGTCCGGCGGATCTCGTCGATGTTGGAGAAGTCGATCTCGGGGTCGACGCCCTGGGTGAACAGGTTCATGCCCATCGTCACCAGGTCGACGTTGCCGGTGCGCTCACCGTTGCCGAACAGGCATCCTTCGATCCGGTCGGCGCCGGCGAGCAGCCCGAGCTCGGCGGCCGCAACCGCGGTCCCCCGGTCGTTGTGCGGGTGCAGGCTGACGATGAGCGAGTCGCGCCGGTCGAGCTGGCGGATCATCCACTCGATCGAGTCGGCATAGACGTTGGGCGTGATCATCTCGACCGTTGCCGGCAGGTTGACGATCATCTTGTGGTCGGGCGTCGGGTCGATGACGTCAATGACGGCGTTGCAGATCCGCATGGCGAAGTCCAGCTCGGTGCCAGTGAAGGACTCCGGCGAGTATTCGTAGAAGATCTCTGTGTCGGGGATCGTCTCCTCGAGCTTCTTGATCAGGCGGGCGCCCTGGACGGCGATGTCGATGATCCCGTCCTGGTCCAGCCCGAAGACGACCCGCCGTTGCAGGGTCGAGGTCGAGTTGTAGAAGTGGACGATCGCCTGCTTGGACCCGCGGATCGCGTCAAAGGTCCGCTCAATGAGGTGGTCGCGGCACTGGGTGAGCACCTGGATCGTCACGTCGTCGGGGATGTGGCCGCCCTCGATGAGCTCGCGGCAGAAGTTGAAGTCGGTCTCGCTTGCGCTGGGGAAGCCGACCTCGATGTCCTTGTAGCCCATCCGCACGAGCAGGTCGAACATCCGCTTCTTGCGCTCGGAGTTCATCGGGTCGATGAGTGCCTGGTTGCCGTCACGCAGGTCCACCGCCGCCCATCGTGGCGCCCTGGTCAGCCGGTTCGTCGGCCAGGTGCGGTCCGGGAGGTCGATCGGGATCTGCTCGTGGAACGGCACGTACTTGCCGAACGGCATACGGGAAGGGGTTTGTGGGTGGCGCATCAGGGGTCCTCGTCGGGTCTGCGGGGGGCGCGGCCGCGTTGTCCGGTGAGCGCGACAGTCTCCGCGACGAGGGGGGCCGTCAGATCAGGCCTCGTCGCGGCAGGGAAGGAGGAGCCCACGTGCCACGCGCACAGGGTATGCCGCCCGCTCCCCTCCCGTCCAACTGTTGGGTCGCCCGGGCCGGATGGTGAGATCGCTTTCGGCCAGCAGCCACTGGGACAACGACAAGGTCGCACCCAGACGATCGCTGGGGTGGGGACCCAGTCCTGGACCCTGGACCGGCTCGGACGGGTCAACGCCCCCACGTGCACCCCCCAAGCAGGACCCGGCGTCACCACGGTCAAGACCAACTACTCCGGCGACGGGGACAACCAGAGCTGGATCGGTGAGTCAGCCACCAACCCGAGCGTGGTGACCCCATACGTCACCGGGTCACCGAAGAACACCCCTTCTACGTCGACGGCGAAGGATGGGTCCTCTCCGCGGACCTACGAGTCGGGGACCACCTCGAACAACGCAACCACAGCACGACTACCATCACCAGCATCACCCGCAACCAGCGGGACGTCACCATCTACAACTTCGAAGTCAAAACCAACCACAACTACTACATCACCAACGCACAATTACTGGTCCACAACTGCCAGGCCCGCCTCCCTGATTTCTCGACAAAGACCACACATAACCTGAGCGCGACATTCTCCAGCGAGGGCCCGGCTCGAGCTCTTGCGCTAACGAAAGTCGGCAAGAACCCAGTCCAGTTGGAGCCCGGCAAACTTCGGAGTCAGAACGGGAAGTGGCAGTACCGAGCGAAACCAGGAGACGTATCGCAGTGTCATGTCCACCTTGAAAGGCTCAACCCACGAACTGGCGAGGTACTCACAAATTGGCATCTAAGATGGTGAAGCGCTTCTCCAGGGAGCCTGCTACCCACGTTGACAGCTACCCGGATGGCCTCAAAAGCATCGTGTTGTACGTCTCCGATGAGACTCGAAGTCTTGTACTCCTCGAATTGTCCCTTCTTTCCTTCGGCCTATCTGACGTTTGGATTATTGAGGGCACTTCAAGGCTAGCGCTAAGCGCCACCAGCGCCCCTTCTGGAACACAGAACGGGAGTTCGTGGGAGGTGGGCCTTACTCATACTTCTCTTGAAGCACTCCTAGCCTATCTCCTCAAATGGGCACGCGATGGATTGGCTGAGGTCGACCACATTGACGTCGAGATAAGAGGAACTCCGCTCACCCTGACGATTAGAGGGGGGCCTTATCGCCCGCCCCTGTCGGAGGCCGCCGCAGTCGAGGCCCTGTTCGGCGGAAGGAAAGGCCGACGGCGGCACCAACGCAAGACTTCGGGCTAGTCGCTCCGCCGCCACGGCTTCTTCCTGAAGTATGACTGCGATCGACACAAGACTCTTAACGCCGGAGGAGTGGCATCGAGCGGGCAGGGGACGGGTGCCGGAATTTACGAATCTCCGCGGGCCGCAACTCGCGTAACCGCACGCGGACGAAGACGGTGGTGACCGTCAACGCCGGCAAGGTCGAGGTCCGCGGAAACGCCGACGGGCCGACTATCCGTAGACTTGCGGGGGCATGCACACTAAGAGAAATCGACCGGTTCGCGGTTCCCCACCCCACACGTGAAGTTCGAGACGAGGCACGTGGGCCGGAACGGTCGGGTCCCCTACACGTCTGGACCCGTCGCTCCCGCAACACGCGCCCACCTGCGCATCGTCGACAGAATCCTAACTAGGTGAGGTTTGTGACATGATGACGTTTCACGGAGTGAAATCTCCCGCACTCGATATCCCGCTTATTGAACTAGAGACTCCACAGGGGGATCTCGTCGATCTCTACAACGACTACCATCTCGAATCCGTCGTGTTACGAGGGGACGATCTGACCTTCGGTTTCGTTTCGGTCAGCGCAGGCACACCGACTGAAGTTCGGTTTTCGAAGGTCCGGGATTTGCGCGTCATGCAGCCTAAGGACTGGGTGCCCTCAGAGGCCGATCAAATCGACCACCTCCTAGTCCGCCCAAGCGGGCAGCGGTGTCGCTTGCCAGCGTGATGGGACCACCTCGTTGTCACGAGCATGGGACCGCTTGGGGGTGTCAGTGAGCATGCTGGGCGTTGTTCGTCTGGTCAAGGGTGACGTGTTGACGTTGCCGGTGTGAGGGGCCTTCGATGA
>JBGAQN010000052.1:0-29990 GCA_044220725.1 Dermatophilaceae bacterium
CCACCACAGCTTCAAACACCACGCCGGCTGGACCATCCACCTCAACCCCGACAACGCCACCCTCACCTGGACCGCACCCACCGGCCGCACCTACACCACCCACCCCCACGACAAACGCGACACCGCCGCCTGAGCCGGCGCCGATGGCCGGACGGTCTCCCGGACCAGGTCCTAGGGCAAGGCGGCAATCTCATACGGCCGCGCGGGGACCCCTTCGGCGAGGAACCGCTCGAGCTGGGTGCTGAGGTCCCGCGGGCTGAAGGTCACCTCGCCCGCAGCGATCTCCTGCCGCGAGAACCATCGAATCCCATGGACATGCTCGGCGGCTAGATCAATCGTCGGGGTCGAGGTGAAGTGAGCGGTGCGGACCAGAAACCAGGTCTCCGACTGTCCATCCCATTCGGTCATGGGGAAGATGCGGGTGAGCCGCCAGAGCCCGCCCTGGATATCGGGGTCCTGCAGTCCCAGTTCCTCGCGGAGTTCCCGGCGCAACGCCTCGACCGGGGTCTCGCCCGGGTCGATGCCCCCGCCGGGGCAGGCCCAGAAGCCGTCCGTGCCCAGGCCCGGCCAATGGAACCGGACCAGCAGGACGTTGTCGTTCGTGTCGATCACGAGGGCTCTCGCCGCTTGACGAATCCGTGATGCCGACACCAATCGATTACAGCACGGCTGGATTCGCGGCTCACCCCACCACGCTCGCGCCCGCCCTCCTAGGCTGTTGCCATGCTCGCTGTGTATGCCGCCCGCCAAGACCGCGACAACCCTCTCTCCGGCCTGGAGGTCGGCGAGCAACCGGACCCACAGGCTCGTCCCGGATGGTCGGTCGTCACCCTGCGCACCGCCGGGCTCAACCACCACGACGTGTGGTCGCTCAAGGGCGTTGGGCTGTCGGCCGACAAGCTCCCGATGATCCTTGGCTGCGACGGAGCGGGGGTCGACGAGCAGGGCCGCGAGGTCATCGTCCACTCGGTCGTCGCCAGCGACGGGTGGGCCGGTGACGAGACCCTCGACCCGGGCCGCACCTTGCTGTCCGAACTGCACCAAGGGACGCTCGCCGAACAGGTCGCCGTCCCGACCCACAACCTGGTCCCCAAGCCGGACGGTATGCCGTGGGAAACCGCCGCCTGTTTGTCCACGGCATGGCTCACGGCATACCGGATGTTGTTCGTCAACGGCGGAATGACCCCTGGCGCAACGGTTCTCGTGCAAGGCGCGGGCGGTGGGGTGGCGACGGCGCTCATCCAGTTGGGTGCGGCTGCGGGCTACCGGGTGTGGGTGACCAGCCGGGACGAGGCCAAAGCGGCGCGGGCGTGCGAGATCGGGGCGGACCGGGCGTTCGGGTCGGGGGAGCGGCTGCCCGAGCGGGTCGACGCGGTGATGGAGACGGTGGGCGCGGCGACGTGGTCGCATTCGGTCAACTCGCTCAAGCCAGGCGGAGCGATCGTCATCTCGGGAGCGACGTCCGGGGACGCACCGGCGAAGGCCGAGCTGACCAAGATCTTCTTCAAGCAGTTGCGGGTCATCGGCTCGACAATGGGCACCCGGGCCGAGCTCGAACGGCTCGCCCAGTTCGTCCAACAGCGCGGCATCGTCCCGGTCATCGACTCGGTGATGCCGCTGGCGCAGGCCCGCGACGGCTTCGAACACATGGTGAGCGGAGACCTGTTCGGCAAGGTCATCTTCACCGTCAGCTAGGACCCCGCCGCGGAGGGAAGTCGGTCAGAGCCACCTGAATTGGGGTCGCCTCGCCGTGCCGCACAAGATGCCCGCGGCCGGGAAGGTCTTCGCTCCACAGTGTGCCGCGCACGCCCAGCGCCGCTTCATCCCCCGGGCTCACCCTTCCCAGCAGGATGCCGACTCCACCAGCCGCGATGTGCGCTAGCACCGAGCGTGAACCGCGCAAGGGATCCTGACGCGAGCCCGCGGCGACCAACACGCCGGAGTCGGTGTCGACCAGGCGGAGGATCTCGCGCACGACTGCATCGGCTCTTGTGTCAGCCACCATCTCGATGTCGTCGACGAGGACGGCAAGATCAGGGTGCTGTCGGCGGAGTGAGATCAAACTCTCGACGTCATTCGGATCGACAACGACTGCTTGACCAGGAAACTCGCTCGGATTGCCGATGACGGCCACGTGTCGACCGGCCGCGGCGAGCCCAGCAGCCAGGGTCCGCAGAGTCGTTGTGCGGCCGCTTCCTGGTGACCCGAGGACCGCGATGCGCCGTTCTCCGCTCCCCAACCGGAACCCCAGCCCGTGCTCACCGTCGGTTCCGACCGGCAGCGTCCCCACCGGCACGGACAAGTCGTCGACCGAAATGGCCCGGGGCAGATCCACGCAGGTGCTTGGCGGACGTCCGAGGACCTGGCTCGCTAGCTTCGCGGCGAGCGCGCTGAGGTATGCCGCCCGAGTCGTCGTCGTCGGCCCGGCACCGACTGCGGCGATCTGCACCTCGACTCCGGAGCCGACGTCCATGGCTCGGCCTGGAGGCGGTTGTTCGGGCACCGACCTGGCGGGCACCCCGGCCATCGCCAGGTCGACCGGGTCCGCGGGCAACAAGAGCAGTCGGCGCGGGACGAACTGGCCCAGGCCGCCGGACAGCGCTCCTCGACCGCCGGTGAGGCAAACCGCGAGGCGCTCGCGGGGTCCCAACGTGAGCAGCGCCGCCAACTGGTCTCGCAGCGGGCTGGCTCTGGATCGATCCAACTCCTCGCAGACACGATCCCAGTCATCCACCAGCAGCACGCGCAGGGCGTCGTCGCGCTGGTCGGCTGACTCACCCTGACGAAGCGCGGCCAACATCCGGGCAAGCCGAGCCACCTCCGAGCTTTGGACGGTGGCGACCGTGTGAGGTAGTGCCTCCAGGCCGACAAGCGAGCCGGTGTGAACGGCATACAAGTGGATCTCATCGGGGGAGAAGCGGGTGGCGAGTTGGGCGGCCACCGTGCCGGCTGCGCAACTTCGCCCGGTGCGCGGGGCTCCGACGATCGCGAGGTGACCCTCGGAGATCGGGTCCCAGGTCCAGTCTGCTTGCCGCTGCTGGGTGGGCCAGTCCTGGCGACCTAGCGGCAGGGGCCACCCAGATCCCTGCTCAAGATCGGCGACGGTCAGCTCCGCTGCAAGGGGAGGCAGCCACGGCGTGGGCGCGCTCTGGATGCCCAGCTCTCGGACGGCCGCCCGGCACGAGGCGACGAGGTCGTCGAGTTGGGTTGGCAATTCCGTGGCCGAGGTTGGCAACGGAACCGGAACGCCGCCGATGGCGACCACGCGCACCGGGGGCGTCGGCGTGCGCGCGCTCGGGGCGCTGGCCAACGCGGTCTGCACCTCGGTCAAGGGGGTGGCCGCACTGACAACGAAGGCACGCCCAGGCGTGCGTTCGGCAATCGAGGCCGCCGCTGAGCTCTCGATGACGTCGATGGAGTCGTAGGTGTCCCGGACCCGCAAGGCGATCCGCAGGCCGAGATTGGCACGCATGTCGGCGGTGACGACGCCGCCTGGGCGTTGGGTGGCCACGATCAGGTGGACGCCCAGGGACCGGCCGAGTGAGGCGACGCGGACGAGCCCGTCGACGAAGGCGGGCAGCTCCTCGGCGAGGCTGCGGAACTCATCGACGACGATGACGAGCCTGGCCACCTTCGGGTCGCTCGCGCGGCATACCTGCTGGTATGCCGCCAGGTCGGCGACGCCGCGCTCGGCGAAGATCCGCTCGCGTCGCTTCAACTCGGCGTCGAGGCTCACCAGGGCGCGTTCGGTGAGTTGGTGGTCGAGGTCGGTGACCATGCCGACCACGTGCGGTAACGCTCGACAGGAGCCGAATGCTGCGCCGCCCTTGTAGTCGATGAGGACGAAGGTCAGCTCGTCAGGTTGATTGCCGACCGCCAGCGCTGCCACGAGGCTGACCAGCAGTTCGGACTTCCCCGCCCCGGTTGTGCCGGCGACGAGGGCATGTGGACCGTCCCGGACCAGATCGAGAGTGAAGGACCCGGCTGCGGTCGCGCCGATTGGCGCCAAGGTGGTGCGGGGCTGCCGTCGCCAGCGTGCGGCCAGATCGGGCAGTCCGGCCTGATCGGGCGCGGCCAGCACGTCGAGAAGCGTCGTCCGGTGCGGAATGGGAGACCGGCGGGTCGGGTCGTTGGCGTCCCGCAGCGGGCCCAGCCGTCGAGCGACGAGCTCGGCCCACTCCTGCGGAACCCCGTCAGGGGCCAGGTCCCTGACCTCCAGGCCGGGGGCACTCACTGTGGCCTGGTGAGCGGTGAGATCGATGATCGTCGTGCACGTGCTGGGCAGATCCTCCCGATGCGCGGCCAGGGCGAGCAGATGGTCCTGTCCGCACGAAGGCGGCGCCGACCTGGCCCCGTCCGCGCACAGCACGACCGCCCGGCGAGGGTCGGGGTCGGCGGTGGCGAGGCTGTGCGGGAGCCGGGTCACCCAACCCCACTGCGGGTCCGGTGAGACCAGGCTCAGATGTAGATCGTTGGGGGAATAACGCAGCGCCAATTGCCCGATCAGCCATCGGGCCATCCGAGCCGACGCCTCGGCAGGCCCGATGATCCCGGTGGCGTGACCCGCGGCCAGGCCCAGGACGACGGGAGCAGCGCCGAGGCTGACGGGATCTGGTGGCTGGTGCACAGTCTGGCGGGCCGACACTGTTCCCATGCCGACGCGCACCCGGACGTGGGGTTCGCCGGTGCGGTCCCAGAGCCCGGCCAAGGGCCCCTTGGCCAGGCTGCCCTGCCGAGCCGGGTCGGGGTCCTCGGCAATGCGCTCGGTTCGTTCTGTCTCGAGGGCATCGGCGAGTCGTCGCGCGGCTACGTCTGTGGCGGCGGCATACCGGCGCAGGTCGGCCCGTGAGGTGCGGCGGCCAGCACGTCGATCCGAGAGCCACGTGGCCAGCAGCAGAACTGGGCTCATCAGCCCGAAGAGCAGCATCGTCGGCGAGTTCATGACCACCGCCAGAACCGCCGACAGGGCGAGTGGGAGAGCGGCGGCCAACAGCGGCAGGCGCTGTCGGGCCGGGGCTTCGGGCTTGCTGGGGAAGGCAATGGGTTCAGCCTCTGGCATTGGCGGACGGCGTGGGCCGCGGCAGACCAGCAGGTGGCCTTGCCCGTCGGGTCGCGTGGTGGCGAAGACGGCGACCGGGGTGCGGACCTCCCACCGGGAGTCGCCGGTGCGCAACTGCGCCCCAGGCGCAACGGGGCTGGGCGTCGGGCCAATGGGTATGCCGTCCACGGACGTTCCGTTGGTCGAGTCGACGTCGCGCACGGTGACCGAGCGACCGGTGACGGTCAATTCGGCGTGGATCCGAGACAGGCTGGGGTCCCGGACCCGAAGGTGAGCCTGGGCTCCCCGGCCCAAGGTCATTCGCCCCGGGCGCAGGTCGTGGATGAGCCCGGTGTCCGGTCCGCCGATTGCGTGCAGTTCCAGCAATCCGGGCGACGTGGCGGGGGGTCGAGCCGCAGTCCAGGCACAGCCGAGCGACGAGCGGATCGTCAGGTGCGCACCGTCGAGCAGCGGGGGCAATCCAAGGGTCGTGGTCAGCGGGACGCCAAGGGAATCGACTGTCACGCTGGCTTCGGGCGACAGGGCAGCCGATGTGTTCAGGCCCGGGCCGAGAGCCTCCAAGAGGTCGCGTAAACACGCGCCCGGGATGGCGTCGATGGTGACCTGCGTCGGGCGAGCCTCGGCCGCCGGCTCGACGAGGCTTAGGTGCAGGCGCATGGCTGACCTGCGGAAGCGGGGTGACACGGCATACCCGATGTGTAGCGGACCGAGCCGACGTCCCGCTGAAGTTATCCACAGGGCCAAGAGGGATGTATAGGACGCAAAGCCGCTCATCAGTATCTTGGTGGACAGATCGGGCGAAAGGAGGAGGGGTGGCGGACGTCGACGTCCAGGTCGAGGGCGAAGTGCGTGATGTGATCCGCCGCTCTGGGCTCGATCCGGCGCGCCACCAGCACGAGATCGACGCGTTGGTGCGCAAGGCAGTTCGCGATTTTGACGACAGATCCATGCGCGCCGGTCGGCCCGTTCTCACCGATCTGGATGCCACGGCGAAAGTGATCTTGGACTCCGTCGTCGGCTACGGGCCGTTGCAGCCCTACTTCGAGGACCCGAAGGTCGAGGAGATCTGGATCAACGGACCGGATCGGGTCTTCGTCGCCCGGGCCGGTCAGGCGGAGCTCACCACGACCCTGCTCACAGCAGACGAGATTCGCGACCTGGTCGAGCGCATGCTGCGGACATCAGGTCGGCGGGTCGACCTCAGCTCGCCCTTTGTCGACGCCACGTTGCCGGACGGAAGCCGACTTCACGTCGTCATCCCGGACATCACCCGCGACCACTGGCATGTCAACGTCCGCAAGTTCGTCGCGCACGCCGACAACCTCGATGACCTGGTTCGGTTGGGGACGCTGACCCGGCCCGCGGCCACCTTCTTGGATGCGGCCGTTGTGGCTGGGCTCAACATCCTCGTGGCAGGAGGCACCCAGGCCGGAAAGACCACGTTGCTCGGCTGTCTGGCGGCCGCGATCCCGCCGCGCGAGCGAGTCGTGACCTGTGAGGAAGTCTTCGAGCTCAAGATCCCCTTACGCGATGTGGCAGGAATGCAGTGCCGCCAACCCAGCCTGGAGGGAACGGGTGCCGTGCCGTTGCGACGGCTGGTGACGGAGGCGCTGCGGATGCGACCGTCCCGGATCATCGTTGGAGAGGTCCGACAGGCGGAGAGCCTCGACTTGCTCATCGCCCTCAACTCCGGTCTGCCCGGGATGTGCACACTGCACGCCAACTCGGCCCGCGAGGCGATCACGAAGATGTGCACCTTGCCGCTTCTTGCGGGTGAGAACGTCAGCCCACGCTTCGTCGTGCCGACCGTCGCCAGTTCCGTCGACCTCGTCGTGCATGTCGCCCTCGAGGCGGACGGGGTCCGACGGGTTCGGGAGATCGTCGCGGTGCCCGGGCGGGTCGAAGGCGACGTGGTCGAGGTGGCCGACATCTTCACGACCCGAGGCGGGGTGCTGACGAGGGCTGACGGGTTCCCGCCGCATGTCGAACGTTTCGAGCGCGCCGGGTTTCGGATCACGGCACTCTTGGCACAGGAGGCGTGATGGTGGCGATCGCGATCGGGCTGCTCCTGGGCGCCGGCGTGTTCTGCATCTACTGGTCGTTCTGGCCCGAAGGGCCCCCGCCTCCGCGGGCCAGCAGGCCGACGTTCAAGGACCGCGTTCAGGACTACCTTGTCCAGGCCGGATTCAACACCGTCTCGCCCGGGCAACTCGTGCTGGCCTGCCTCGTCGTCTTCCTCGTGGTCTTCCTCATGGGCTATTCACTGACCCGGGTCCTGTCGATTGCCTTCTGTTTCGGGGCGATAGGAGGCTACGGCCCGTGGGCGTGGGTCGTGCGCAGGGCCCGCCACCGCCGCACCGCGCTTCGAGATGTGTGGCCCGACGCCGTGGACAACATCGCCTCGGCAGTTCGGGCCGGCCTCGCGCTCCCAGAGGCCTTGAGCCAATTGGCCATCCGTGGTCCTGAGGAGCTGCGGCCGCACTTCGCCGCTTTCGCCGAGGACTATCGCGCCAGCGGTCGCTTCCACGAGTGTCTGACCCGACTCAAGGACAGGCTCGCCGATCCGGTCGGTGACCGACTCGTCGAGTCGCTGCGAATCGCCCGCGAGGTGGGGGGCTCCGATCTCGGCCGAGTCCTGCGAACCCTGTCGGTCTTCCTCCGTGAAGACGCCCGAACCCGGGCCGAGTTGGAAACCAGGCAAAGTTGGACAATTAACGCAGCTCGACTCGCCAGCGCCGCTCCCTGGGTGGTGCTGGCCATGATGGCCCTGCAGCGCGACTCGCTGCGCGCCTACTCCAGCGCGGCCGGCACGGTGGTGCTCGCTGTCGGTGCCGTGGTCACCGTTGTGGCGTATCGCCTGATGGTGCGGATCGGTCGGTTACCCGAAGACGAGCGAGTGTTGAGGTGAGCGGCCTGGGTGGCTGGTCCTGGGTGGGCGCCCTCGCGGGGGCGGCCTTTGGCGTGGGGTTGGTTTTCGTCGGCTGGGGCTTGGCCTCGGCCCGCCGCCCGACTTTGGAATCTCGCTTGGCCCCCTACCTGCGAGACCTCTTACCTCCGTCCACTCTGTTGGCTGGGCCCCGGTCGTCGAGTTGGCAAGGAGCAGTGCTCGGACCCGCTATCCGAGACATCGGTCGATGGGTGGACCGGATCCTGGGCGGCTCGACGTCGGTGCGACAGCGCCTCCAGCGAGCTGGGTTGCCGCCGGACGTCGAAGCATTCCGTGGCGAACAAGTGATCTGGGCAGCGCTCGGTGGGGCAGCGGGGTCGGCCCTAGCAGTGGTGGCCATCCTCACCCGAGGTGCCGCTGTGCTGCCCGTCGTGGTCCTCGTGCTCGTCAGCGCTCTCTCCGGGCTGCTGGCGCGAGACCAATGGTTGTCCCGCCAAGCGAGGGCGCGCGAGGAGACCATGCTCGCGGAGTTCCCCACCGTGGCTGAATTGCTCGCGCTGGCGGTCAGCGCTGGCGAGGGCGCGGCCGGGGCCTTGGACCGCGTATGCCGCATGTCCCGAGGTGAGCTCTCCCTTGAGCTCGGGCGCTGCCTGGCCGATGCCCGAGCGGGAGCGAACCTGCCGACGGCGCTGCAAGGTCTGGCCGATCGAACAGGTCTGGTCAGCCTCACTCGATTTGTCGACGGGATGGTGGTCGCCGTCGAGCGTGGCACTCCGCTCGCGGAGGTCCTGCGGGCTCAGGCCCAAGATGTCCGAGAGGCGGGTCGCCGGGCCGTCATGGAGGCTGGTGGCCGAAAGGAGATCGCCATGATGGTCCCCGTCGTCTTCATGGTGTTGCCCGTGACGGTGCTCTTCGCCATCTTCCCGGGTGTCACCTTCTTGCGGTTGTCGACATGACAGCCACGCTGGGGCGTGCTGCCCTCCTCCCAGACCCTCGTCACAACCGTGGCGGGCAACTCATCACCTTCTCTTCTGTGGGGTACCTCATGACAATCCTGTGCAGGGCACACCAGCGCGCCATCCGTAGCGTCATCGCGGCCCGTCGGGACCGAGGGGACGTTCCCGGGTGGGTGCTCATCACGGTCATGACCGCCGGGCTGGTGTCAGCCCTGTGGCTCATCGCCGGGCCGGCCCTGACGACGATGTTCCAAGATGCCTTGGCTGGCGTTACCGGCCGCTAGACGGTCGGAATCCGCTCGCGTCGGCTGGTCGGGAGAGTCTGGTTCGGCGGTGGCGGAATTCGTCATGGTGTCCGCGCTGGTCGTCGTGCTGGGGATGGGCGCTATTCAGCTCGGGCTGGCATTGCACGTGCGGAACACGCTGATCGCGTGTGCTGCCGAGGGGGCGCGACTCGGCGCGCGCGCGGACGTCCCGCTGTCCGACGCGACGGACCGGACCAGGGCGCTCGCGAGAGACTCCCTCTCGCCCGCTTACGTCGAGGACGTCAGGACCCGACGCACCGTTACCGACGCAGGCGTTCGGGTCGTCGAAGTGACCGTGGTGGCCCCGGTGCCCGTCATCGGCCTGATCGGGCCGGGGGGAACGATGCAGGTCACCGGACGAGCCTTCGACGAACGGCAGGTGGCCCAGCCATGACGCTGGAGCGGAAGGCCGAGCGATGGCTGCGCTTGCGCCTGGACAGCCGCGAAAGCGGCCGCGCTGTGGTCGAGTTCGTCTTCCTGGGAGTGCTCATGATGCTCCCACTGGTCTATCTCGTGGTGACCTTGGCCCAGGTGCAGGCAGCTGCCTATTCGGCCACCACTGCAGCTCGGGAGGCCGGACGCGCGCTGACCACGGCGCCGACGGAAGCTGACGGTATGCCGCGCGCTCGTGCCGCTGCCCAGCTGGCTTTCGCCGACTTCGGCTTCGACGAGGGCGGCGCCGACACCAGCCTGACGGTTCAGTGCGACGGGTCGCCGTGCCTGCGGCCCGAGGCAAGGGTGAGTGTCACGGCGACCATCGAGGTGCGGCTTCCCTTCGTGCCGGGATTCATCGGTGACGCGCTGCCCGCGACGTTCCCGGTGTCTGCCACCCACGTCTCTACCGTCGACCGGTTTGGTGGCCGATGAGAGCGTGGCGCGCCCAGGTCGATCGCGGCCAGATCTCGGTGTTGATTCTTGGTCTGACCGTCATTGCCATGCTGCTCATCGTCGGCGGAGTCGACCTCACTGCGGCGCAGTTGGCGCGAGTCCGACTTGTCGACTCGGCCGACGCGGCGGCACTGGACGCGGCGGATGCTCTGGACGACGCGGCGGCATACCGACAGGGACTGGATGGAGCGGTCGTGCTCAGCTCGACCTCGGTGCGAGAGGCAGCGGCGGCATACCTGGCCGCTCGGCCCAAACCTGCGGGGGTGAGCGCCTGGGAGTTGGCAGACGGCAGCGGCGCGATGAGCGCGGACACGGCCGTGGTCGTCCTTGACGGTGTCGTGGAGTTGCCGTTGACCGGCGGACTGCTATCGGCGCTCGGGCGCACCGTCTCAGTGCGGGTCGAGGCGCGAGCCCGCGCGCCGCTGCTGCCCGTCCCCTGACCAAGTCTCACCCGAGCAGGTCGAGCACCTCGTGAGAGGTGTAGAAGGGTTCCAGGCGGGCGCGGAGGAGACGTTCGAGGTCGCCGCTGTCCCGCAAGGCAGTGACAACACCTGAACTCAGGCGGGTCAGGTGATCGACGATGTCGGCTGAGCGTAGGTCGAGGGCGTCGAGCACCTCGGCCACGGTGTATCCGCCGAACCAGTCGAACAATGCGTCCACGAGGGCGTCGGCGAGGTGGGCGGCATACGGGGTCCCGGCGGTGGTGGCCACCAGGTCGTGACCGGCGCAGACGAGGTCCGCGATCTGGTCCCGCGAGGCAAGCGCACCCAGGCCCGCGACGGGCTCCCGGGCGAGATGGTCCCAGACCTGCAGCGCCGCCTCGCGGGTCGTCGGGTCGCGCAGGGTGTCGACGAGGATCCGGTTGAGGCGGCGCACGGCATACGTGCCGCCTTTGCCGACCGTGTCGCCGAGGATGGCCTCGAACTGCTTGTCCGCCGCGCCCCTGAGCCGCGTCGCGGTGCTCGTCCCGAAAGACACAAGTGAGCCGAGCCCCGGAACGCGCGAGGCGACGGCCTGGTTGGCCTGGACGACCTCGGCGACGATCCGGCCCATGAAGCGCGAGGCGACCACCCCGACCAGCGGACTCTCCGCGAACGTGTCGAGCACCCGCTCGGCCGCCGGGGTGAGGGCCAGTGCCCGCGTGACGAGCGCATCCACCTGGGCGCGCTCGACCGCGGCACCGAGCGGGAAGGGCTCGGCCGGGCCGCCCACGGCGAGGTCGGTGGCAATCTCGACCGCGCTCGCGGCCGCTGCACTACTGGGCACGGTTTGCAGCAGATGGGCGACGACATCGGCCACGGCCTCCTGGTCGAGCAGGTCGACGAGGCGGTGCTGCGACATCGCGTCTAGCAGTGCCTCGCCCAGCTGGCTCGCCGTCGCCGCGATCGACTCATCGGTCAGCATGCCCAGGTGGTAGGCCACCTGGGCATCGAGCAGTCGCCGGGCTCGGTCGGCGGCGCGAGACGCTCGGGCAGGCATGGCGCTTACCGTAGCCCGGCGCGTCCTGGGAGCTCGGCGGCGGCGCGGCATACAGGGGCGCTCGCGTAGGCTTGACCCTCGTGGCTGTCGACTTCGGAGAAGAGATCAAGCACCTGCGCGCGACGATGGATTCCGTGCGCGAGGTGACCAACCTCGATGCCCTGACGGCCCAGATCCAGCGGCTGGAAGCCGAAGCGTCCGTCCCCAACCTCTGGGACGACCCCGACAACGCCCAGCAGGTGACCTCCGCGCTCTCGCGGGCCAACGCCGAGCGCGACCGGGTCACCGGGATGGACAGCCGCGTCGAGGACCTCGAGGTGCTGGTCGAGATGGGCACCGAGGAGGAGGACGCCGACACGCTGGCCGAGGCCGAGCGGGAGCTCGCCGCCCTGAAGAAGGACGTTGGGGAGCTCGAGGTCCGCACCCTGCTCAACGGCGAGTGGGACGCTCGCGAAGCCGTCGTGACGATCCGCTCAGGCGCTGGGGGAGTGGACGCCGCCGACTTCGCCGAGATGTTGCTGCGGATGTACCTGCGCTGGGCCGAACGGCACAACTACCCGACCGCGGTCCTCGACACGAGCTACGCCGAGGAGGCCGGGCTCAAGTCGGCGACCTTCGAGGTCAAGGTGCCCTATGCGTTCGGCAACCTGTCGGTCGAGGCCGGCACCCACCGGCTCGTGCGGATCAGCCCGTTCGACAACCAGGGCCGTCGCCAGACCTCGTTCGCAGCCGTGGAGGTGGTCCCGCTCATCGAACAGACCGACCACATCGACATCCCCGAGAACGAGTTGAAGATCGACGTCTTCCGCTCCTCCGGCCCCGGCGGGCAGAGCGTCAACACGACCGACTCGGCGGTCCGGATGACCCACCTCCCGACGGGCATCGTCGTGTCGATGCAGAACGAGAAGTCGCAGATCCAGAACCGGGCCGCGGCCCTGCGAGTCCTGCAGTCTCGGCTGTTACTGCAGAAGAAGGCGGAAGAGGCAGCGACCCGCAAGGAGATGGCCGGCGACGTCAAGGCCAGCTGGGGCGACCAGATGCGCTCCTATGTCCTGCAGCCCTACCAGATGGTCAAGGACCTGCGCACCGACCACGAGGTCGGCAACCCGGCGGCGGTTTTCGACGGCGACATCGACGACTTCATTGAGGCCGGCATCCGCTGGAAGCGCAACCTGGAGAAGTCCGGCGGCTGAGGCCGGGTATCGCGGCTGAACCTGGAGAAGTCCGGCGGCTGAGTCTGGGAGGTGAGCGGACGGCATACCGGCCGCGCGCATGTCACCGGCCGCTCAGCCCGAGTGCGTCGTCACTCCGTATGCCGCCCGGTTGGCCAACGCCCACCGTGCCAGCAACTGCGCGGCGATCCCGGACGCGAGAACGATCGCGCCCATGACCAGCCAGCCGACCCGCCCGCCGTGGACGCACAACAGCGTGACCAGCGGGGGCCCGATGACGTTCATCAGGGCGAAGCCGAGGCTGGCGAAGCCCTGGTACTGCCCCTGCCGTTCATGCGGCGCCAAACCCATCTGCAGGGCCCATTGACCGCCCGAACCGATCATCTCGCCGACGACATGAATGCCGGCACCGGCGAGCAGGACGACGACGGCCACGGTCGCTGAGCTGCCCTCGGCCAGCCCAAACAGGGCGAAGCCCATAGCGATGAGCAGGCCGCCGCGGATCAACGCGCGCCCGCCCGTGGTGACCGAGTCCGCAGACCGGGACAGCCGGACTTGGAACGTGGCCACCGCCACCGTGTTGACGAGCATGAGCACGGCGACCATCACCTGGGGAGCCAGCGTGCTCTGCGAGATGAACAGGGCCAGACCCAGTTCGGCCGCGACGAAGTGCAGCGAGAATAGCGATGTGCTGACGGCCACGGTGACGAACGGCAGATCGCGCAGCACGCCCAAGCGTGGCTCTCCGGGGGCTCGGCGATAGGCGGGAAGATGGTCCAGCCGGGTGCCGTTCCAGGCCGCGAAGGCCGACAACAGCCCTGCGAGGACGAAGGCCGCAACGTACGCCGTCCGCGTGTCCACCGCGAGCGCGACGCCACCTGCCACCGACCCCAGGGCGATACCGCTGTTGGGACGCCAGGGCCGCCTCGACGGCCAACAGAGCCGCGAGCGCCCAGGGTGTCGCGGCCACGACCGGTAGCGGAGTGGTGACGGCCAGCGCGACCATGAGCCGCACGAGCACCTCTCGTGGGCCGTGGGTGTCACCGAGGTGGCCGACGGGCAGAGCCACGAGCAGGGCTGCCGCGGCCGCCGCTGAGACCGCGAGCGCCACCTGCGCAGGAGTGAAGCCCTGCTGACGGGTGAAGAAGATCGCCGAGGTCGTCATGACCGCGCCGCTTCCGAAGCGGGTGGCAAAGGCTCCGATGGCCAGAACGCGAAGCTGGGGGTCCAGAGGTATGCCGCGTCGGGTCAGCGCTTGCTCGCCGCCCTGGCTGGTCACGGTCGTCCTCTCACAAAGTATCTTGATATCAAGATAACTGAGGCGAAGCGGAGCTGCAACGCGGTTTCGCCATGGCCGTCCTGGACGGTGTGCCGCCCGCGTCACGGTCGGCCCCCACTCGCGGTCGGTCCCCCTCCGCGGTCGGCCCTCGCTCTGCGGCATACGGCCACGCCACGCCAGTCACGCGCGTAACTGTGGTTTCTCCCGTCACTCAACTACTCTCGAAACACACCGGGCGCGCTGGCGCGCGGCGCCAGGCTCCCCCAACCGGAGAATTCGCACGCATGATCCTGTTCGATTCCGTCACCAAGACCTACCCCAAGGCCACCAGACCGGCGTTGTCCGAGGTCTCCCTGGAGGTCGAGCGGGGTGAGTTCGTCTTCATCGTCGGCAGTTCGGGGTCCGGCAAATCGACCATGCTCCGATTGGCGATCCGCGAAGAGCGGCCCACGTCGGGCCAGGTGCTGGTGGCCGGACGAGAGTTGCGCACCCTGCCCGATGGGCGTGTGCCGATGCTTCGTCGCGAGATTGGGACGGTGTTCCAGGACTTCCGCCTGCTGCCCAATAAGACGGTCTTCCAGAATGTCGCCTTCGCACTCCAGGTCATCGGCAAGTCCCGAGGCATCATCCGTCAAACGGTGCCCGAAACGTTGCGGGTTGTCGGGCTGGAAGGCAAGGAGAAGAGGCTGCCACACCAGTTGTCCGGCGGTGAGCAACAGCGAGTCGCCATCGCCCGGGCCATCGTCAACAAGCCGACCATCCTGTTGGCCGACGAGCCGACGGGGAACCTCGATCCGTCGACGAGCCGGGAAATCGTCCGACTACTTGAAAGGATCAATCGCACGGGCACAACGGTCGTCATGGCTACCCACGATCACGAGATTGTCAACGAGTTCCACAAACGGGTGGTCGAACTTGACGCTGGCAAACTGGTTCGGGACGAGGCTGACGGTGACTACGGGACGACGACTTCGGCCATTCCGGTGGTGCGGATCGCCGACCCGGACGACGAGGATGCGACGCGGAACGAGGAGCAGCGCTGATGCGGGCCGGATTTGTCCTCGGCGAGTTGGCCACCGGATTACGCCGAAATCTCTCGATGGCCGTATCGGTCATTCTCGTGACAATGATCTCCATGTATTTGCTGGGTCTTGGTCTGCTCGCCCAGCGCCAGGTCGACACGATGAAGGACTACTGGTACGACCGAGTTCAGGTCTCGATCTTCCTCTGTGTCGAGGGCTCGCAGTATGCCGCCTGCGCGGGCAAGGCGACGACAACCACTCAACGAGAGCAGATCCGCGCTCAACTTGAGCAGATGAAGCCTCCCGTCCGGGAAATCTTCTATGAGAGCCAGGGCGAAGCCTTCAAGCGGTTCAAGGAGCAATTCAAGAACTCACCATTGGCCGAGCAGGCGACGGAGCGGGCATTCGCCGATTCGTTCCGTGTTTCGTTGACCGACGCGGCGAAATATGACGTCATCGTCTCGTCCTTCCAAGGCGCGCCGGGTGTCGGGCGAGTTCAGGATCAGAAGCAGTTGCTCGACCGGTTCTTCGCTTTCATGAACGCGGTTTCGTGGGGCGCCATCGCCTTGTCGGCCCTGATGGTGTTGTGCGCGATCCTGCTCATGGCCACGACGATTCGCCAGACCGCGTTTTCGCGGCGCCGGGAGACCGGGATCATGCGGCTGGTTGGGGCCTCGAACGCCACCATTCAGTTGCCCTTCATCCTTGAGACGCTCGTCGCTGCCCTGGCTGGGGCAGCGTTGGCAATGGGCCTGCTGTGGGCGACCGTGCGCTACGGGGTGGGCGGATACCTCAGCAAAGCGCTCTTGGACACGGCATTCATCGGCATGTCCGACGTCCTTGCCGTCGCGCCCTGGGTCGTTGGCGGGGTGGCCCTGGTCGCCGTGCTGACCTCGTGGTTCACCCTGCGCCGATACCTGCGTGTCTGAACGAGGGCGCGAGGGTGATCCCGGATAGACATCCGATTCACAGGTCCGATCAGGTGGCCAGTTCGTGTTTCTTGTGGTACCAAAGGTGCTGATGATGTTCCAGGGACTGGTGTCACGCGCGAGGACACGGCGTCTCGGCACTCGCGTGGGCGTGGCCGGGCTCGTCGCTTTGTCCGTTGTCGGCGCGCTTTCGAGCCCCATGGCCGCCGCGGACACCGTGGACGACAAGAAGGCCGCCGACGCGGCCGTGTCCGACCTCCACGATGCCCTCGAAGAGACCTCGGCCGAGCTGTCGAAGGCTTATCTCGCGCTGGAACAGACCCGGGCCCAACTGCCCGCAGCCAGAACTCGGCTCGCTGCCGCGCAGAACTCAGCCCGAGCGGCCACCCAGCGCCATGCCGAGGCGAGTGCCGCACTGGGCGTGGCCGAGGCCAATGCCGCCCGGGCTCAAGAGTCGATCACGCGGACCACGGTGACCCGGGAGCACACCCAACGGACGCTCGACGCCTTTGCCGCTGATCTCTTCCAGGGCGGATCGGTCGGACAACTGTCGGTGGCTCTGGGAGCCACGAGCGCTGATGACTTCGCCACTCGGCTGGTTCTCGCCGACACCGTGACGTCGCTGACCAACCAGGCGCTCAACGATTTGGCGGCGGCCAAGGCAGACGCGAATGCCAATCAGGCCTATCTCGACGCCGTCCAGGTGGAGGTGGCTGACCTCAAGCGACAGGCCCAGGAGGCCCTGACAGCGGCCGAGAGTGCCCGCAAAGAGGCTGAAGTGTCCAAGACGGCGTTGGACACCCTGGTCACCCAACAGGCGGGGTTCGCCGCAGATATCGAAGGGCGCAAGGCGCAGGAGTTGGCCGAGCTCGCCGAGGCCGAGGCCGAACAGAAGCGGCTCCAGGACCTGCTCATCGAGCAGGCCCGGATCGCCAGGGAACGAGAAGCCGCCCGGAAGGCGGCCGAGGAGGCCGCCCGCCAGGCCGCCATCAAAGCGGCCGAAGAAGAGGCGAAGAAGACCGGGAAACCGGTCGTTGTGCCCGCCCCCAGCCCTTCGACGAGCCCGGCGGAAGCGCGGTCCGGATATCTGAGCCGTCCGTTGGTGGGTGGACGGACGTCCTCCGAGTTCGGCATGCGCCTGCACCCGATCCTGCACATCTGGCGATTGCACACCGGCTTGGACTTCGCCAATGGCTGCAGCCAGCCGGTGTATGCCGCCGCGCCTGGCACGGTCATCAAAGCGGGCTGGGCCGGTGGTCGCGGGAACCAGATCGTGATCGCCCACGGCATCCACAAAGGCGTCAGCCTCGCGACGACCTACAACCACCTCAGTGGGTTCGTCGAGCGCGGCGGCTCGGTGTCCCGAGGCCAGCTCATCGGCTACACCGGCACGACCGGCAACTCGACCGGGTGCCACCTGCACTTCGAGGCATTGGAGGACGGCCAGTTCGTCAATCCACGCAACTGGCTGTAGCCAGGTAGCGTTGACCCTCCCGACCGGTCAGAGGGAGGAACACCGACGTGGTCAAGGAACGCGGCCGCAAGGTCGTCGCGAGCAACCGCAAAGCGCGCCACGACTACCACATCGAGGACATCTTCGAAGCGGGCATCTCCCTCATGGGCACCGAGGTCAAGGCCCTCCGGGCCGGCCGCTGCTCTCTGATCGACGGGTTCGCGCAGTTCAGCGGTGACGAGCTGTGGCTCGAAGGCGTGCACATCCCCGAATACAGCCAAGGTACTTGGACCAACCACGCTCCGCGCCGACGCCGCAAGCTTCTCCTGCACCGGGAAGAACTGATCAAGATCGCCACGAAGACTCGAGAGAAGGGCCGCACGATCGTTCCACTCGCCGTCTATTTCAAGGACGGCCGAGCCAAGGTCGAGATCGCGCTAGCCACCGGCAAGCGGGAGTATGACAAGCGGCACGCGCTGCGCGAGCGCCAAGACAAGCGCGAGGCCGAGCGCGCCATGTACACCCGGAGTGAGCGGTGACGCGCCGACCCCGTGGGTATGCCGCGGTCTTCGCACTCGGGGCGGCATACCTCATGGTGTTCGCCCTGGCAGGGGTGTTATCTGCGCCGGCGGCAGCGGCGTCACCAGGCGTGCCGCGGCACTCGATGACCACCGCGTGGGCCGCGAACCCAACCAGCCTCGCCGGGGCCGACCGGATGACGGGTTTCGACTCCGTCTTCGCAGTCGACAAGGACGGTGGCATCGCGGTCACCGAGACGATCCACTACAGCTTCGACACGAGCTCGGGAGCGCGCCGGGGGATCTTTCGCACGATCACCGTGCGCCAGGGCGTAGACGGCCGGCCGGACGTCTACCGTTATCTCGGGTTGTCCGGCGTTCGGGTCACCAGCCCGACCGGAGCCAACGCGAGCGTCCAACTCATCGACAGTGGTGCCGAGATCACCATCCGGGTCGGGTCACCGTCGGTGACCGTCAGCGGCACACACACCTATGTCGTCAGTTATCACCTCGCCAACGTCCTCAACCCCTTCATCGACTCGCAGACTGCCGAGCTTTACTACAACGTCGTCAAGGACGACACCGTCCCCAAGGACCGGGTGACGATTTCAGTCACTGCCCCTGCGCCGACGACGGACGTGCGCTGCACCCGAGGAGTCGGCGCCGCCTGCGATTCCGCCACTGGCGGGACAACGGCCCGCTTCACGGTGACCGGTCTGGCGGCGCGGGAGAACCTGACGATCGCTACCCGCTACCCGCTGTCTGCCTTCACCGCGATCACCCCGGACATCCGCACCGGATCCTCCGACGCAGGCCCAGGCTCGGGCTTGGACGAGGGCGTTGCCAGGGTGGCTTCGTGGGCGTCGCTGGCCGGTGGTGTCCTCGCGCCGATCCTCGCCTTGGTGACGATGGGGGCTCTCGTGGCCACCCGGGGACGCGACGAGTGGTATGCCGGTCTGACTCCTGGCCTCACCCCCGGCGCCAGTGGTGCTGACCGGGGCGGCATACCTTCAGTCCCGCCCGCGCCGACGCGACGAGGGCGGACCCCCCCTGTGGCAGTGCAGTTCACCCCGCCACCCGGCGTGCAGCCCGGCCTCGTGGGAACGGTCATCGACGAATCCGCGGACACGCTCGACGTGTCGGCAACCGTCATCGATCTCGCGGTGCGCGGATATCTGCGCATCGAGGAGGTCGAAGGTGGGGGGATGTTCGCACGCACCGACTGGCGCCTGACCCAGCTGTCGCCCAGCGAAAGCGAACCGCTGCGCCCCTACGAAGCGAACGTGTTGAACGGGCTGTTCCTCCAAGGTAGCCCGGTGCTGCTGTCGGATCTCAAGAACCACTTCGCCGGAACCCTGTCAGCGACCAAGGACCTCATGTACGACGAGGTCCTCTCGCGCCGTTGGTTCCGCAAGTCCCCGCAGAGTCAGCGGATGGCGTGGCGGGGATTGGGCTTCTTCGTCATGGGCAGCGGCTTGGTGACACTTTTCGCCTACGGGTCGATCTCGCGGGGCATCGATGCGACCAGCGGCCTCTCGCTGCCCGTCCCATCGGGGTGGGTGCTCGGCGCTGGGCTGCTGCTGGCCGGGTTCGTCATCCAGTTGCTCGGCGCTCGAATGGCGGCCAAGACCGCGGCCGGCTCGGCTGTGCTGGCCCAATCGTTGGGCTTCCGCCAGTACCTCGTCACCGCTGAGGCCAACCAGATCCGCTGGGAGGAGGCGCAGGAGATCTTCTCGCGGTATCTGCCCTTCGCCATCGTCTTCGGCGTCGCAGACCGGTGGGCCAAGACCTTTCAAGAGATCGCAGCCGCTGCGGCGGCGGCCGGTCAGGTCGTCATCATGCCGGACTGGTACATCTACCATGGCACGCTCTTCCCCGACTTCGGCAGCATCGTCGACGGGGTCGACTCGTTTTCGACGACGGCCAGCGGCACGTTCCAGTCCACGCCCGGTTCATCCGGTGGGTCCGGGTTTGGCAGTTCTGGCGGGTCGTTCTCCGGCGGTGGGGTAGGCGGGTCCTCCTCAGGCTCATGGTGAGTGTGGCGCGGCTAGCCGGCTGAAGCTTCGGTCTCCGGGGCCTTAGGTGCCGGCGGCTCGCCGACCCGGACAACGAGAATGAGATCTCCACCGTCGACCTGGGTGTGGCCTCCGATGGCGACCCGCTCGATGACGCCACCGACGGGCGTGGTGATCGACGCCTCCATCTTCATCGCCTCGATGGTGGCCACTGCCGAGCCGGCAGCGACGACGTCGCCCTCAGCCACAGCCGGGTGGACCACGCCGGCGAACGGCGCGGCGATGTGCCCCTTGTTGGCCGGGTCGGCCCGCTCGGCTTGTCGGACGTCGACCAGCACCGCCTTGTCACGAACCTGCACGGGACGCAGTTGCCCGTTAAGGGTGCACATGACCGTGCGGAAGCCACGTTCGTCCGGCTCGGACACCGACAACAGCGCGATGATGATGCGCTTGCCCGGCTCCAGGTCGACGGTGTGCTCCTCGCCAGGCACCAAACCGTGCAGATACTCGACGGTGCCCAGGATGGACAGGTCCGAATAGGACTCACGCGAAGCGAGGAACTCCTTGGTCGGTCCGGGAAAGAGCAGTCGGTTGAGCGTCGCTCGGGGGTTCACCGACAAAGCCGCGAGGTCCGAGGGGGCCAGCTCGGTCTCGGCCCGCTTCAGAGTCCGCCCAGCCAGTGCCTTGGTCCGGAACGGCTCGGGCCAGCCACCAGGTGGGTCGCCCAGCTCACCGCCGAGGAAGCCGATGACCGAGTCCGGGATGTCGTATGCCGTGGGGTTGGCTTCGAAGTCGGCCGGGTCGGCTCCCGCGCCGACCAGGGCCAAGGCCAAGTCTCCGACGACCTTCGAGGACGGGGTCACCTTGACAATGTTGCCCAGGATGGCGTTGGCCGCGGCATACATGTTCTCGATGGCCTCGAAGCGGTCGCCGAGCCCGAGTGCGATGGCCTGCTGCCGCAGATTGGATAACTGGCCCCCGGGGATCTCGTGGGTGTAGACGCGGCCGGTCGGCGAGGGGAGCCCGGACTCGAACGGGCGATAGAGAGTTCGCATCGCCTCCCAGTAGGGCTCGAGCGAACAGACCGCTGCCAAGTCCAGACCCGTCTCGCGGGCTGTTCCGTTGGTCGCGGCCACAAGTGCCGACATCGGTGGTTGGCTCGTCGTGCCCGCCATCGACGAGGATGCGACGTCGACGGCGTCCACTCCGGCATCGATGGCGGCCAACAGCGTCGCGAGCTGACCACCGGCTGTGTCGTGGGTGTGCAAGTGCACGGGCACGTCGAAGCGGTTCCGAAGGGCGGTCACCAGCGTTCGGGCGGCCGGGGCACGCAGCAGGCCGGCCATGTCCTTGATGGCAATGACATGCGCGCCGGCCTCGACGATCGCCTCGGCCAGACGCAGGTAGTAGTCCAGGGTGTAGAGCCGTTCGGCGGGGTTGGTCAGGTCGGAGGTGTAGCACAGCGCCACTTCCGCGATCGCCGTCCCGGTCGCGCGGACCGCATCGATGGCTGGGCGCATCTGGGAGACGTCGTTGAGCGAGTCGAAGATCCGGAAGATGTCGATGCCGGTGCGGGCGGCTTCGGCGACGAAGGCATCGGTGACTGTCGTCGGATAGGGGGTGTAGCCGACGGTGTTGCGACCGCGCAACAGCATCTGCAGCGGCAGGTTGGGCATCGCCTCGCGCAATGCCCCCAACCGGTCCCAAGGGTCTTCGGCGAGGAACCGCAGGGCGACATCATAGGTCGCCCCGCCCCACGCCTCGACCGACAACAATTGCGGGGTGAGCCGTGCGACGTGGGGTGCGACGTGGAGCAGGTCGCGGGTGCGGACTCGGGTGGCGAGCAGCGACTGGTGGGCGTCGCGGAAGGTCGTGTCGGTGACGGCGACCGGGGCCTGGGCGCGCAGGTCCGCCGCGAACCGCTCCGGTCCCAACTCCCGCAGTCGGTCGACGCCTCCGGTGCGCGGGGCGGCATACGGATCGATGGTGGGGAGTTTGGAGCGCGGGGAGATGCGGCTGCGCGACGGGCCGTGCGGCTGGTTGACGGTGACGTCCGCGAGATAGGTGAGCAGTTTGGTGCCACGATCGTGCGGGGTGCGGGCGGTGCGCAGCTGGGGCCGTTCGTCGATGAACGATGTCGTCGCACGGCCCGCAACGAAGTCGGGCTCCTCCAAGACCCCCTGCAGGAAGGGGATGTTCGTCGAGACCCCGCGGATCCGAAACTCCGCCAAGGCCCGCCGGGCTCGGGTCACCGCCGTCGCGAAGTCGCGCCCACGACAGGTGAGTTTGACGAGCATCGAGTCGAAGTGCGGGCTCACCTGGGCGCCCACGAAGACCGTGCCACCGTCCAGTCGCACTCCCGAGCCACCCGCGCTCCGGTATGCCGTGATCTCACCGGTGTCGGGACGGAACTCGTTCGCGGGGTCCTCGGTCGTGATCCGACACTGCAGCGCCGCGCCGCGCAGCGTGAGGGTGTCCTGACTGATCCCCAGGTCGGCCAGGGTCTCGCCGGACGCGATGCGCAATTGAGCGGCCACGAGATCGATGTCGGTGACTTCCTCGGTCACCGTGTGCTCCACCTGGATACGCGGGTTCATCTCGATGAAGACGTAGCGCCCATTCTCGGCCAGGAGGAACTCCACGGTGCCGGCGTTGACATATCCGATCTCGCGGGCGAAGGCGACGGCGTCAGCGCACATCCGCTCGCGCAGGGCCGGGTCGAGGTTGGGGGCCGGGGCGATCTCGACGACTTTCTGGTGGCGTCGCTGGACCGAACAGTCGCGTTCGAACAGGTGCACCACCTGGCCGGTGGCGTCGGCAAGGATCTGCACCTCGATGTGCCGCGGGCGAACGACCGCTTCCTCGATGAAGACCGTCGGGTCACCGAAGGCCGACTCGGCCTCACGCATGGCGGCGGCAAGAGCCGCGGGCAGGTCTGCCGCATCGTCAACCCGCCGCATCCCGCGTCCGCCCCCGCCGGCGACGGCCTTGACGAAGACAGGGAATCCGATGTCCTGCGCGCCGGCGAGCAGAGTTGCCTCCTCTGTGCTCGGTGGACAACTGCGCAGGGTAGGCAAGCCAGCTCGACGCGCCGCGTCAATGGCCCGGGACTTGTTCCCGGTGAGGTGCAGGACGGCGGCGGGCGGTCCGACAAACACGACGCCAGCGGCATCGCAGGCCGCGGCAAGGTCGGGGTTCTCGGACAGGAAGCCGTAGCCCGGATAGATCGCCTCGGCGCCGCAGGCGACGGCGACGTCGACGATGGCCTGCGGATTGAGGTAGGCCCGGACCGGGTGGCCCGGCTCCCCTATCTCGTACGCCTCGTCGGCCTTGAGCCGGTGCTCGCTGGCCCGGTCCTCATGTGGGAAGACCGCAACGGTCTTGGCGCCCAACTCCGTGGCGGCCCGAAACGCTCGGACGGCGATCTCGCCGCGATTGGCTACCAACACCTTGCCGAACACGTCAGCCTCCGATCCTCGCGAACCTCATGCGCTGCCTGCGTTGGCTCCGTGGGCAGCGTAGCTAGCGGACACCGCAGCCGTGCGTCGGTTCCGCCTGGCAGACTCGGCCGGTGATCACCACACCGACCGGCCCCGTCGAGGTGCAGCGGCGCACCCTGGCCACCCTCGTCACCACCCAGGTGCTCGGTGGCCTCGGGGTCGGGGCCGCCATTTCGGTCAACGCCATGCTCGCCAAGGACGTCTCGGGTGTCGAGTCGCTCGCCGGGCTGGCGCAGACGGCAGCCGTGCTCGGGACCGCCCTCGTCACCCTCCTGCTCGCTCGCGTGATGGACGACCGCGGCCGACGGATCGGCCTCTCATTGGGGTATGCACTTGGCATCCTCGGGACTGCGTTGTCGATCCTCGCCGGCGTCCTGCGCATCTTCCCGTTGCTCCTCGTAGGAGCGGTCTTCCTCGGCGCGACCACCGCAGCCAACAACCAGAGCCGGTATGCCGCGACCGACCTATCGATGCCGACCCATCGGGGCCGCGACCTGTCCTTGGTCGTCTGGGCGACCACGATCGGTTCGGTGCTCGGACCCAACCTGTCCGGGCCGGGCAAGTCGGTGGCGGCCATCGTCGGCTTGCCTCCACTGACGGGCGCCTATCTGTTCTCCGGAGTGGGCATGATCGCCGCCCTGATCGTCATGCTCAGCCGCCTCCGGCCGGACCCACTTCTCATCGCCCGGGCCGAGCATCTCAAAGACGGTCCAGCCGGGGCAGCGTCGGCAACGCGAGCCTCTGGTTGGCTGATGCTCCGCGAGAATCGGCTCTTGCGCCTGGCCGCCCTCGGCATGGCGCTCAGCCACGCTGTCATGGTGTCCGTCATGGTGATGACTCCGATTCATATGGATCACGGCCATGCCGCCTTGGAGATCATCGGTTTGGTGATCAGCGTCCACATCCTGGGCATGTATGTTTTCTCACCCCTGGTCGGCATGGCTGTCGACCGCTGGGGGAGCGGCCCGATCCTCGGCCTTGGTGCGATCGTCCTGATCGCCTCTCTCGTGTTGTCCGGCACGTCGCATGCCGGAGCGTCGTGGAGTCTCGGTGCGGGCTTGTTCCTCTTGGGCGTGGGCTGGTCACTAGGCACGATCGCCTGCTCGACCCTGGTGACGGCGGCCTCCACGCCGCACACTCGTCCGGCCATCCAAGGGGTCACCGACCTGCTGACCAGTCTCACCGCGGCGGTGGGCGGGGCCGTGGCCGGGCTCATCGTCGGAGGACCCGGGTTTTCCGCCCTGAACGCCGCTGCCGGCCTGCTCGCGGTGGGCGTGCTGACCGTTGGCCTGGCGGTGCGACGGCATACTCGGCCGGATAGATCCGCGGGCTAAGGTGGGGATCTCACCAGCCGCCTCGACGAGCGGAGCGCGATGACCTCCTCCCCGGGTCCCGACCGCTCCCATAGTGCCCCGACGACGTGGGCCGCCCGGGTGCGGCGTGAACTCGACGACATCGGCTATTCCTGGGGTGACCGGATTACCCGATGGGGAACGCTGGGGAGTCTGCTCATCCTGATCGGGGCGTTCGGTCCGTCGACCATGCCCAACTCGAACCTGTTTCGCGATCTGCCGGGAATCGGGCTGCTCCAGACCACGGTGCCCGGCCGGATCGTCGCCACTGGCGCCATGCTCATCGGTGTCGTCATTCTCCTGGACGCGTGGTTGCGGCTACGGCCGTCGAAGGCGCACCGTCCGCTGACCCGCGGCACCGTGTGGTGGTGGTCGCTGCCGTTGCTCTTCGCGCCGCCGTTGCTCTCTTTCGACGCCTTCTCGTATGCCGCCCAAGGTGAGTTGGTCAGTCGGGGTTTCGATCCGTATCGCGACGGGCCGGGGGTGCTCGGTGATGCCTTCACCAGCCAGGTGGACCAGATGTGGCGGGATACGCCCGCCCCGTATGGCCCGTTGTCCCTTCAGGTGCAACACCTGATCGTCGTGCTCACCGGTCATCAGCCCTATGCCTCCGCCCTGCTCGTGCGGATCCCGGCCTTTATCGGGGTGCTGCTCCTTGCCGTCTATCTGCCCCGGCTGGCCCGGCGCATCGGCTACGACTGGGAGTCGGCGATCTGGCTCGGGGTGCTCAACCCGCTCGTTCTGCTCCATCTGGTCGGCGGAGCCCACAACGACGCGCTGATGATCGGGCTCATGGTGTGGGGCCTGTGGGTTGCTGCGAAGACCCATTGGTTCCCGGCGGCCTGCATTATCGCCGCCGCCGCGTCGGTCAAGCAGCCGGCCGCTGCCGCAGTCCTGGCCGTCGCCGCCCTGCACGCCTGGCATGTCGGCGGGTGGCGTGCCCAGCCGAGCAACGCGACCGTGGCGCGGTTTGCCGTCGGCGTCGTCGGGGTGTTTCTCGCGGCGTTCGTCGCCATCGGCCTGCTCACCGGGCTCGGTTTCGGCTGGATCACCGCCCTCGGCGTACCTAACACCGTGCGTAGTTTCCTGTCCCCGGTGACAACGATTGCCCAGGGCCTGGACTGGGCGCTGGTCCACCTCGGGGTCATTCCGGACGCCGACCTCGTCGTCCCCGTCGCTCAGCGGATCGGCCAAGTTATCGGCCTGTTGATCACTGCCTGGCTGGTCCTCAAGTTCAAGGCCCGCCACCCGGTGCGGACCCTCGGCTGGATCCTGCTCGTCATCATCTTCACTGGCCCCGTCGTTCACCCGTGGTACATCCTCTGGGGCGGGTTGCTCTTCGCCATGACCGAGTCTGGGCAGCGGGCCCGACGGATCGTGGTGTGGGCGACCTGTGGCTTGGCGATGTATTCGGTCGTCGATGCCGCGTGGCGCAGTTCAGCGCTGGCCGTCGGGGTGACAGCGGCGCTGGCGTTGGTGTGGATCACCTCTGGGCACGATCGCGACCTCATCCGGGACAAGGACTTCGCCAGGACCCGCCGAGCCATCCCGAACCGTTGATCCGACCTGGGAATGCGGTCGCCATGGGATGCCGTTGCACGGCATACTGAAGGTTCTTGACAACTGCACAGCGTGACGTGGACACCCCAACGCACCAGCCATGGGGGTGATCGGTTTCGACGGTGGTCGTCGTGCCAGGAGAAGCGGGCCGAGGACGCACGGTTAACTCGTTAACGATCCGTGCAAACCAATAGGTGCCAACGCAAAGCGCACCGACTTCGCCCTCGCCGCCTGAGCGAGCCTCGAAGTCCGTCAGCCTGAGGTAGTTTCCGACTCAGTGCCTGGCGTCAGCTAGGAAACTCACCGCGCCGTCATGTCGGGGGGCGTCGCGGGACATCAACTCGACTGGGCCTGTCAGGGAACGTGTGCGCGCGAGCCCTGGGGCCGAGAAACTCCCTAGCGCACTGCGCCCGGAGAAGTTCTGGGATCACGTCATCGGACGCGGGTTCGATTCCCGCCACCTCCACCACAGCCTCAGGTCGGCTCGCGTGGACACGTCACGCATGCAGCGCAAAGGCGCCCCTCCGGTATGCCGGGTGGGCGCCTTTCGCGTGAGGTGCTGGCTGAGTTGACGCGCCGCGGTGAGGAACTAGATCAGACGCTGATCGAGCGTTGCGGTCCGGGACCCCACGGGGTCGGTTTACCGATGGCGTCGACGGGGACGATGTCCTTGCCCATCGGGACGAGTGACACGGGGATGAGCTTGAGGTTGGCCAGCGCCAGCGGAATCCCGATGATCGTCGCGGCCTGCGCCAAAGCGGTCGTCAGGTGCCCGAGAGCGAGCCACCAGCCGAACAGCAGGATCCACACGACGTTGCCGATCGTCGAGGCGGGGCCGGCGTCCGGTTTGTCGACGATGGTCCGCCCGAACGGCCACAGCGCGTAGTTGGCCATGCGGAACGAGGCGATGCCCCACGGAATGGTGACGATGAGCAGGCAGGCCAGGACGCCGGCGGCGAGGTAGGTCAGCCAGAGCCAGAAGCCGGCGAAGACGACCCAGATGATGTTGAGGATGGTGCGCACGAACGCTTCTTTCGGTGATGCGGAGGTGGATCAGGTATGCCGTGAACGGCTGGCCATGGCGGCGAGGTTCCGCCAGCGTCGTCGCGCGGCGTCGGCCGCTCAGCCGGCCGCTGGGTCGACTGACGCGCCGGCCGTGGCGGGTTCGGACTCGTGCTCGGCCATCTGGCGACGGACCTCAGTCATGTCCAGGTCCTTGACCTTGCCGACCAGGTCCTCGAAGACGGGCGCCGAAAGGGCCCCGGGCTGCGCGAACACGAGGATGCCTTCGCGGAAGGCCATGATCGTGGGGATGGAGGTGATCTCCAAGGCCCCGGCGAGGGCCTGCTCGGCCTCGGTATCCACCTTCCCGAACACGACGTCGGAGTGGGCCTGCGAGGTCTTCTCGAAGATCGGCCCGAACTGACGGCACGGTCCGCACCAGGATGCCCAGAAGTCGACGAAGACGATGTCGTTGTCCAGAATGGTCCGCTCGAAGTTGGCCGCGGTCAGCTCGGTTGTTGCCATGGGTGTGCCAACGGCGCACGCACGGACCCTATTCCGCGGGCGGCGACCCCGCTTCGGAGGGTCGGTCGCTGACGAGCTCCCAAGCCACGCGCACGCTCGCGCCCACCGAGTGTTCTCCTGCTTCGACCGGCAGCCCACCCCCTGACGCCTTCATCGTCATCCGCATGTCCATCGCAGCTGGCATCGGGCCGCCGCCATCGCCACCTCCCTCGACCAGCGCGAGCACGCGACCGAGCCGCGCGCCGGCGAGGGCGGCATACTGAGTCGCTTTGGCCTGGGCGTCCTCGAAAGCCGCCTCGCGCGCCTGGGTGGCCAACGGTGTGCGATCGGCCAGGTCAAGGGTGATCCCATCGATGACCAGATTGTTGCCGGCTGCCTCGGCCACGGAGTCGACCAGGTCGTTGAGGTCGGGCAGCTTCCGCACCAGCAGGGTCAGCTGGTGGTATGCCGTGTAGCCAGAGGCCGCGCCTTCGTTCGTCCATCGGGGCTGGACCGAGGCACTGGTCGAGGAGATGTCCCGGTCGGCGAGGCCGTGTGCGCGGGCGGCCGCACTCACCTTGCGCACTGTGGCAGCCGCGGCGGAGAGTGCGGCGGCTACGGCTTCAGAGTCGCAGCGGACCCCGAGGGCGACCCGGACGACGTCGGGGGTCGCGCTCGCGCTGCCCGACCCGGTCACCTCGACGCGCGCGGGACGGGGGCCGCGGTGCTGGTCAGGGGAAGTCATGGCTCACCTTATGTCGTCCCTTAGCCTGATGGGATGGGGAAACGGTGGCTGCGGGCCGCTCTCGTCGGGTCGGTCGTCGTCCATCTTCTCGCACTCTATTGGCCGCGCATCGAGGTCGCGGGAGCCCCAGAAGGCAGCGACAAACTCACCCACATGGTCTTGTTCGGGGTGCCGGTCCTGGCGGCTGTGCTCGTGCTGCGCCGACCCTGGCTGGTCGTCGCGCTGCTGGCCTTGCACGCCCCCGTCAGCGAATGGGCGCAGTCCGCGCTCTTGACCGATCGCTCTGGGGATCCAACGGACGCTGTCGCGGACCTGGTCGGCGTAGGCGTCGGGGTCACGCTCGGCCTCCTCGTCCGTCGCCGGGAGCAGCCGGGCGCGCTGGTAGACTAAGCCAGTTCGCCGAGCACCGACCCGGCGCTTTCCGGGCGCACCGCGCGCCTGAGGCACGTCTTATCCGGTCGCCCCGACGGCGGCTCGAGACGCGTCTACTCGAGTCACCGGAAGTAGCTGATCCACCTCATGCCCACCCCCAAACGTTCCGGCGCGCCCAAGAAGGCCCGCTGGACAACCGCCCAGAAGTCCGCCGCCAAGTCCGGACCCAAGAAGCCGCACCGCGGGCAGGCCCCTGCACCCGCTGGCAAGCCGCCACGTTCAGAGCGCGCCCCGCGCCACGAGCCGCGGTCTGGTTCCAGCGACGCCGGGACTTCGCGGTATGCCGCCCGCTCCCGTGACGAGCGTCCCGCGCGCGATGCGCGTGGCGAACGTCCGTCCCGGTTCGAGCGGGATAAGCGGGTGACTCGCCCGACTCGCTCGGCGCGGTTTGATCGCGACGATCGCCCAGCCCGGCCAGCCGGTTTCAGCCGTGATGACCGAGCGACTCGCCCAGCCCGTTTCCAGCGGGATGACCGGCCGGCGCGTCCGGCTGGTTTCGATCGGGATGAGCGTCCGCGTCGTTTCGACCGTGATGAGCGTCCGGCCCGGCCGACCCGCTTCGACCGGGACGAGCGGCCCCGTCGCTTCGAGCGCGATGAGCGTCCTGCCCGGCCGACGCGGTTCGACACGGACGAGCGGCCCCGTCGCTTCGACCGCGACGAGCGGCCCCGCCACTTCGAGCGCGACGAGCGGCCCCGCCGCTTCGAGCGCGAAGGTGAGCGCCCGGCATACCGGGAGCCGTTCGTTGACCCCGAAAGCGAGCGCCTGGCCGCGGACTCGTGGACCTCGTCGGCCCGCACCCCGGTCTCGACCGGCCCGGTGACGGTGGCCGAGGACAACGGCTTCGCCGCCCTCGATCTGCCCGAACGCCTCGTCGAGCGGCTGGCCCGCGACGGGATCACGACGCCATTCCCGATCCAGGACGCCACCATC
>JBGAQN010000053.1:0-16272 GCA_044220725.1 Dermatophilaceae bacterium
ACGCCGACCCCGGTGCGCTGACGCAACACCGAGCAGAGCAGGTTGGTCGACCCGCTCGAATACTGCTGATAGGTCCCGGGGGCGTGCGCGAGCGGCTGGCTGGCAACGAACGTGGCCATGTCGGGCTCGAGGTAGAGCATCGAGGTGATCGGGGTGCCGAGGTCGTAGTCCTCGTTCCAGGCCAGACCGCTGGTCATCCGCATGAGCTGATCGACGGTGATCTTCGAGCGGTCGTCGGTCCACTCCGGGCGCAGACCCGCGTCGGTGACGGCAAGCTTGCCGCTCTGGGCAACCCGCCCGGCCAGCAGGCTCGCCGCACTCTTGGACATCGACCACCCCAGTTGTGGTGTGGTTGCGGTGAACCCGGGGGCATAGCGCTCGGCGATGAGCTTGCCGCCCTGGATGACCAGGACCGCCCGGGTGCCGAGAGCCTTCTGCTCAGCGGCCGGCAGGTCGTCGCCGAACGCCTTCGCGACCGCAGAGGCGACGGCCGTCGACGGGGTGGGTGCGGGAGCGGCCGTGAAGGGGTTCGCGCCCGGTGATACCTCAGTCAGCGGTTTGCCTACGCTGACCGGAGTGCCCAACGTGCAGCCTGATCCGAGCAGGTAGTGGGCCTTCTGCTCGGCGAGCACCCCCAAGACCGAGGCCGATGGGGCGCCGGTGTCGCCCGGTGGCACGGTCACCTTCAGGTAGGGCACGAGGGGATTCGGCGGCAGATCGCTCTCCGGGTCTGTGCGCCCCGCGACGGCGGTCACCGCGCAGGCGTTGTGGGCGGCATACCCGGTGGCGGTGAGCAGCAGCGGCTTGGCGTAGAGGTAGCCCCCGACGAGGGCGACGAGAACGACAGCCAGCAGGGCACCGAGCACCCGGAGCACGATTCGGCGGCGACGCGAACGCATGGACGGACGCTACCTCCTCGGCCGGCCCCGCCGAGGGACCGCGGAGCGCCCTCTGTATGCCGCCGCGCCAGGCTGCCCGGGGCAGTCACCACCGTGTGCCCAGCGGCGTCAGTCGACGTCGAGATCGACGAGGCGGGACAGGGTGTGCCACGTGGCTGTGGAAGCGTCGGTCGCTACGGCGACATCACCCCGGTCCAGCGCGGCGATGAGCCGCTCATGCAGGCTCACCGATCGGCGTCCGGTGAGCGAGCCGAAACGCAACCGCTCGGCCCGGCGAAGCACCGGCATGAACTGATCCAGCACCGAACTCAACGCCAGGTTCGCGGCCACGGCGACCGGGACCCCGTGCAATTCGTCATCGGCCAGGATGGCTGCCTCGGCGTCGCCAGCAGCCAGAGCGACCTCGAACCGACGGTTGGCCCGCCGCATCACCTCGATGTCGCCGGGCCGGATGAAGGGGATCGCGGTGCGGATGGCCAACTCGTGCATGCTGGCGACGACGTCTTGAGCATCCTGGATCGTCTGGGGCTCGACGCCTGCCACGACGGTCGACCGGCCGGGGATCGTCACGACCAACCCGGTGCGCGCCAGCCGGAGGACCGCCTCGCGCACTGGCGTGCGGCTCACCCCCAACCATTCGGCGAGTTCGACATCGCGCAACTGCTCACCCGGTTGGAACGTCCCGTCGACGATCGCGTCGCACAACCGCGCGTAGACCTCGTCGCGGAGCAACCCGCGCGTGGTGGGCACGCTGTCGGCCGGAATCGGCATGCGACCCATTCAACACCGCTGCGTGCATCGGCGCGCCCGGAGCGCACCAAGTCGTCCCAGTCGAGGGAGGCCGTGTGGCGCGCGCCTCGGTGCGCGGGCGGCATACCCAGTGCCGGAGGCGCGTTGCCGTAAACGTGACTGTTGACCCAGCGACTGCCCGTTTCGACGCCCATCCCCGCACCCGCCCGCGTGTCGCCATCATCGGCTCAGGGTTCGGGGGCCTGTTCGCCGCCCGAGCTCTCAAGCGGACGGATGTCGACGTGACAGTTCTCGCCAAGACGAGCCACCATCTCTTCCAGCCGCTGCTGTACCAGGTGGCGACCGGCATCCTCAGCCCGGGCGAGATCGCTCCTGCGACCCGTGAGGTGCTGGCTGGCCAGCGCAATGCCGACGTCCTCCTCGGCGAGGTCACTGACATCGATCTGGCTGCCCGCACGGTCACCGCGCGGACCCTGGGGACCGAGCACGTCCACCATTACGACCATCTCATCGTGGCCGCCGGTGCCGCCCAGTCGTGGTTCGGCAGAGACGAATTCGCGGTCCACGCGCCGGGCATGAAGAGCATCGACGATGCGCTCGAATTGCGCGGCCGGATCTATGGGGCGTTCGAGCTCGCCGAAGTAGCGGCCGCTGAAGGCCGCCATGACGAGGTCCCGGGCTTGATGACCTTCGTCGTCGTCGGCGCCGGACCGACCGGCGTCGAGATGGCCGGACAGCTCGTCGAGTTGTCCAAGCGAACTCTGAAACGCGACTTCCGGCACATCAACCCGGCCGACGCCCGGGTCGTCCTGCTGGACGCGAGCCCGCACGTGCTCGGGGCCTTCGACCCGCAACTGCGGGTCCGCTCGCAACGAGCCTTGGAGCGGCTCGGCATCGAGGTGCGGCTTGGCGCGATGGTGACCGACGTGGACGCCGACGGCTTGACCGTCCGCGACGCGACCGGTGTCGAGAGCCGGATCGAGGCCGTGACCAAGGTGTGGGCAGCCGGTGTCCAGGCCAGCCCGCTTGCGGCCCTGTTGGCCCGTCAGGTCGGGCTGGAGGTCGATCGGGCCGGCCGGATCCCGGTCCAGCCCGATCTCACCCTCCCTGGGCATCCCGAGGTCCATGTTGTCGGCGACATGGCCTCGCTCGACGGACTGCCTGGCGTGGCTCAAGTGGCCATCCAGGGCGCCCGGCACTCGGTGGCCGAGATCCGACGAGCCATCTCTGGCCAGCCCACCGGCGAGCCGTTCTTCTACCGCGACAAGGGGAGCATGGCGACGATCTCGCGCTTCTCGGCGATCGCCCAGATCGGTCGGTTGCGGTTGACCGGGTTCTTCGCGTGGGTGATGTGGTTGGCCGTGCACCTCGTCTACATCATCGGCTTCAAGTCGCGGGTGACGACGTTGCTTGACTGGGCGGTCGGCTTCGTTGGCCGTGGGCGGTCCGAACGGACAGTCACCGAGCAGCAGGTCTTCGCTCGGCTGGCCCTGGAGCGGGTCGGTGAGGACCTGCCGTTGCGCCTGACGCGCCAGGCCGATTGATCCAAGGGACTTGACCGACCGGACTGCCCGGCTGGCCCGGTCAGCTGGCTCGGTCAGCTGGTCCGGTCTGCTGGTCCGGTCTGCTGGTCCGGTCAGCGTCGCAGTGCGGCGTCCACCTTCGGCCGGAAGTCGGTCAACGAGAAGCCCGGCACGAGCGTCTCCAGGTCCTTGAACGCCGTGCTGCCGTCCACACCCGACCCCGCGGGCGGGGCGATGAGCGTGATGAGGTCGGCGAGCGGCATACCGAGTCCGTCAGCGGCTTGCGCGAGCGTCATCCAGCCCTTGAGGTCGGCGGAGGTGAGGGTGCCCGCGGTGACCGTCTTGTCAGCGCTGCTCCCGGTGCCTTCACTCCCACCAGCGCCGTCGCCAGCCCCGCCGCCGCCAGTCCCGGCCGCGGTCCGTCCGCTCGTGACCCAGTTGCCGCTCGCCTGGGCGACGCCGATTGTCCCGAACATCAGCAGCGCCGCCAGCAGGGGCATCACCCAGCGGTTGACGTATGCCGTGCCTTGAGGCCGCGGTGTGGCCGCCGGTCCTCGCGTCGGCTTGGACGGTGTCGGCCGGCCCGGGTGGGCGGAGAGTGCCTCGGAGCCGGTCATGACTGCTCACCTTCCGTGCTCGCAGGGTCGGGCCTGGACGAGTCACGGTTCGGCGGTCGGCGCCCGATGGCCACGGCAACGGGGCCATGGGTGCGGGCTGCCCCGGCGCTGTCGAGGCTGATCGGCTTGCGCCACGCGGTCCACGGCGCCGCCGCGCTCACCTCAAGAGCTCCGCCGGTGGGGCAATTGGCCACGCACTCAAGGCAACCGATGCAGTCCGTGCTCACGGCCGCAACAGGCTTGGCGACGTCGATGCCCACCGGACACGGCTTGACGCACAGGTCGCAGCCGGTGCAGGCGGACGGATTGCGACGGACCCGAAGGATGCTGAGGTGTCCGAGGACGCTCAGCACGCCCCCGAGCGGGCAAAGGTAGCGACACCAGGCGCGCTCGACGAGCACCGACACCCCGAGCACGGCGGCCAGGATCGCCCAGCCGACCCACATCGCCGCCGGATCGGGCTCGAACAGCCAATGCAGTCCGAACAGGGTGACGTAAGGATCGAAGTCGGCGAACCACAGCTTGAGCGTCGTGGCGCTCGCGACGAGGACGATCGCCAGGACGACGAACCTCCCATAGCGCAGCACCCGGTCGAGCTTCGGCGCCACCGTGAGCGCCGGGATATGGAGCGTGCGGCGCACCCAGGTCAGCGCGTCCTGGACGGCGCCGAACGGGCAGATCCACCCGCAGAACGCGTTGCCCGCAATCAGCACCGACAGCAGCAGACCAAGTCCCACAACGAGATTCGAGGCGTGGATCTTGCTGATGAAGCTCCCGGTCGTCACCCAGGTCCAGAACGTCTCGACCGCCCCGAACGGGCACAGCGCGTCGACCGACGGCGCGCCGACCTCAGTCTCCAGCCCATGCCGCACCGCCATCGACACGATGAGCGCGACGACGGCCACTTGGACCAGATGTCGGCGCCGGTGCAGTTGGGTGACCGCGCGCAGCCGACGCTGGTATGCCGTCATCCTCGCCTTGGGATTCGACTCACCTGAGCGAGTAGCGGATTGGGGTCCCACCGTGGTCCTCCTCGGGAGCGGGGTCTGCTCTAAGAGAGGGTGCTCGGGACGTGTGAGGGAACGATGAAGGCGAGAGGAACCCTTGACGAAGGCTCCAGGCCGGGGCAGGGGGACGGCTAGGTCGTCAAGGTAGCCGTGGTCGGCAAGGCCACGGTGAAGGTTGCGCCGAGCCCCGGCCCGGGCGACGCGGCCGACAACGTGCCACCGTGGGCGTGGACGATGCCGCGGGCGATGGTCAGACCGATCCCCGAGCCGCTCTCGTTCTCCGCTGACCGCCGCCCGGGCACGCGATAGAACCGCTCGAACACCCGCTGCAGGTCTTCCGCAGCCAGCCCTTCGCCGGTGTCGGTGACGTCGATGACGGCCATCGGGGTCGAGGCGCGCCCTGTTCCGGTGGCCATTCCGCTGGCGGTGTTCTCAAGCCTGCAATGGACAGTCACCCGGCCGCCCGATGGGGTCGCGCGGACGGCGTTGCCGACGAGGTTGGTGACCACCTGCCCGATCCGTTCGGGGTCGACGCGCACTGGCACGGCAACAGATCCGCAGTCGATGTCCAGCGTCAGCCCGGCATCGAGGGCCTGGGAAACCAACCGACCCGCCGCCCGCTGCACGACCTCGCGCAGATCGACGTCAGTCAGCACGAGCGACAGCCGGCCCTCATCGGCGCGTGACAGCGCCGACAGGTCGTCGGACAGGCGCCGCAACCGGCGCACTTCATCGCTCACCTCGGCGAGGCGCTCCGGCTCGACGGGCAGCACGCCGTCGATCATCGCTTCCACCGTCCCGTCGATGACGGTCAGTGGGGTGCGCATCTCGTGGGCCACTTCGCCGAGCAGCCGGACCCGTCGGGTCTCCGTCTCGCTCAGTTCGCGCCCGAGGCGCTGCACATCGGCGGTGAGCTCGGCGAGCTCGGTGGTTCCTGGGGAGGGGAGCGGCACGGCATACCGGCCCTGGGCCATGTCCCGCGTCGCCGCACGTAAGGCGTCCAACGGCCGGATCAGCCGGTATGCCGCGAAGGCGCCCACGACCGCGGCCGTCACCGCCCCGACGAGGGCGCCCACGAGCAGCGCCTGGTCGACGGCGTCCCCGAACTGTTGACGCAGGACCATTCCGGCCCCCCCGCCCGTGCCAGGTCCTTGGCCCATCGAGCCCGGACCCAGGCGAAGGCTGGCGTCGAATAATGCCGGGGCAAGTTGGCGCACCACGAGGAAGGTCGCCAGGGCTGCCACGACCGCGACGAGGACATGGGAGATGACTAGACGCACGACGAGACGGTTCACCGTTGACTCCCGCCCCGAGGGCTGCCCTCGTCGACCGGGTCGAGGAGGAACTTGTAGCCGACGCTGCGGACCGTGCCGATGATCCTGGGCGAGGCGGCGTCGTCGCCGAGCGCCTTGCGCATGCCACGAATGTGCACGTCGACGACCCGTTCGTCGCCGAAGAAGTCATAACCCCAGACCTTTTCGAGCAACTGGGCGCGCGAATAGACCCGGCCTGGAGAGGCGGCGAGCGCGACGAGGAGGTCGAACTCCAAGGCGGTCAGCGTGGCCGGTATGCCGTCCACCCGCACCTCCCGCCGTCCCGTGTCGACGGTGACCCCGTCGAAATGCAGGAGGTCGGGGTTGGCCGCGGCGCCGCCGACCGACGACCCTGGCCCCGCTCCCGGGTCGTCCGGTCGGGTCCGGCGCAGCACGGCCTTGACCCTGGCGACGACCTCTCGGGGGCTGAACGGCTTGGTGACGTAGTCGTCGGCGCCGACCCCGAGGCCGATGATCTTGTCGAGTTCCTCGGCTCGGGCGGTCACGAGGACGACGTAGACATCCGAGGTCTTGCGCAGGGTGCGCAGCACCTCAAGCCCGTCCAGATCGGGCAGGCCGATATCGAGCAGCACGAGGTCAGGAGGTTCGGTGGTCAGCAGGTGCAGCGCTTGCGCACCGGTCGCCGCCTCCTGGACCTGAAAACCCTCGGACGTCAGGTAGGCGCGCAGGATCGCCCGGATCTGCTTCTCGTCGTCGACGACGAGCACTCGCCGCGGCACCGGTGACCTCCTCGTGGGGTGGGCCTCCAGGTTAGGGACCCGACCCGCGTCCGAGTGCCCGTCGCGGCCTGCCTTCTCCGAACCTTCACACTTCGGGCCCCGGTGGCTTCACAGGCGGCGCGTTGAGTCGGTCCTCGGGCGGCTCGTCGCCGCCTCGGAGAACCACCTGCGCGCGTTCACCACCGCCGTCGCCGACCCGACGCCCTCCGGTATGCCGTCCGACGGCACCTGCCTGGACCCGGACGCCCAGCCCGGCGCCGGTCACGGCAATGGCGTGGGCCCGGGTGCCGGGATGGGCCAGGGCTACGGCGCCGGGACGGGCCAGGGCTACGGCGCCGGGATGGGCCAGGGCCATCGAGTGTGGCCGTCGCCGGCGAAGTGACCGGCCGGTAACATCCTGAGTGACCAGGACGTGCCGGCCGGTGACGTCCCCCCGGACCCGACGGAGACTCCCGTGACGGCATACCCCCACCTGCTGGCCCCGCTCGACCTGGGCTTCGTCACCCTCCCCAACCGGACCCTCATGGGATCCATGCACGTCGGTCTCGAGGAGGTGCCGAACGGCTTCGAGCGGATGGCGGCGTTCTACGCCGAGCGGGCCCGTGGCGGCGCCGCGCTCATCGTCACGGGGGGTTTCGGTCCCAACGAAGCTGGCGCGCTCCTGCACGGCGCCGCCCTGCTCACGACGTCGGAGGAGGCCGCGCGCCACCGCGTCGTCACCGACGCCGTGCATGCTGCGGGCGGGCGAATCTGCCTGCAAATCCTGCACGCCGGCCGGTATGCCGCGCACCTCGGCGCCGTCGCCCCCAGCCCGATCCAGGCGCCGATCTCGCCTCTCACCCCTCGCGAGTTGACCACCCAGGAGGTCTGGGACACCGTCGCCGACTTCGCGCGCTGCGCCGGGCTCGCTCAGGAAGCGGGTTACGACGGGGTCGAGATCATGGGGTCGGAGGGCTACCTGCTCAACCAGTTCCTCGTCACCCGCACCAACCAGCGCACCGACGAGTGGGGCGGGGAGTATGCCGCGCGGATGCGCTTCCCGGTCGAAATCGTCAAGGCCGTGCGGGCGAAGGTCGGACCGAATTTCATTGTCGTGTATCGGTTGTCGATGCTTGACCTGGTCGAGGACGGCTCGACGCTCGATGAGGTCATCGAGCTCGCCCGCGCGGTCGAAGCGGCTGGGGCGACCCTGCTCAACACGGGGATCGGCTGGCACGAGGCCCGGATCCCGACGATCGCGACGAGCGTCCCGCGAGCCGGGTTTGCCTGGGTCAGCGGCAAGGTCAAGGCAGCCGTCACCATTCCGGTCATCACGACCAACCGGATCAACACGCCGGAGGTCGCCGAGCAGGTGCTGGCCGACGGGTTGGCCGACATGGTGTCGATGGCTCGACCGTTCCTCGCCGACGCGCAGTTCGTCGCCAAAGCAGCTGCGGGACAAGCCGATCGGATCAACACCTGCATCGCCTGCAACCAGGCGTGCCTCGACCACACCTTCAGCGGCAAGCTGACCTCCTGCCTGGTCAACCCGCAGGCCTGCCATGAGACCGAGCTGGTCATCACGCCGACCGAGGCGCCCCGACGGGTCGCCGTCGTCGGTGGCGGTCCGGCCGGATTGGCCTGTGCGACAACGGCCGCGCGCCGGGGACACGCGGTGACCCTGTTCGAGGCCGATTCCGACATCGGCGGCCAGTTCAACCTGGCCCGGCAGATTCCGGGCAAGGAGGAGTTCGCCGAGACCTTGCGCTACTTCCGCACCGAGCTGGCCGCGACCGGGGTCGATGTGCGGCTCAGGACGCGGGCCACGGAAGGTGAGCTCACGGCATACGACACCGTGGTGCTGGCCACGGGCGTGACCCCGCGGATCCCCGAGGTGGCGGGCGTCGACCACCCCAAGGTCGTCAGCTATCTGCAGGTGTTGCGCGACCACGTGCCGGTCGGCGACACCGTCGTCATCATGGGCGCCGGCGGGATCGGGTTCGACGTCGCCGAATACCTCACCCAGTCGGGGCCGAGCGGGGCGATGGACGCCGCGGCGTTCAACGCGGAGTGGGGCATCGACCCGACCTACGCGAATCGCGGTGGGGTCGTGCCGGCGCATCCCGAGAAGCCCGCACGCAAGGTCTTCCTGTTGCAGCGCAAGGACTCCAAGGTCGGCGCGGGGCTCGGTCGGACGACCGGCTGGATCCACCGGACCCAGCTGGCCGCTCGGGCAGTCGCCTTCGTCGCCGGGGTGCAATATGACCGGATCGACGACGCCGGTCTGCATGTCACCGTCGGCGAGCGCTCCACGGTCCTCGCCGCCGACACCATCGTCCTGGCCACGGGGCAGGAGCCCAACCGCGACCTGTATGCCGCCCTCGAGGCTTCCGGGGTCGACGTGCGGCTCATCGGCGGGGCCGAGGTCGCGGCGGAACTCGACGCCAAGCGGGCCATCAAGCAGGGCACCGAGGTAGCTGCCGCCCTCTGAGCGGACTGGGGCTGGGGGATCGGATCGGCGCAGTTCAGCGCCAGGTGCCGGCGACCATCACCCGGGTAACCGCCAGGTCGTCGTCGAGGGCGACCAGATCGGCGGCCGCTCCCACGACAAGGCGTCCGCGCCGCCACAGCCCCAGCGCGCGGGCCGGGGTCGCCGTCGCGGCGGTGACGGCATCGACAAGGGGGACGCCCGCGGCATACAGGGTGCGTATGCCGTGTGCGAGCGTCCTCGTGCTCCCCGCCAACGCGCCCGATGAGGTCACTCGGGCGACCCCGTCGGTGACGGTGACGGGGGTCGAGCCAAGGACATAGCGGCCGTCGGGCAACCCGCACGCCGACATGGCGTCGCTAACTAGGCTCAACCGACCGGACGCGGCGCGGGCTGTCATTGCGAGCATCGCCGGGGCCACGTGCACACCGTCGGCGATGAGCTCCACGGTGACCGAGGGCTCCGCGAGCAAGACCCCGACCGGGCCGGGGAAGCGGTGATGCAGGGGCGGCATCCCGTTGAAAAGGTGTGTGGCGATGCGCGCCCCCGCGGCGACGGCCTCCTGCGTCGTGGGGGTATCGGCCGCTGTGTGGCCAACGGCCACCAAGACGTCGGCTGCCACCAGAGCACGCAACACGTCCATGCCTCCGGGGATTTCGGGGGCGAGCGTGACCATTCGAAGGTGCCCACGACCGGCCTCGACAAGGCGGTCGACGGCCGCCGCCGGCCCACGGGCCAAGTGACGCAGCTCGTGCGCGCCGCGGTGGAGCGGGCTGAGCCACGGACCTTCCAGGTGCAGCCCGGCAAGCACCCCGTCGTCGCAGAGGTCGGCCAGGCAGGCAACTTGGTCGGCGAGAACCGGCAGCGGTGCCGAGACGAGGCTGGCGACCACCGTCGTCGTCCCGGCGCGCTGGTGGACGCGTGCGGCCAGGGCGGCTTCGTCCGCAGAGGTCGTCGAGAAGGATGCTCCACCGCCTCCGTGGACGTGGGTGTCGACCAATCCAGGCGCGAGGGTTGCGGTGCGCCAATCGGGTTCTCGGGGTGGCTGGCCGGAGCCGATGGCTTTGATGCTCGTGCCCGATATCTCGACCCAGCCTGGAGTGAGCAGCTCCTCAGGGGTGAGGACGCGGTCAGCAGCCAGCAGCATGCCCATCGGCAGGTCACCCCCTTCCCGTCCATCGCGCGCGCCCCGCGGCACGCGCTTCCTCCACCCGCTCGGGCGCGCGCACCGCGGCCCGCTCGACGGCGCCATTCTCTCGCGTTCGGCGCGCTCGGTCAGCCCAATGGCCGCGGTGTGCCGCGCGCCCCTCACGGCACGGCAGATGAAATCGCTGTGACGGATGGCCGAAGCGCTGCGATCCTCTGCTCATGATGAACGCACCCGCCCCGATCGACCTGCCGGCGGGGTTGACCGCCCGGCCACTGGCCCAGTCCGACGTCCGAGCCGTCTTCGAGGTCATGGCCGCCGCCGAGCGTGTCGACATCGGTGAGGTCGTCATCGAGGAGGCCGACATCGTCGGCGACTGGCAGCGACCGAGCTTCGATGTCGGTGCCCAGACGATTGGTGTCTTCGACGGCGACCATCTCGTCGGTTATGGCGAGCTCTCGTGGGCGGATCGGTGCGACGCAGCCGTCCACCCGGCATACCGGGGACGCGGACTGGGCACCGCGTTGGCCAGGTGGATCCAAGCAACCGCGCGGGCAGCGGGGTCACGCATCGTCGGTATGCCGGTCCCCGTCGGCTCCCCGGGTGATGCGCTGCTTCGGTCGCTGGGTTATCACCAGCGCTGGTCCTCGTGGGTGCTCCAGCTCCCGGAGGGGCGAGAGATCGTGAGCCAGCCTCTCCCGCAAGGATATTCGCTGCGGAATGCGACGAGCGAGCAAGACCGGGTCGCTGCGTGGCAGGTCGTCGAGGACGCCTTCCTCGAGTGGTCGGACCGGGAGCGGACCTCATATGCCGACTGGGCAGCGACAATCGTGCAGCGCCCTGGCTTTCAGCCGTGGAACCTCCGGCTGGCCACCGACCCGGACGGGGCCGTGGTGGGCGTGTCGGTCGTCCTCCTCGCCGACGAGTGCGCCTACATCGACAAGCTGGCCGTACGCAAGGACCTGCGCAACCTGGGTCTGGCCCGGGCCCTGCTCGCCGACTCGTTCGCGGCGGCCCGAGCGCATGGCGCGACCCGCTCAGAGCTCTCCACCGACTCGCGGACGGGCGCGCTGGGCCTCTACGAGAAGGTCGGCATGGTCGTCACGTCGAACTGGGTCAATCTCGCGATCGAGCTTGAGCCTGCTGACCAATCGGGTTGAGGCTCGGTAGGAGTGCGCGGACTAGGCCGCCGGACCGAGGACCCTGGCGACGACTCGCCTGATCGGCCGAAGAGCGCTCTGCGGCAACTTGACGATGGCTTCGACAGCCGATCCGGCGCCGACCACGAGGCCACGCAGCGCACCAGGCTCGGCCGGTGCATCGAGCTGGGTCACGACGACCGAGCTGTCGCTCGGCGGACCGCCAAGCCACTCCTGCGGCACGAGCGCGAAGCCTAACGCTCCGATCGCCTCGACGGTGTCCACGACGGTCGGCTCGACAGTGTCCCTCAAGTCCTCCCGCATCTTCGGGTTCTGCTCGTCCCAAGCGACGAGCTCGGTCCCGTGGGCGATTGCCAGGTCGACGCGAAGGCGCTCGTATGCCGCGAGCGTCACGACATCGACGAGTGTCTGTGCGTCGAGCACGGTCGACGGACGATTCGGCGTTTGCACTGGCGATCACTCCATTCGGCCCGGCTCCCCCGCCGAGCAACACGGTGCCAATTCTCGCCGCCCCTCGCCGCGTTCCCCGCATTGTTCCGCACGGTGGAAGCGCCTCCACGGGTGGGGGCGGACCTTCACCGGGGGCGGCGCCGACGAGCCGACGCAGCCAGATGAGCCGACGCAGCCAGTTGAGCCGACGCGGTCAGCGGAGCCGGTCCGCTTCGAGGTCCAGCAGGAAGCGTTTGGCGGCCAGCCCACCGGCATACCCGGTCAACCCGCCGGACGACGCGACGATGCGGTGGCACGGCAGGACGATGCACAGCGGGTTCGCGCGCAACGCAGCCCCCACGGCACGAGCGGCGCCGGGCCGTCCAGCCCAGGCGGCCAGTTGGCCATAACTCGCGCGGTGACCATAACCGACCCGCTCCGCGAGGGTGGCGAGGACCGGGACCTGGAAGGAACTAGCCAGGGCCAGACTCCACGGCGGTGGCGGCCCCGGGTGTCGGCCGCCCAGGAAGTCGTCGAGCCAGGCTCTGGCCTGGTCGACCGCGCGTGATCGCCGCAACACGCGGGGGCTGATCCGCGTCGCCAAACGTTTGAGCACCGCGTCCTCGCTGGCCGAGTCGGGCGTGAAGATCGACGCGACGAGTGTTCCGGAGGCATTGCCGGCCAGGAGGATTCGACCGACGGGGGTGTCGTGGACGGCATACGAGACCTCGGCCAGCGGGAAGCGGGGGGGTCGCGTCGGGGAATTGCCGAAGCCTGCGAGCGCGGTCTCGATGAGGTCGGGTTCGGGAGTCATGGCAGGGCCTTTCGGAGTGCGGCGAGACCGTCGCTGACCAGCCGTCGACTCATCGTCACCGAGGTCCCGAGGGCCTTTGCCATGGCGGCGTGGTCGAGGTCGGCGACATAGCGCAGGACGAGCGCCTCGCGCTGGCGGGCCGGCAGGCGGTCGACCAGGCTCCACACGGCAGACTCGTCGCGGCCCGCGGGGGCCTGGACTGTCCCACTGGGCTCCATCAGATCCACCGGGTCCATGGGCACCGGACGTCGGGACCGGGCCCGGTGCGAGTCGGTGGCGCAGCGGTAGGTGATCGTGAACAGCCACCCACGCAGGTTCGTCCCCGAGGTGAGCGCGGGGTATGCCGCCCACGCCTGCAGCCAGGCTTGCTGCGCGACGTCATCGCCCTCGACGCCGGCCAGGGCATGGGCCAGGCGTGACACGTCGCGCCAATGGGCGTCGACGAGACGTTGGAACGGCGGCAAGGTCACCATGGGACAACGCCACGCCCGTGCGGACTGTGAGTCCGTGCGGGCCGGCCGGCGGGGCCGAAGCGTCGACGGTCCATGGCGCCTCACTCTAGGCAGAGCTCGCCGCGCGCCGGCTGGGCTCGCCGCGCGCCGGCAGTCGGGTCGCGCGCCCAAGACGGGGCACCGGCGCTTATGACGGTCGGTGGCAACGACGGTTAAGGTGTCCACTGGTGGTGGTGTGGCCACCGAGCTGGTTGGAGAGGCTGGGCAAGTGGTGAGCGAATCGAGTCGCCCCGATCCGGAGGCCCCACGCACCGTTCGGCTCCCATGGAGCGCACATGTGGCACCTCAGATCCGCCGGACCCTCGTCGAGGACCTCACCGCTTTGGCCGTCGCCCCCGGTGTCATCGACGAGGCGGAGATCGTCGTCGCTGAGCTCGTGTCCAACGCGCTGCGCCACGCCCGACCGATGAGTGATGGCACGCTGCGCGTGCGATGGAAGACCAAGGCGGGCATCGTCGAGGTCGAAGTCTCCGACGGCGGCGGGCCCTCGACGCCACGTCCGGCCCCGCCGGCGCTGTGGTCGAGTTCGGGCCGGGGCTTGCGGATCGTGCGCAGCTTGGCCCACGAATGGGGAGTGACCGAGGAGCGCCACGGTCGCACCGTCTGGGCGTCGATCGGTGGCCCGTCGCGGCGGCGGACCCATTGATCGGGGCTGGCGAGGCCTGAAGTTCACCCAGTGGGGGTGTCCCTCGACGGGTCGGCGCGCTATCTTGGAGGCCGGGCAATCTTGACTTCTGCGCGCCTGCGGGGTGGACAGGGGACCATGAAGCCCGTGTAGGTGCCCGAAAACTCCTAACCAAGGATTGCCCGATGGCCCGTTTCCGACCGTCTACTGCCCACGTCGCCGCCATGGGCGTGTGGGCCCTGTTGCTCTCGATGATGTTCCTCGTGGCGACTCGAACTGCGGAGGCGGCACCGATCACGGCGAACCTGCCGACGATGCGCATCACCCTCACCGGGGCCTCCCCCACCAACACCCTCTCCTACGTTCACGGCGACAAGGACCGCGTCGTCCAATCGACCGTCGCCATCGAAGACGGGGCCGGCACCTTCAACTTGGCCGCCGCCGTGGCGGAATTCAAGGGGCGCGGGAACTACACCTGGGGCCTGCCAAAGAAGCCCTACCAGATCAAGTTCGCCAATTCCACGTCGATTCTCGGCATGCCCAAGGCCAAGGCCTGGGTGTTGCTGGCGAACGACGCCGACGGCTCGCTCATGCGCAACAAGTTGGCGTTCGACTACGCCCTGGCCATCGGGTCGAAGTTTGCCTCCGAAAGCCGCTGGGTCGACCTCGTCGTCAACGGCGCCTACCTGGGCAACTACCTCGTCGCCGAGAAGGTCGAAGTCAAGAGCAACCGTGTTGAGTTGAGCGATCCGAACGCCATCCTTGCCGAGCTGGACAACAACTACGGCTACGCCGAGGACTACGGCTTCATCTCGAGCACGTCGAATACGACCTTCACCCTGAAAGACGCGAAGGGTGATGTGCCGGACAAGGCGATCGCGCCGCTGCCGCCCGAGGTCCAGGTCGGTTGGGACGACATGAGGTCCACCCTCAATACTCTCGACGCACTGTTGGCGGCCCCGAACCCGGACTGGGCTCGAATCACGTCGATGATCGACATGGAGTCCTTCGTCAAGTTCTACTTCGTCTTCGAGATGGCGGAAAACCCGGAGATCGTCGCATCGAGCATCTACTTCTACAAGAACGGGTTAGCGAGCAAGCTGTATGCCGGTCCGGTCTGGGACTTCGACAGTTCGCTGGGGACCTATGACCACACCGAGTCGTTGGGTGCCTTCACGAACGCGGAGTACATCAAGAACGCCGACCTGCTGCGCTTGCGCGGCAACGGCTGGTATCGGCAGCTGTTCCGCAACCCTGACTTCGTCGCCCTGGCTAACACCACGTGGCAGACCGGTGGCGCGGGGTATGCCGCTATGCAGCTGCCTGCGAAGATCGCCGAGTACAAGGCCCAGATCGAGGCCTCGGCGGCAAACAACTTCGTCCGGTGGAAGGTCCTCGGCACCCCGACCCACCTCGTGGCCGGCGAGGGACGCAACTTCTCATCGACGTATGCCGGTGAAGTCTCCTACCTCAGCAACTGGGTCAGCGCTCGAGTTAACCACTTGCGTAAGGCGTATGGCGACGTTCCCCTGCTTCGGTACAACGGGCACGCGTCGTCGTTGGGATGGCTGCCTACGGTCAACATCGGTCAGATCGGTGGGACGGTTAACCAGGCCAAGACCCTTGAGGCGCTCAACTACGCACTGTTGGGCACGACCTTGTCCGGTGCGGTGGAGTCGAACGCCCACGTGGCGTCGATCGGCTGGATGGGTTGGAAGACCGCATCGATGGGAACCACGGGTCGGGCCTTGGCGATGGAAGCGTTCCAGATGCGTCTCACGGGCGAATTGGCCGCGAAGTACGACATTTCGTATCGAGCGCACGCGCGCAACATCGGCTGGCTGCCGTGGGTGACGAACGGGGCGACCGCTGGGACCACCGGTCAGGCGCGCCCGATCGAGGCGGTGATGATCCGACTGCTGCTGAAGAACCCGGCTGCCCCGACGCCGGCCCCCTCGCAGACCACGACGACAACGACGACGACGACGGCACCGACGACCACGACGACGGCACCGACCACGACGACGGCACCGACGACCACGACGACGGCACCGACGACCACGACGACGGCACCGACCACGACGACGGCACCGACCACGACGACGGCACCGACCACGACGACGTCGGCGCCGACGACCACGACGAGTGCTCCGGTGTCGGTGTCGGCGCGGTACAGCGCGCATGTGTCGAGTATTGGGTGGATGGCGACGGTTGCCGATAACGCGGTGGCTGGGACGACCGGTCGTGCGTTGAAGATGGAGGCGTTGCG
>JBGAQN010000003.1:0-61729 GCA_044220725.1 Dermatophilaceae bacterium
CTTGCTCGTCAAGGACATCTTCGGCTTCATCAAGCGGATCAACGACGAGCTGGGGCTGACCGTCCTGGTCATCGAGCAGAACGCCCGGCGGGCCCTGGAGGTCGCCGACCACGGCTACATCATGGAGCAGGGCAGGATCGTCCTGGAGGGTTCGGCGCAAGAGCTGCGCGAGAACCCCGACGTCAAGGAGTTCTACCTCGGGCTCGGCGACTCGGGCAGCCGCAAGAGCTTCCGCGACGTCAAGCATTACAAGCGCCGCAAGCGCTGGCTCTAGCCGCCACCGTGGGGTGCGCCGACGAGGCTCGTAGCCCGGGCGCACCCCACGCGCGGCGCATCGCCGCTTACTCTTCGGTCCCTGGGAAAGGACGCACCTGTCATGTCTGGGTCGCTGGATGCTGCCGTTGCGGGGTATGCCGCCGAGCTGGCCGACGAGGTCACCTCTGCCGTCGCGCGGGGTCGCGAGCTCGTGCCCACTCTCGCCGCTCGGTTGGCCGCCCACGGTTTGACGAGCACAGCGAGCCTGCGGGACAGCCTGGCCACGTTGCCGATCCTGTCCAAGGACGACGTCCTCGCGCTCCAGCAGGCCGACCCGCCCTTCGGCGGTGCCCTGTCGCCCCAGGCGCACGTGCGCCGGGTCTTCCAGTCCCCTGGGCCGATCTACGAACCCCAACTCGATGGCCCAGACCCGTGGCGGTGGGGCCCGGCCCTGCAGGCCGCCGGGATGGGTCCGAACGACCTTGTCCTCAACTGCTTCGGCTACCACCTCTCCCCCGCTGGCGCCATGTTCGAGGAGGCCGCTCTGGCCCTTGGGGCACGGGTCTTGCCCGGCGGGATCGGCAACCAGGATCTGCAGGCACGGGCCGTTGCGGACCTCGGGGTGACGGCATACACAGGGCTGCCGAGCTATCTCAAAGCGATCCTCGACCGATACGACGAACTTGGCCTTTCGCCGGATCGGTGGCGGCTGCACCGGGCACTGGTCACGGCGGAGCCACTGCCCGACTCGCTGCGCGCCCTGCTGCGCGAGCGGGTGCCTACCGTATTGATGGCCTATGGAACCGCTGAGACCGGGCTCATCGGCTACGAGAAGGAGCCCGGCGGTGGACTGGTCCCGGCACCTGGAGTGCTTGTTCAGGTGTGCGACTTGGACACGGGCGAGCCGATCTCGCAAGGTGAGGGTCAGGTCGTGGTCACCTTGCTGCGTCCCGATTACCCGTTGGTGCGGTTCGGCACCGGAGACCTGTCGGCATGGCGCCTAGGCCCGGATGGCGGTCCCCGGTTGGTGGGAGTGCTCGGGCGGTCGGGTGCTGCGGTCAAGGTCCGCGGGATGTTCCTGCACCCGCGTCAGGCCGCTGCGGTGCTGGCGGGCGTCTCCGACGTGCACCGGTGGCGGTTCGTTATCGACCGGGTCGACCACCGCGACGAGTTGGGCTGTGAGATCGTCGTGCGGCCCGGCGCGGATGCTGCCGTTGTGGTCGCCGACGTCACCGACCGAGTCCGATCGGGTTTGCGGTTCTCGTGTGCCGTCTCGGCTGTCGAGGCGCTACCGGACGACGTCGCTGCCATCACCGATCGGCGCGACTGGACCTAGCCTCCTGGGGGTCCGAGCCCCCTGGGGTGTCGCGGGGTGCGGACTTCTCCGGTCCCCTGATGAGTCGAGGCGCTCGGGCACACGCACCCGAGCAATTCGGCACTCGATGACGTGCCCGGCGGCGGACCCGCCGAGCGGTCAGTCCTTGGTGAAGCCGAACCGATGTGCTGTCTCAGCGTCGATGAACCACACGTCCGCCTGCATCTGGTCGTACCAACCGTCAGCCGGCTCCTGGAACTTCATCCACTCTCGGTTGGCCTTGACCGGGTGTCCGAGCGGCATCGCGCCATCCCACACCGGCGCTGCTGAGCCCCAGCCGTAGCCGCCGTCGACGACCTCGTCATACTCCGATACCCAGCGACGGCGCGGCGGCGCAGTGGGGGCAGTGGGGGCAGTGGGGGCCACGTGTCCGGACGCCTCGATATCCGCGTCACTTTCCCCGTCGTCGCCCCCGGCGTCCATGGGTTCGCCCGCGTCACTTTCCCCGTCGTCGACCCCGGCGTCTATGGGTTCGCCCGCGTCACTTTCCCCGTCGTCGACCCCGGCGTCTATGGGTTCGCCCGCGTCACTTTCCCCGTCGTCGACCCCGGCGGCTGTGGGTTCGCCCGCGTCACTTTCCCCGTCGTCGTCACCGATGCCGTCGGCAAGGGCACAGCTGCGAGCACACCAGATGCACCAGCACCGGCAGCGGGCAACCAGGCCGACCCTTCCGGTGCCGACTCGGCGGCCTCAACTTCAGCTGCGTCGTACGCGGCTTCGGCAGCGTCAACCTCAGGGGATCCCCCCAACGCCGCCTCATCCGCGTCCAGAGACTGCTCCAACGCGAGATCCGCCGCGGCCGCGTCAGACCCGGCTTCGCCGGCGTGTGCGACGCCCGCGTCCTCGAACGGTTCCTCAGTTGCCTCTTCGGTGCCGATGCCAGCACCGGCACCATCGGCGACGTCCGCCACCGTCGCGACTTGCGGCGCAAGGTCAACCTCACCGGCACCGTCGGCAACGTCCTCCTCGTGGTCTGCCTCGCTGACGGGAAGGACGGACGCGGGTACACCAGTCTCACCCTCAATCCGCGCCCGAGCTGCTGCCGCAGCCTCATCGGCTATCGACGGCCGAACCGGACCCTCAGTCGGGGTCCAGAGGTCGACGTCGGAGACCTCAGGGTCAGCGCCTGTGGCCTCCGTCAACGGCTCTTGCGCCACGACCGACTCATCGGTGGCGAGGTCAGGGTCAGCCTCGGCTTCCTGGCTGCTGTCGGCAACACCGCCCGACTCGTCAATAGCGTCCTCAGTCGCGGTGGCCGACGGTTCGACTTCGGTCATGACATCAGGGGTGACCTCGGTCGGGAACCCGTCGTCGACACCGTCCTGCCCGCCGAACAACTCCTGCGACACCGCGGGCACGCCTTCCTCGGCGATGACTTCCTCGGCGATGACTTCCTCGGCGATGACTTCCTCAGCGACGACTTCCTCGGCGATGTCCTCCTCGGTGGCAGCCCAAGGGCTGGCCCCGGGGTTCGTCTCGGCCCCGTTGTCGACTCGTGGCGGGGCGGCATACTCGGCGCCCTGGACCCCGCTGACCGCTTCGTCCGGACGTGCGAAGACCGAACCCGCGGCAGCGCCGACGACTCCTGCTCCCGCTCCAGCGGCGGCCGCAGCCGACGGCCAGCTCGGGGCGGTCGAGGACGAGGGGTCGGCAACTGGCGCAGGCGGCGGAGCAAAGGGAGACTGCGATGGCTGGGCCCACTGCTGCGGGTATGCCGCGCCCGGCGCGGGAGGCGGCGCGTAGGGGGCAGCCGGCGGTGCGTAGGGGGCAGCCGGCGGGGTCGGCGCGTGGGGCTGCGCCCAGCCAGAAGCCGCCAGATCGGCCTGAGCCTGCCGTGCATCGGCGTGGACCTGGCTCGACCCGTTGCGGCGGCGCAGACTCCACCACAGAACGACGAGCAAGAGGACAGCGACAAGAGCCAAGACCACCCACACGACGGTTGCGATCTTCATGGTTCCACCTTTGGTGTCGGGAGGGGACGTGCAGGGCGAAACCCCCTGACGGCAACATACCCTCCGGCCCGGGTCGATGCCGGATCGAGTAGCCATTTGCCGACTGGTGGCTCATCCTCCGGGACGGACACCCGGGGACGACCGGGGAAGAATGGCGCAGCTCGGCACCCTGGCCTCACGTCGAACAACCGGGCCGGCGGCCCGACTCGTCCCTCAGCTCAGTGTTCGAGCAGCCCCAACCGGGCAGCGGACATCTCCCGCATTTCGACCTTGCGGACTTTCCCGGTGACTGTCATCGGGAAGTCGTCGACGATCTCGACATAGCGGGGGATCTTGTAGTGCGCAAGCTTCCCCGTGGCAAACTCCCGGATCGAGGCAGCGGTCACCGGCGTGGCCCCCGGCTTCATCCGCACCCAGGCGCACAGCTCCTCGCCGTACTTGGCGTCCGGCACGCCGATCACCTGAGCGTCGAGGATGTCCGGGTGGGTGTAGAGGAACTCCTCGATCTCCCGCGGATAGATGTTCTCACCACCGCGAATGACCATGTCCTTGATCCGGCCGGTGATCTGGACATAACCATCCTCGTCCATCACGGCCAAGTCACCCGTGTGCATCCACCCGTCGACAACCGCCTCGGCTGTCTTGTCGGCCTGGTTCCAATAGCCGAGCATCACCGAATAGCCCCTGGTCACGAACTCCCCGGACTGGCCCCGCTCGACGAACGACCCGTCGCTGGGGTCGATGATCCCGATCTCCAGGTGCGGCATACAGCGGCCGACCGTGCCCACCTTGCGGTCGAACGAGTCGTCGGTGCGCGTCTGGGTCGAGACCGGCGAGGTCTCGGTCATGCCATAACAGATGGTCATCTCGTTGATACCGGCGGCGATGACCTTCTTCATCAGCTCGGCGGGGCACGGCGCACCGGCCATGATGCCGGTCCGCACGGTGGCCAGATCGCTCTCCTGAGCCGAGCCGTCCTCGATGAGCGCCCACTCGGCGACGAACATCGTCGGCACGCCATACAGGCTGGTGCACTTCTCGTCCCGGACCGCGGCGAGGGTCAGCGCCGGGTCGAAGCCGGGCGCCGGGATCACCATGCAGGCCCCGTGCGAAGTCGCCGCGAGATTGCCCATGACCATGCCGAAGCAGTGGTAGAAGGGCACCGGGATGCAGATCCGGTCCTGCTCGGTGTAGCGGCAGATCTCGCCGACGTGGAACCCGTTGTTGAGGATGTTGACGTGGCTGAGCGTGGCACCTTTGGGGAATCCCGTTGTCCCCGAGGTGTATTGGATGTTGATCGGGTCCTCGGGCAGCAACCCGGCCGCGATCGCGTCCACCTCGTTCTGGCTGACCGTGTCGGCCGCCGCCCACAGCTCGTCCCACGATTCGCGCCCCAGCAACACGACCCGCTCCAGGGTCGGGACCTCGCTACGGACCTCCTCAATCATTCCCGCGTAGTCGCTCGTCTTGAACGACGGCGCAGCGACAAGCACCTTGATCCCCGCCTGGTTGAGGACGTACTGCAGCTCGTGGGTCCGATATGCCGGGTTGATGTTGACCAGGATCGCGCCGATCTTGGCGGTCGCATACTGGACGAGAGTCCACTCGCCGCAGTTGGGCGCCCAGATGCCGACCCGGTCGCCCTTGACGACCCCGATCCCGGCGAACCCGCGGGCCAGGGTGTCGACGTCGGCGGCGAACGCGGCATACGTCCAGCGCTTGCCGACCGCACAGTCGACCATCGCCTCGCGCTCGGGAAAGCGCGCGACGGTCGCGTCGAGGTTGGCCGAGATGGTCTGGTGCAGGAGGGGGAGATCGGTCTCGCCGGTCGTGATCGACAGGGTCATGAGGTTTGCCTTCCGTGCGTGGTGTCCAGGGGGAAGTCCATCCCCTCGCCCGCGTGCGCGCAACCCGTCATTGGTCCCGTATGCCGTTCCGCGGCATCCGGGGTGGGTATGCCGCGGCTCGCGGGGCCTGGCCAGCACGACCGTTGCTCCCACCCAGCGAACGCGTGCGAACAGAGCGTTTCCGGGTCGGCCGCTTGTGGAGTAGTTTCGTCGACACCATCGCGCGCAGGGGGGATCGATGACCACCGTTGGCCAGGCCATGATCGGATCGGTGCCGACCTTCTGGGTCGAGACCGGTCGGGACACGTTGGCCGCATCGCTGTTCTTCCGGGCGGGAATGGTCGATGAGACCCTGTCCACGCGGGGGTGGATCCATCTGCTGGAGCACCTCGCCCTCCATGATCGCCAATCCCCCACCCTGCAGGTCAACGGAAGTGTGGGTCTGCTCACCACCCGCTTCGATGTGCACGGTCCCGTCCATGAAGTGGTGGCCGCACTCGCCGGCATCGCCGACTGGCTCGCCAGCCCGGTCCTCGACCGAGTCGACCACGAGGCCAAGGTGCTGAGTGCCGAGGCCGACCTCCGCCAGGTCGGCGAGGTCGGAACGGCGTTGTTGTGGCGTTACGGCGCAGCCGGACCGGGGTTGTCCGGCTACGACGAGTTCGGATTGAACAACGTCGACCCCGAGCGACTCCGCCCACTTCTGGGGCGTCTGTTCACCGCGGGTAACGCGGCGCTGGTCCTCGATGGACCTCCGCCGGACGGCCTGACCGTGCCGCTGGCCGACGGCGAGCGGCACCCCCTCCCCACCGCCCACTCGTGCGCCCAAACCCTCCCGCTCGGTTACGTCATCCGTTCCGGCATCACCCTGTCGGGCAATCTCCCGCGCACCGACGCGGCCATCTTGGTGCCAATGGTCCTTCGCGAGCACTTCCATCGAACGCTCCGCGAGGAGGCCGGCGGTGCCTATGCCCCGTGGGCTCATTACGAGGCGGTCGACGCCGACCGCGCCGTCGCTTTCGTTGGCTCCGATCTGGCGGCCCACCTGCGGCCGACCGTTGTGGCACAAGTGGTGGAGGATCTGGCGCGCCTCAGCAGCGGGGACGGGCTCGCGGAGTTGCTCGACCATGTCCGCGCGGGCTATCTCCAAGCGATTAGCGACCCGTACAACCTCGTCGGACTCGCCCTGCATAATGCCGTGGTGAGCCTCCAGGGCCGCCCGATCACGTCGACCCTGCAAGAACGGATCGATGAGGTCGAGGCGGTCACCGTGACCGATCTCGCCGACCATGTCGCCAGGTTCCACGCCTCCTTGCTCTTGGGAGTCGAGGGACAGGTGGGCTGGCCGGCCACCATCCCGATGGCCCAGATGCCGACCCGGCCGCTGGAACGCTCGCGGCGCTTTCGGCTGCGGGCCTACCCCCAGAACGCCGATCGGTTGGTCATTTCGGACACCGCGCTCCAAGTGGGCACCGAGGACAAAGCCTCCACCATCGCGTATGCCGCCGTGGCCGCCGTCCTTGCAGCTCCTGACGGCGGTCGACGGCTCATCGATCGTGACGGGTGGGCGCTGACCGTGGAGCCGACGTTCTGGCGGGACGGAACCGCTGCGGTTCGGAAGCTGGACTCCCACCTGCCGGCAGCGGCATACATCCGCGTGCCGGAACGCACCACCGTGCCGCAGCCTGACCTGCCGTCCTTGGGCACGCGCGTCCTGGGCTATCTCACCGTCCCGTGGATCTACCTTCCCGTGGCCCTCCTGGCTGCCCTGCTGGTCATCGCCGCCTTCGTCGCCGCAAAGTTCACCACCGGGCAGCCTGCGCTCATCCTGGTCCTGATCGGGCTGATGATCGGTGGGCATCGGTGGGTCGTTCAGGAATACCGCCGTCGGCAACACCGGTGAGCGCAGCCGCCGCGACGAGCGGTGGCCTGGCTAGTGCCTGCTCCCGTGGTGGCACACGCCGTCAGATGACCTCGACCGGCGGATACTGCGGCTGCCACATCCGGGTGTAGATCTCGTTGATCGGATCGGTCAGCGGGCGGCGAGCCACCCCTTCCTCCGCCGCCGCGGCCGCGACGGCGAGCGCGACGTGTGAGGACACCGGACGGAGCTCACTCATCGCCGGCAAGAGGGCCGCGCCGGGCCGGTAGGTGTTGACCCGTGCGGCGAGCGCCTCAGCGGCCGCAGCGATCATCCGGTCGGTCACCTTGGTCGCCTGGCACGCCGCGACGCCCAGCCCCAGACCCGGGAAGATGAGGGCGTTGTTGGCCTGGGCGATGAAATGCCGGACCTCGCGGTGGTCGACCGGGTCGAACGGGCTGCCGGTCGCGATGAGTGCACGCCCGTCGGTCCACTCGATGAGATCGGCCGGAGTGGCTTCCGCACGGGAGGTCGGGTTGGACAGGGGCATGATGATCGGCCGCTCGCAGTGGGCGGCCATCTCTTTGATGATGGTCTTGGTGAACGCGCCACCCATGGTGGAGGTGCCGATGAGGATGGTCGGCCGAACGTTGCGCACGACGTCGGCCAGGCTGATCCCTCGCGCCGTGCCATCGACGGTGGTCCAGCCGTCCACCTCTACCCGAGGCCGCGCATAAGGCCGCTGAAACTCGCGCAGCAACGGCAGGTCGTCGACGAACAATCCCTTGCTGCCCAGCGCGTAGAACTGCCGGACGGCCTGCTCGCGGGGCACCCCAGCCCGGACGAGTTCGTCGCGCAGGAGGTCGGCGATGCCGATGCCGGCCGTCCCGCCGCCGAAGATGACGATGCGGTGGTCCGCGAGCGGCATACCGGTGACGTTGACGCCGGCGAGCACCGCCGCGAGGGCGACGGCGGCCGTCCCCTGGATGTCGTCGTTGAACGTGCAGTGGGTATGCCGGTACTTCTCCAGGATGCGGTGCGCGTTGCCGGCCCCGAAGTCCTCCCAGTGCAGCATCGCCTGTGGAAACAGCCGGGTCGCGGTCTTGACGAAGGTGTCGATGAACGCGTCGTAGCGCTCACCGCGCACTCGGGCGTGCCGCTCGCCGAGGTAGAGGTCGCTGTTGAGCAGGCCAAGGTTGTCGGTGCCGACGTCCAGGACCACCGGCATGACGCGCCGCGGGTGGATGCCGGCGGCAGCGGTGTAAACCGACAACTTGCCGATGGCGATCTCGATGCCGCCGATGCCCTGGTCGCCGATGCCGAGGATGCCCTCGGAATCGGTGGCGACGATGAGGTCGACGTCGTTCGGCCCGAGGCCATGGTCGAGCAGCGACTGCTCGATGTCCTCCGGCCGGTCGATAGAGACGAATACCCCACGGGGACGGTGGTATTCGACCGAGAACCGCTCGATCACCTCACCGATGGTCGGGGTGTAGATGATGGGCAGCATCTCCTCGAGGTGGTCGGCGAGCAGCCGATAGAACAGCACCTCGTTGCGATCGCGGACGCTGGCCAGGTAGTTGTTCTTGGCAAACGGAGTCCGCGCCGATTGGTATTGCTGGTAGACCCGCCGGACCTGGTTGCCGATCGGGGTCACCTCGCTGGGCATGAGGCCGACCAGCCCGAGGTAGCGGCGTTCCTGGACCGTGAAGGCGGTGCCCCGGTTGGTCATCGGGTTGGCCAAGACCGCGCGACCGCGGGCCGAGATGCGCAAGGGCGCATCACGCCGAGTCGTGTCCAGCTCGTAGTCGTTGTTGATCATCCCGCCTCCGGTTAACTCAGGATGAACTCTATGGCCCCCGGGGTCATCTCGGACACGGGGTCAGCCCGAGGCCGAGAGCGCCGTCCGCAGCCGCGGGACTTTCGGCAGTAGCACAGCCCGGCCCCTTGGCGCGAGAATGTCTAACGTCCAGGACGGCCGCGCTGGGAAGCGAGCACCATGATCATCGTCGTTGGCTATATCCCCACACCAGAGGGACGCGCGGCATTGGATGCAGCGGTGGCCGAAGGGCGACGCCACGGTGCCACGTTGCTCGTCCTCAACGCCAGTCGCGGCGACGCCCCGGTCGACCAGCGGTTCTCGTCCGACGAGGATTGGGACGCCGTGCACCAGACGCTGGTCGACTCCGGCGTGACCTTCGAGGTCCTGCAGACCCTCGAAGCACACGGTGCGGCCGACCAGGTGCTCCACGTGGCCGCAGAGCGCAAGGCCGACCTCATTGTCATCGGCCTGCGTCGGCGCACCCCGGTGGGGAAGCTCATCCTCGGCAGCGCAGCCCAGCGCATCCTCCTCGAGGCCGAGTGCCCGGTCTTCGCCGTCAAGGCCGACCACGACCGCACCCGGCACTTCTGGTCAGGGTCGGCGCACTAGCGCGCAGACGGCATACCGAACGGCGGCCCACCCTGTTGGGGACGGACCGCCGTTCGGTATGCCGCGTGCAGTCTGGCCGGCCTCGGACGCCGTCAGTCCTCTTCGGCGAAGACGACGTCACGCTTCTTGCGGATCGCCGGCGCCACGGAGACCAACAGAGCGAGGGCCGCAATCACGAGCATCGCCAAAGAGATCGGGCGGGTCAGCAACACCGAGGGGTCACCCTTGGAGATCGTCATGGCCCGCCGGAAGTTCTCTTCCAGCAACGGGCCCAGGACAAACCCGAGCAGCAGCGGCGCAGGCTCACACCCCAACCTGATGAGGACATACCCCAACACGGCAAAAAACGCGATGGCGAACACGTGGTAAGCGTTGAGTCCCAGTGAGTAGCACCCGATCGCCGAGAAGGCAATGATCGCCGGGAAGAGGATGCGGTAGGGAATCGACAGCAGCTTCACCCACATCCCGATGAGCGGCAGGTTGAGCAGCACCAACATGAGGTTGCCCACCCACATCGAGGCGATGAGCCCCCAGAACAGCACTGGTTCGTCGTTGATGACGTTTGGCCCGGGCGTGATGCCTTGGATGATGAAGGCGCCGATGAGCAGGGCCATGACCGGGTGGGCCGGCAATCCGAGGGTCAGTAGCGGGATGAAGGACGTCTGGGCGGCCGCATTATTCGCCGACTCCGGAGCCGCGACACCTTCGATAGCGCCCTTGCCGAACCGCTCGGGGTGTTTGGACAGCCGCTTTTCCATGGAGTAAGAGGTGAACGACGCCAGCACGTGACCACCACCGGGCAGGATGCCCAGCAACGAGCCCATGACCGTGCCGCGCAGCACCGGCGGAGTGATCTGACGCAGTTCCTTCTTGCCCAATCGGAGGTTCTTCACCTCGCGGACCATCGAGGGTCGATGGATACCGCTCTGCAGGTTGCGCAGGATCTCGGCGATCCCGAACATGCCCACGGCCAGCGACACGAAGTTGAGCCCACCGTAAAGTTCTCGCGCCCCGAAAGTGAAGCGTGGGACACCCGTCTCGACGTCCTGGCCGACCATGCCGAGCAGCAGGCCCAGGACGATCATCGCCAGGGCTTTCCACATCGACCCACTGGCCAGCGCGATGGACGCCACCAGGCCCAAAACGACGAGCGAAAAGTATTCGGCCGGACCGAACTTCAAGGCAGCCTCGGCCAACGGGGGGGCAAACACGGCCAAGACGACGGTGGCCACGGTGCCCGCGAAGAAAGACCCCAGGGCTGCCGTCGCCAATGCCTGCCCGGCCCTGCCAAGGCGCGCCATCTGATACCCGTCGATGGCGGTGACGGCCGCCGACGTCTCACCAGGCAGGTTGAGCAGGATCGCCGTCGTCGAGCCACCATATTGGGCGCCGTAGTAGATGCCTGCCAGCATGATGATCGACGAGACCGGGTCGAAGTTGAAGGTGATCGGCAGCAGCAGCGCGATCGTCGCCGTCGGGCCGATCCCGGGCAAGACCCCAATGGCGGTGCCGAGGATGCAGCCGATGAGGCAGAAGAGCAGGTTCGTCGGGGTGAGGGCAGTCTGGATCCCCAAGAGAACGTTGCTGAAGTCCATGGCTTATCCACCCATCCCGACAAAGAGCGGCAACTTCAACTGCAGGATGAGCACGAAGATCACGACACACATGAGGGTGAGGCCCACAGAGATGACCGCTGCGCCCTTGACGCTCGTTCCGTGACCGGCGAGCGCCGAAAGGAAGGTCGCCACGAGCAACGCGGGCACCAAACCCACCGGGGCGACAAGGAAGCCGAAGAGCATGATCGCTCCCAGGACGAGCGCACCTCGCATCCACGGTATGCCGCCACGGTCTTCCGCCACCGCCACGGGCTTGCCCCGCAGCGACACGAGCACGCTGGTGATGATGATGGCGAACCCGAAAGCCGCGAGGATGATCCCCAGCGCCATCGGGAAGTAGCCGGGACCCATCCTGTTGAGGGCCCCCAACTCGTAGGTGGCCGAGATCCCGGCGAATCCGGCGCCGAAGGCAACGAAGATCGCCCCGGACAGCAGATCGTCCCTCGACCACCGGCTCGGGGGCGCCGCGGGGGCGCCCGCCCCTCCGGCGGACGGGCCCGCCGGCGCGACTGCGCCGACGGACCCGTCGCCAGGCGTGGCTGGGCCGGTCAAGAGACCTTGACCCCAGCCTTCTCGATGACCGGTCCCCACAGCTCCATCTGAGCCTTGAGGTATGCCGTGTGAGCCGCTGAGGTGACCTGGTCGGCGGCGACCGGAGCGGTACCAAGGTCGGCCATCTTTTCGATGACCTTGGGATCCTTGAGAGCGGCAGCCAACGCGTCGGTCAGCTTCTTCGCGACCGCGTCGGGCGTTCCGGCCGGGGCGTACAGACCGTGCCAGACACCCACGGTCAAGTCGGCCAGGCCGGCTTCCTTGGTCGTCGGCACGTCGGGCAAGCTCTTGACCCGCTCAGGTGTGGTCACGGCATACACCTTGACCTTGCCGGCCTTGATCTGCGGCGTGGTGTTCGTCGTCTGGTCACACATGAAGTCCACCTGGCCGCCGACGAGATCGGTCATCGCCGGGCCGGTGCCCTTGTAGACCACTTCGGTGAGGTCGACGCCAAACGCCTTCTCGATGAGCAGGCCGCACAACTGGGAGGCCGCGCCCACGCCGGCGTTGGCGTAGGTGACCTTGTCCTTGTTGGCCTTGACGTAGTCGACCAGCTCGGCGAGCGTGTTCGGCGCCAGATCCTTCTTGGCGATGATCGTCATGGGCACGCTCGTGACCAGGCCGAGGGTCTTGAAGCTCTCCAATGGCTTGTAAGGCAGGCTCTTGTAGAGGGAGGGCGCGGTGGACATCCCGATGTGGTGCAGGAGCAGCTTGTAGCCATCGTTCTTTGCCGCTGCGACCTCGCCAGCACCGAGGGTGCCACCGGCTCCCTCGACGTTCTGGACGATCACCTGCTGGCCGAGCGTCTTGCTCATCGGCTCGGCAACCAGCCGCGTCACGGTGTCGGTGGGGCCGCCTGCCGAGAACGGGACGACGATGGTGATCGGACCCGTGGGGTAGTTGCTGCCCGCGGCAGCACCGGAGCCTCCCGAACTGCACGCGCTCATGGCCAGGGCGACCGCGGCCAGCCCGGCGAGGGTGGTGGCGCGCCGGCCTGTGCGCGAACGAGACGGCTGGCGGGAGGGGGTGAGCGACATCCTGACCATCTGTCGAGCTCCTTCGTCATGCCTCGGCGACTCTGCCTGAGACCTGGGTCACATTCCACCAGAGCCGTACTCCGATTGTCCCGGTGATGTTCATCTCAATTCGATTGCGAGCAGAACCAGCTAACCTCGGCGATGACCTCCGACGGCGCTTCTTCCGGCAGGTAGTGCCCGCAGTCCACGGGCCCGCCCGAGACCAGCCGACCCACCTTCTGCCACTCGACGATCGGGTCGAACCGTCGGCCGACCAGGCTGTGCCGACCCCACACCACGTGCAGGGGTGGCTCGACGAGCCACCCGGCACCCTCGTCCTGGGCGTCGTGAACGAGATCGATGCCGGCCGCAGCGCGGTAGTCCTCACAGATGCCGTATGCCGCCCCCGGGCCGGACAGCGCGGCGACATAGGCGTCCAGAACCTCCTCCGGGAAGGGCGTCAACCCGGCATACCGGGCTCCCATGACGCCCAGGACGTAGGCCCGCGGATCGGCCTCGATGAGCCGCTCGGGCATGGGCGGAGGCTGGGTGAGAAAGAACCAGTGCCAATAGCTTTCGGCGAGTTCGCGCGAGGCGGCGGCATACATTGCGGCGGTCGGGACGATGTCCAGCAAAACCGCCCCAGTTACCGTTTCGGCGTGGTCCGCGGCGAGCCGGGCCGCCACTCGGCCGCCACGATCGTGCCCGACGACCCCGAATCGCGCGATCCCGAAGTGCCGCGTCAACGCCAGGACGTCTTGGGCCATCGCCCGCTTGCTGTATGCCGCGTGGTCGCCTCCCCCAGTGGGCCGCGAGGATGCGCCATAGCCCCTCAGGTCAGGCGCGATGACGGTGAACCGGGTGGCGAGCTCGTCGGCGACCCGGTGCCACATGAGGTGGGTTTCGGGGTGCCCGTGCAGAAGCACGAGCGGCGGACCGGAGAGATCCCGGGTGCGGCGCCCCCGCAGCACGACGTCGGGCAGCGCCACCTCGAACGGTTCGTAGTCCTCGAACACCTAGCCTCCTCTCGGCACCGACGCCCGAGCGCCTCGACCCCTCGGGGTGTCCGTCGGTCAGAGCCGCTCGACGACGGCGGTGAGCAGGACTGCGCGCAGGGCCGGCGGGGCTGCCGCGAGGAGAGCATGGATAGGCGCCATCCGGCGTGGGAGGTGCAGGCCACCATCCTGGCTTCCCCCCAAACCTGCCGCGGCGAGCAAACCCCCCAGCATGGCTTCGTCGAAGGTCGCCGGATCAAGGGTGCCGAGCAGCCCACCGAGGCCCGGATCGACGCCAACCGGGCCAGCCAGCTGGGCTGCAGCCACTGAATCACGCAGCGCTGCAACGGACTCCGGGATGTTGGGCGTCGTCGCCGCCGAGATGGTCAGGTGCAAGCTCGCCGGCCCGTCCCGGTACGGCAGCTGCGGCTGGGCGAACCAGCCTCGCTCGAGCAGTTCGTCGCACACCGTGTAGGGGTCACACGAGGAGTCCGTCCCGACCGCGAGCAAGGTCGAGTCTGGGGGCGCCAACACCCGCAGCCCCGGTATGCCGTCCACCTGGTCCGCGAGCGTGAGGGTGCCTTCGCGAGCCTGCCGGGCCAGGGCGGCATACCCCTGCTCACCCAGAAGCTGGATGACCGCCCAGGCGGCGGCGAGCGGCCCCGCCGACTTGGTGGACTGCAGGGTGGAGTTGACCACCCCGTATCCCGGCCAGTCGGCCGTGGCCCAGAACTGGCTGTGCCGCAACGACATCGACCGATGCAGGAGGATCGACGCGCCCTTGGGGGCGTAGCCGTACTTGTGCAGATCGGCCGAGATGCTCGTGACGCCCGGCACCGAGAAGTCCCACGCCGGGCGGTCCAGCGCGACACCTCGGGTGGGCTCATCGGCCAGGAACGGCAACACCCAGCCCCCGATGCAGGCATCGACGTGGCAGCGGATGCCGCGTTCGGCGGCGGCCGCTGCGATCGGCGCGACCGGGTCGACGATACCGTGGGCGTAGGAGGGCGCGCTGGCGACGACGAGCACGGTGCGGTCGGTGAACGCCGCGGCCATCGCGTTCGGGTCGGCGCGGAAGGTCACCGGGTCGACGTCGATGAGCACCAGCTCGAGACCGAACAGGTGCGCCGCCTTGTGGAAGGCCGCATGGACGGTTGTCGGAGCGACGAGTTGGGGCCTGCTGACGTCGGGACGGGCATCCCGGGCGGCCAGGACCGCGAGCAGGCAGGACTCGGTGCCGCCGGAGGTGACGGTCCCGGCATACCCCTCGGGCGCGGCGAGCACGCGCGCAGCGAAGCCGACGACGTCACGCTCCATCGTTGCGACGGAAGGGAAGACCGAGGGGTCCAAGCCGTTGGTCCCCGCGTATGCCGCGACCGCCTCCTTCGCGATGGCGTCGACGTCGGCGAGCCCCGAGTCGTAGACGTAGGCCAGCGTGCGACCGCCGTGGGTCGGGAGGTCGTTCTCTCGCAACGCCTCCAACCGGGCGCGGACCTCATCTGCGGTCATGGTCATCGCCAGTCCTCCTCGCCCGCGGCGCCGTAGCTGGCGAACCCGCGGGGGATCGGCCCGACATAGCCCCGGAGGAAGAACAACGACCCCACCGTGAGCAGCGCCGGGACGAGCGAGAACCCGACGACGATCGCCGTCACCGCTGAATCAGGCTGCACCGCAGCGGAATCCGTCGAGGAGACATAACCACCGGCGGAGAGGACCAGTCCATAGAGGAACGGGCCGAAGGCCATCCCCAAGGTCTCCCCTGCCGTCCAGACGCCGGTGTAGACGCCGATCCGGTTCTCACCTGAGTCGGCTGCGTCACCAGCCGCCACGTCCGGGAGCATCGACAGAGGGAGCATCTGCGCGCCGGCATACCCGACGCCCACCACGGCCACCGCAAGGTAGACCAGCAGAGCGGGCAGCACTCGGGCGGCGACCAGCGCGAAGGCCCCAACGCCAAGGACGATGCTGGCGGCGGCATACGCCCACCGTTTGCCGCGCCCCGCGGCGATGCGTTCCCACAGGGGGGTGCAGACGATGGCCGGCGCGACGAAACAGACGAACAATGCGGATCCGGCGCCCGCACTGTGCAGCACCTGCCGAGCGATGTAGTCGACACCCGCGAGCATCGCGCCCGTCGCGAGGGCTTGGGTGATGAAGGTGAGGATGAGCGCGCGGAAATCGGGATTGCCTGCAACCAGGGCCAATTGGCTCCGCAAACCGCCCGGCGCAGCGACGACCGAGCGGGTCGGCGCTCCCCGGGTCCCCCACCACGCGCCGACCGCACCGAGCGCGATGAGGACCGCGACGAACAGGCCCATGGCGGCATACCCGCGCTCCGGGCCCACCATGGTGCGGACCATCGGCGCGAGCCCGCCGCTGACGAGGATCGCGAGCGCAAGGACCGCCACCCGCCAGCTCATGATCCGGGTCCGCTCTCGGGCGCTGTCGGTCAGCTCGGCGGGCATGGCGACATAGGGCACCTGGAAGAACGCGTATGCCGTCGCGCAGGCGAGGAACAGGACGGCCACCCAGCCGGCGGCGAGGGCCTGTGGTGAGGCCGGTCCGGCGAACAGCAGCGCGAAGGCAACCGCGAGGGCAAGGCCAGCCCGCAGCAGGAACGGCCGCCTGGGCCCGTCCGGGTGCTGCGACCGGTCGCTGATCCGGCCCGCGATGGGGTTGAGGATGACGTCCCACGCCTTGGGCGCAAAGACGATGACTCCGGCGAGGGCGGCCGGCACGCCGAGCCGCTCGGTGAGGTAGGGCAGCAGCATCAACCCGGGAACGGTGCCGAAGGACCCCGTCGCCACACCGCCCAGCGCGTAACCGCGCAGCACCCGTCCGGGAAGTCCGGCTGGGGCAGCCGGCCCGGGTGTCGTCGCTGACATGAGCGCAGGCTAGCGCCGCGGGACCAGCCCGTGTGGGCCCGGATTGCCGACGTTCCCCGAAATCCTCACACCCGCCGACGGTTTCCCTGCCAGACCACCCCACCAGCCCCGAAATCCTCACACCCGCCGACGGTTTCCGGTCTCCTCGGCCCCTCGACCCCCGAATTCATCACACCCGCCGACGGTTTCGGGCCGGCGGCAGACCGAGCGCGAGCGAAAGCGCGGGTCGGCGACCCACAGCCTCGCCGACTCGCAACGCCTGTCCGTCAGGAGTAGGTGCGGCGTGCGGAGGGCGTTCGCCGCAGCTCGGCCGGGTGGGCTTGGCAGGGGGGCCCATCCGGTCTGCCTCTACCCCAGCCGGCGCATCGCCATCGTCAGGAGCACGAGTTCGCCCACCGCGTCGCTGGCATCGAGGTCGACCTCGGCCTCGATGACCCAGTCGCGGTCACCCGCCGGGTCGGCCAGCGTCTGACGGACCGCCCAACGTCGCCCGCCGTCGGGGTGCGGATCGATACTCAGGTATGCCGGTCCGCGGGCGTCCGCGTCCAGCCCCACCTCGGCGTGCTCGGCCCAATAGTCCCCCAGCGCCGCGTCCCACGCTGCAGCATCCATGACCACTTCACGCGGCGGATCGGTGAGGGCGGCGCAGGCTCGCTCGACGGCATACAGGGCCTGGATGTCGTCTCGGGCGGCGAGTTCGACGCGCCGCCACATGGCTCGGCGGATCATCGCGCGGAAGGCGCGGTCGTTGGCGGTGAGGGGGCGAGGTGGGGCGGCCGCGTCCCGCTGGGTCGTGACCACGCTGCCGTCCGGGTGCGTGAGCGCCTCCCACTCGTCCAGCAGCGAGGAGTCGGTCTGGCGGATCGTCTCGCCGAGCCAGTCGATGAGATCGTCCAACTCGGGGTCGCGATGGGCGTCGGGGACGGTCTGGCGCAGGGTGCGATAGGCGTCGGACAAGTAGCGCAGCACCACGCCCTCGGACCGGGCCAGTTTGTAGCGCGAAATGAGGTCGGTGAAGCTCATGGCCTGCTCCCACATGGTCCGTACGACGGACTTGGGGGCCAGCGCGTCCTCCGGCAGCCACGGGTGCGCGGACCGATAGGCCTCGTATGCCGCCCCCAACAGTTCCGCGAGCGGCTGCGGCCAGCGGACGTCCTCGAGGGCATCCATCCGGTCTTCGTAGTCCATCCCGTCGGCCTTCATCTCGGCGACGGCTTCGCCGCGGGCCTCCCACTGTTGGGCCAGGAGGACGGGCTTGGGCGAGTCGAGCACCGACTCGACGACCGAGACGACGTCGAGGGCGTGGGTCGGGTCAGCCGGGTCGAGCAGTTCCAGGGCGGCCAGCGCGAAATGGGCGAGCGGCTGGTTGAGGGCGAAGTCCTCGGGCAGCTCGACGGTGAGGGCCAGCGTGCGGCCTTCGCCATCGGGCTCGGGGAGGCGGACCACCACCCCGGAGTCGAGCAGGCTTCGTCCGAGGCGAATCGCCCTGCGCGCCAACCGCGCCCGTCCGGCTGCGTCCTCGTGGTTGTCCCGGGTGAGCCGGGACAAGGACCGGACGGCGTCGCCCGGTCGCGCGATGACGTTGAGGATCATCGCGTTGTCGACCTGCATCCGGGAGACCAGCGGCTCGGGGGCGGAGGCGACGAGCTTGTCGAAGGTCGCTTCGTTCCAGACGATCTGGCCCGGCTCAGGCTTGACCCGTTGGACCCGCTTGAGCTTCAGCGGGTCGTCGCCGGCCTTGGCGACGCGGCGCGCATTCTCGATGAGGTGCTCGGGGGCCTGGACGACGACCTCGCCGACGGTGTCGAAGCCGGCCCTCCCGGCCCGGCCGGAGATCTGGTGGAACTCGCGCGCCCGCAGGAGTCGCTCCCGGGTGCCGTCGAACTTCACCAGCCGCGTAAGCAACACCGTGCGGATCGGGACGTTGATGCCGACGCCCAGCGTGTCGGTGCCGCAGATGACCTTGAGCAGCCCGGCCTGGGCGAGCTGCTCGACGATCCGGCGGTAACGGGGCAGCATCCCCGCGTGGTGCACGCCGATTCCCTTGCGTAGCAACGCCGACAGCACCTTTCCGAACCCAGCCGCGAACCGCACCGACCCGATCCGGCGGGCGATGTCGTCCCGTTCAGCGGGGGTGAGCAGGGCCAGGCTGCGCAACGATTGGGCGTGTTCGGCAGCCGCCGCCTGCGACGGGTGGACGACATAGACGGGCGCCCGCCTGGTCGTGACGATCTCTTCGACGACCTCGGCCAACGGGGTCAACGACCACGTGTAGGTGAGCGGGACAGGCCGCTCGGCGGTCGTCACCTGCGCGACGGGGCGGCCGGTCCGCCGAGCCAGGTCAGCGACGATCCGGCTCATGTCGCCGAGGGTGGCCGACATGAGGACGAACTGGGCGCCGGTCAGCTCCAGCAACGGCACCTGCCAGGCCCAGCCGCGCTGCAGGTCACCGTAGTAGTGGAACTCGTCCATGACGACCAGCCCGATGTCGGCCGCCGCCCCCTCACGCAGGGCGATGTTGGCCAAGACCTCGGCAGTGCAACAGATCACGGGCGCATCGGGGTTGACCGAGGCGTCGCCGGTGAGCAGCCCGACCTGTTCGGCACCGAAGATGTCACAGAGCGCGAAGAACTTCTCGTTGACCAACGCCTTGATCGGCGCCGTATAGAAGCTCACCCGGTCGGCCGCCAGCGCGGCCAGGTGCGCGGCAGTCGCGACGAGGGTCTTGCCCGACCCAGTCGGGGTCGCGAGGACGACGTGCGCGCCGGACAACAGCTCGATGATCGCCTCGTCCTGGTGGGGATAGAGCACCAGCCCCTGCTCGGCCGCCCAGGTGAGGTAGGCGGCATACACCTCGTCGGCGTCGGCTGACGCGGGGAGGGGCAGGCGCGGGACGGTGGGCATCCCGCCCATCCTCGCAGCCGCCGAGCCTGACTGTATGCCGCGTGCTCCCTTCCCCAGCGGGTCAGCCGGTCAGCCGGCGAGACTGTCCAAGGCGGTGCCGATGCGGGTCCGGGCATCGGCGGCCACCTCGGTCAGTTCGTCCTTGCCGGTCACCTCGACCATGAAGCGCGGGTCCATCGCCTCGACGAGGGTGCGACCCTCGCCCAGATCACGGACGACGACGTTGCACGGCAGGAAAACGGCGATCGACGGCTCGGCCTGGAGGGCGGCATACGCCAGGGGCGGGCGACAGGCGCCGAGGATGACCTGCGCAGGGATGTCGACGTCGAGCTTGGTCTTGAGGGTGGCCTTCATGTCGATCTCGGTGAGGACTCCGAAACCATTGTCGGCCAAGGCAGCTCGCGTGTCAGCCAGCACTGAGGCAAAGTCTCGGGTCAGTTCGCGGGTGATCGTGTAGCCCATCGGTGCACTCCTTCGGCGTCGGTCCGACCAGTGTCGCATCGCCGGGCACTCATCGGGTGCTGAGCGGGTCGACGTTCGCTGCCGCGAGCGGGTCAGGTCGGGCCGGTGCAGGTTGGAGCCCATGGCCGGCATCGGGGTGATGCAGGTCGAAGGCCGGGCGCTCGGATCGGATCCGCGGCAGCGTCTCGAAGTTGTGCCGCGGTGGCGGGCACGAGGTGGCCCACTCCAAGGACGCCCCATAGCCCCACGGGTCATCGACCGTCACCAGGGGCGCCGTCCGCCAGGTCTTCCAGACGTTGTAAAGGAACGGCAGGGTCGAGGCACCGAGGAGGAACGCCCCCACCGAGGAAATCTGGTTGCCCAACGTGAACCCTTCCTCGGGAAGGTAATCGGCATACCGGCGAGCCATCCCCTGCACCCCGAGAAGGTGCTGGACGAGGAAAGTCGTATGGAACCCGACGAAGAGCGTCCAGAAGTGGACCTTCCCGAGCCGTTCGTCGAGCATCCGCCCGGTGAGCTTAGGCCACCAGAAGTAGAACCCCGAGAACATCGCGAAGACCACCGTGCCGAACACGGTGTAGTGGAAGTGCGCGACGATGAAGTAGCTGTCGGTGACGTGGAAGTCCAAGGCCGGGCTGGCCAGGATCACCCCGGTGATCCCGCCGAACAGGAACGTGGCCAAGAACCCCATCGCCCAGATCATCGGCGTCGCCAAGGTCACCGAACCGCGCCACATCGTCCCGATCCAGTTGAAGAACTTCACCCCTGTCGGCACCGCGATGAGCATGGACATGATCGCGAAGAAGGGCAGCAGCACTTGGCCCGTGGCATACATGTGGTGAGCCCAGACCGCCATCGACAGGGCCATGATGGCGATCGTCGAACCGATCATCGTCTTGTAGCCGAACAGCGGCTTGCGGCTGAAGACCGGGACGACCTCGCTGACGATCCCGAAGAACGGCAACGCGATGATGTAAACCTCCGGATGGCCGAAGAACCAGAACAGGTGCTGCCAGAGCATGGCCCCGCCCGCCTCGGCGTCGAAGATGTGGGCGCCGAAGCGCCGGTCCGCACCGAGCGCGAAGAGCGCCGCCGCCAACACTGGGAACACGACGATGACCATGACCGAGGTGACCAACACGGTCCAGGTGAACAGCGGCATCCGAAACATCGTCATGCCCGGCGCACGCAGGGTGAGGATGGTCGCGATGAAGTTGACCGACCCGAGGATCGTCCCGAACCCCGTGAGAGCGAGCCCAAACACCCACAGATCACCGCCCAACCCGGGGCTGTATGCCGCCGTCGACAGTGGCGCGTAGCCGAACCAACCGAACGCCGCCGCTCCGCCCGGGGTGAGGAAGCCGCTCACGACGACCAGCCCGCCGAACACATAGAACCAGTAGGCCAGCGCGTTGAGCCGAGGGAAAGCCACGTCCGGCGCTCCGATATGCAACGGCACGAGGGCGTTGGCGAATCCGGCGAACAGCGGGGTCGCGAAGAGCAACAGCATGATCGTGCCGTGCATGGTGAACAGTTGGTTGAACTGCTCCACGTTGTCGACGACCTGCAGGCCGGGAGCGGTGAGCTCGGCCCGGATGCCCAGCGCGAGCAGCCCGCCCAGCAGGAAGAACGCGAAGGATGTCGCTAGGTAGAGATTGCCGATGACCTTGTGATCGGTCGTCGTGAGGATGCCGACGATGCGTCCTCCCGGGCGACGCTCGGGGCCCGTGACACCCTCCCGAGGGTCGTGGTGGCCCGCCGCTACAGTCGACCTCGGACGCGCTGCGCTGATCGTCATGACGGCCCTGCCTTCCCTTGGGTGTCTTTGGATAGTACGCTTAGAACCGTGTTAAATATTCCCGGCGGAACGATGGCCTTGGGGCCGACCGCGACGGCCGCCCCGGTCGCTGTCGCGACCCCCGCGCAGGCCGACGTGCTGGCCGCTCTCACCTCGGGCGGGCCGTCCACCGCGGCCGGCTTGGCCTCTCGGATGGGGCAACACGCCAACACGGTCCGCGAGCACCTCGATGCTCTGGTCACCGTGGGCCTCGCCGAGCGCAAGCGCGAGTCGCCCGCGGGACGGGGGCGACCGGCATACCGGTATGCCGCCGTCCCGGCCTCAGCCAAAGGCGCGGTCTATCGCACGTTCCTGGAGGCGCTGCTCGAGGAGTTTGTCGCCACCGGCCCGGCCGAGCGGGCCGCCGACCTCGGTCGCCGGGTGCCGCTCAAGCCGACGGAGGACGGGTATGCCGCCTCGCCCGCCTCCTCCCCACCCACGTCGACCCCGTCGACGGCAACGAGGCCGACGACAACGATTCCCCGCCAACGACTTTCTCGGGCACTCGCCGCCGCGATGGACGGACTGGGCTTCACGACTGAGGCGCTGCCGCGTGGTCAGGGGCTGCGGCTGCTCACCTGCCCCTTGATCGATGTGGCGACCCGGCATGCGCCAGTCGTGTGCAGCTTCCACGAAGGGATGCTCCAGTCGGTGGCAGCACGCGTCGGCGCACCCCCGGGCACCGTTGCCCTCATGCCGTTCGCTGAACCGGGCGCGTGTCTGGTCCGGCTTGGTCCGGCCGCACGCTGACTCACCGCAACCCACGCTCGACCCACCAGTAGAGGAGAACCATGACCCACCAACCCGCCGACCTCACCCTCACCGAGGTCGACTCGCACGCCAGCGGAGGCTGCGCATGCGGCGAGCATGACGAACAGCTGCCCGAGCTCGATGCCCGGGTGATCCCGCATGCGATTCGTCATGGCGCGATCTTCGGAGCGTTAGGAGCCGTCAAGCCGGGCAAGGGCATGGTGCTCGTCGCGCCGCACGACCCACTACCGCTGCTGGCCCAGCTGACCGCTCGCGAGGGTGACGCCGTGGAGGTCACGTACCTGCAGCGTGGCCCCGAGGCCTGGCGGCTGCGCCTGCACCGCGTCCGCTGACTCTCGCTGCGACCTAGCCCGGCTTAGCCCCGCTTTCGCCGCGTGCTGGCCTTGACCTGTGCGCCGCACGGGCGCGCAGGAGCGCAGGAGCGCAGGAGCGCAGGAGCGCAGGAGCGAAGGCCAGCGAAGGACGAGAGAGTAGGGTCCTGAGGCGTTCGAGACTCAACGAAGACCAGCGCAGAGCGGAGCGACACCACGATGCCCCAACAGCGCGTGCCCGGTCCGTCGCTGCTCCTCGTCCTCGCGGCCGTCGTGTCGGTCCAGTTTGGTGGCGCCGTCGCAGCTACCCTCGTCCCGCTCATCGGGGCAGCGGGTTCGGTCGCCCTGCGGTTGAGCATCGGGGCGGCCATCCTGCTCATCGCGGTTCGCCCCGCCCTGCGCGGCCACACGGCCAGTTCCTGGCGCACCGTCGTCGTCTTTGGGCTCGTTCTTGGCGGGATGAACTGGGCCTTCTACGCCTCCCTTGGGCGGCTGCCCATCGGCGTCGCGGTGACCGTTGAGTTCATCGGGCCCCTCACGCTGGCCGCGGTCCAATCCCGTCGGACCCGAGATCTGGCCGCCGTGGCCGCTGCCGGCGGCGGCATCATCCTCATCTCCCAGGCACTCACCGTGCCCTGGTCGGCACTGGACCTGGCCGGGCTGGGCCTAGCCCTGCTGGCTGGCGCGTTCTGGGCGGCATACATCGTTCTCGCCCAGAAGACCGGGGCAGTGTTCCCAGGAGTCAGTGGCCTAGCGATCGCCATGGTCGTCGCGTTTGCCCTTGTGCTTCCCTTCGGTGTCGCGTCGGTGCCGCAATGGAGCTCCGAGATCCTCGCCAAGGGCGCCGGAGTGGCCATCCTCTCCAGCGTGCTGCCGTATTCCTTCGAATTGCTCGCGTTGCGTCAGCTCAGCCAGCGCGTGTTCGGCATCCTGCTCAGCACGGAACCGGCACTGGCTGCCCTGGCCGGCCTCCTCGTCCTCGGGCAAAGGCTCACGGCACTGCAAGTGGTGGGGATGGGTCTGGTGGTCACGGCGAGTGCACTCGTCCTGGGTGCGCCAGGACGCGGCAACCACGACACGACCACCGAAGTGCTCGGCTAGACGTCGAAGCATTCGACACCGGGCGCCACAGCCAAAGGAGCGCCCTCAGGCGTTGACGACACTCCCATTCGGGTGGACGACGTGACTGTCCAGAAACCCGGAGGGGCCGATGGCGCCGACCCCTTCGGCGGACAGCACCTCGTAGATCTCCTGCTCGGAGAGGTCGGCGATGGTCTCGCATTCGTCGTCGGGCGCGACCGTAGCCGGTGGCGCCAGGAAGTGAGTCGCGGCTTCAGACTCGCCAACACCAACCTGATCGACCACACCGACCAGTTCGACAGGTTCCACCGGTGCGACAGGGGACACCAGTCCGCCAGGGTCCACCAGTTCGCCAGGTTCCACCGGGGCCAGCGGGGTCATGGGCTCGACCGCCGCCACGGGCTCGATGGCTCCGGCGCCCGGCGCGCTCACGGCCACCTCAGCAGAGACCATCGCCGCCGCGGAAGCCAGGGCAGCAGTCGCGGCGCTGGCTGCGGACGACGCGAGAGCGGCATACATGCCGCCCAGGGACAACAGATCGGTGTGGGAGCCCGCTTCGGTGATCCGGCCCCCGCTGAGGACGTAGATGCGATCGGCGTGACGAACCGTGCTCAGGCGGTGGGCGATGGTGATCGTGGTCCGGCCCATGACCAGACGGTCCAAGGCCACCTGGACTTCCTTCTCGGTTGCGTTGTCCAGTGCGCTCGTGGCCTCGTCGAGAATGAGAATCTTGGGGTCCCGCAGGAGCGTCCGAGCGATGACGAGCCGCTGGCGCTCGCCGCCGCTGAACCGGTGCCCTCGGGCGCCGACCACCGTGTCCAAACCCTGCGGCAAGCGGTCGACGGTCTCGGCGACCTGAGCCGCCTCGAGAACCTGCCACATCATCGCTTCGGTGGCCTCCGGTCGAGCTTGCAGGAGGTTCTCCCGGATGGATGTATGCGACAGATAGGGCTCTTGTGACACGATCCCGACGAGCGACGTCAGCGATTGGTGGTCAAGTTCGCGAACGTCGAATCCCCCGATACACACCCGCCCTTCGGTCGGGTCGGCCAGCCGCACGAGCAACGCCGCCAAGGTCGACTTTCCCGAGCCGGTTTCGCCGACGACGGCAATCGAGGCCCCTGGGGCCACGGTCAGGTCGATGTCGGTGAGGATGTCCTTGTCGGAATCAGGGAAACGGTAATGGACATGCTCGAAGCGCACAGGCCCCAGGTCGTGGTCGAGTGGAACTCGGATCGGGTGCCGGGGAACGGGAAGGCCGGCTCGGAGATCGAGGTACTCAAAGATTCGACTCAAGAGCGCCATCGAGGCAATCCACTCGCCCCCAATGTTGAGCAGGCCAAGCGTGGGTTTGAAAACATTGACTTGCAGCGCGGCGAAGGCGATCAATGTGCCGAGAGTGAGGCCGACCGACGTCGCTTCGAACCCAGCGGCGAGGTAAATCACTGCAGGCACGGATGCGAAGGTGACGTTCATGACCGCAGTGCGCCACTTTCCGGCCAGTTTCGATTTGAGCTCAAGGGCACTGAGCGTCGCAGAGGCTGCCTCGAACTGACTCTGGCGGACGGAGCCGATCCCCAGGGTCTTGATGAGCTGTGCACCGCTGACAGTGAGTGACTCCTCGACGTGGGACAGGAGCTCGGACATTGCCTCCTGCCGCTCGCGGGTGACCTTCTGCCGGATCATCGCCACCCGTCGAGTCATGAGGACGGCCGGCGGGAGGATCGCCAAGGAGAGCAACGCCAGCCGCCAGCTCAGGGCCACCATGGCAATTGCGGTGGCCACGACGGTGGTGACGTTGGCGGCAATCGTCGTCGCCGTTGACGTGACGACTGACTGCATGCCGGTGATGTCACTCGTGATGCGCGATTGGATCTCGCCGCCGCGAGTCCGCTTGAAGAAATCCATCGATTGCGCCTGGAGGTTGCGGAAGACATCCGAACGCAGCCGGTGCATCACCTGCTGGCCGATCGACGTGGCCAGCCACGCCTGAACGACCCCAAGGACGCCTGTCGCCACCGAGACCAGAACCATTCCGGCCACGGCGACCCCCAGCAGGGCCGTGTTCTTATGTGGCAGGGCGTCGTCGATGATGAGCCTGAGCAGCAGCGGCTGGCCCAGGGCAATGACTGAAGACACGACGATGACGAGCGAGACGACGATCAATTTGCCGCGATACGGACTAAACAGGCCAGCAACCCGCGCAAACGTGACTGGCGAGTGCTCCAACTGCGCCCGGTCCTTGGGGCTGGCCTTGAGGACTTTCGCGCTCACAGACTCCTCCTGCAGCACATCCGACGACTCACATCACCTGGCCGGGATGTTGGGGCGACAATCCATGATGACGCCTTTCCGGCCCTCCGCGACACTTCGTCTCACGGGGATGGCGCTCGGGAACCCACACCATCGCAGCGAAGAAGACAGCGGGTTGCTTCCCGGCAACGGCGCGGTGACGGCGCGGTGACGGCGCGGTGACTGAACGGTGACCAACGGCCGGGCTCTATCGCGGCGTCGGAGCGCCGCGCAGAGCGTCGTGACCTAGGCTGGCCCGTGTGAAGGTCCTCAAATCGGTGCTCGTCGTCCTTGGCGTCTTGCTCGTCGTCGGTGCAGGCGGCCTGCTCCTCAAGAACGTCTACGACGTGAACATCATGCACGAGACCATGCGGACGTATAACAACCCCAAGGACAACCCCAGCCCGCTGATCGCCGTCACCACGGGCGTCGCGGCCCTCGGTGGGGTGCTGCTGGGGATCGGCATCGGTATGCCGCGTCGCACCCGCCGGAGCATCGAGTCTGCAGCCGAAGAGCGCGCGAGCACCACCCGGCAGCTCGGCGACCCGCACGCCTGAGATCCGGCCTGCAGCTCGCTGTCGATGACGGCCAACGACGCGACAGCCGACACAGGAAGCGAGGAACAGGTCAGGCTCACACGGTCACTCGTCGACATCCAGGATGCGATGTAGGCCGGTAATGCCGACCACTCGGCGCACCGGCTCGGACGGTGCGACGACCACGAAGTGCGCGCCCCGCGAGCGGCATACCCGCGCCGCTCGGACAAGAACGCGAGCGCCCGCGGCGTCGAAGAAGGTGACGCCGTCGAGCCTGATGCGGACATCATCCGCCTGGGCGACCAGCGGCGCGAGCGCAGCCTCCAACCGGGCTGCACTGCCGAAGTCGATCTCACCTATCGCGACGATCTCGACCGCGTTCGGCCGACACGGCGTGGCCACAGCGAGGACGGTAATGACCAGGCGGTCGGGGTCATCGTCCCCCTCAACGAGGGCGAACCGCCGTCGCCCTGGTCGGACCGCGACCAGTTGCAGCGCGGGAACCGAGTCAGCAGAGCTCAAAGACACTGACGAACCTCGTGGGGATCACCGAGGGTTCGAGGCTCCATTGCCCCGAATCCGTACGTAGTCGGGCAGGAGGTCGTGTTCGACTCCCCACAGAATGGCCTTGGCCCGGTTGGTGACGCCGATCTTGCGGTAGGCGGCGCGAATGTACGACTTGATCGAATTCGCCGACAGCCGCGTGCGGTCTGCGATCTCCTGGTTGGACAGCCCCTGGGTGATCAACGCCAGCACCTCGGCTTCGCGCGCGCTGAGTCCCTCCGGCCGACCGGGCCAGTCCCCGACCAGGTCCGCTCCTCGATTGGGCGCTGGCGAGATCACCGTGCGGCCGCCATGCACGTCCACCAAGGCCGTCGCTAGCGCTTTGGCGGTCAACGCCTTGGACAGGCACCCAGAGGCTCCCATTCGCACGACGGCCCGAGCACGTTCGACGTCGAAATTCCACGTGTAGACGACCACCTTGGACACGTGCGGGTTCTTGAGGATGTCGTGGGTCTCACTGGCATCCCCTTGGGTCTGGGCGAAGGTGTCGTAGAGGGCGATGTCGACGGGAGTCGCCACAGGGGCCTGGGCGTCGAGCTCGACGATCTGAACCAGGTGTCGGTAGGTCTGCAACATGGCCGCGACGCCTTTGACGACGACCTCATAGTCGTTGACAACGGCGATGCACGGGAGCATGGATCTCACTGTAGGAGCGCTGTCTACACCCCTAGGGGTGATCCAAGGACCCCTCCCCTCCGACGCCGCGCTCGCGCGCAATATCCCGGCCGGAGTACCAAAAGTCCCTGCAGGGTGGCTGGTTCCGCGACGACGTCCCCTGGAGTGGGAGCGGAACGGGCCGACGAAGGGGCCCGACGACGCCGTCGTGGTGGTCAACCTCAGCGGTAAGGCCCACGACCACTACCGCCTAGGTATGCCGCACATCGGCCGCTGAGCTTTGCGGCTCAACAGCGACTCCCGTTCCCACAGTGCGGACTTCGGGGATGCCGCGGCATACGACCTGGATGGGTGAGACGACGCGGACGGGCTGGTCACGCATGTCAACCTGTCCATCGCGCCCTGCACCGTCCTGGTCTATTCATCCGTCGCCCGCTGACCTGCGCTCGGGCGGCCGGGCCGGGCCACCATGACCTCCTGGGACAGCGGCCGCCACCTGTCCTGACCTCTCACCTTCTGCACCCGTAGCCTTCGGACCCACCCGGTCGGGGTGTCTGGAGCCGGCCCGAACGTCACGGCCATCAACTGCGCCAACGGAGCGAACACCACGGGGTGGGTCTCAGCCCGAACCATCCGCTGATTCCCACGACGCGCCTGACGGATCAACCCCGCCTCAGCACCGATGGCCCTTCCTTACCTGTGCGCTCACCTTCGAGTCCTCGGCCGCATTCGTGCGTCGGTCATGGGGCTGCCTGCGCGCTGCACGCGGACCGTGCGAGGCCGAAGTTGGCGGCTGTCAGGACAGACAAGCCGCTCTGGCGCGGCCCGGTTTGGCCTTCAATGCTGGAAGGGAGAGACGCAGGGACCAACTGGGGCTTATCGTCCTGGCCCCTGAACTCCATGCTCACAACCTGGTCGTTGGCCACAGTGAAGTCCCACGTAGCGACGATCCCTTGCTGGGTGTGTTGGTACCGGACCACCAGGGTGAGACAGTCCGATTTGAAAAGGTCTGCGGTGATCAGTTCGGCCATCGAGTCACCGGACTGCACCCGATCCACCTCGACTCTCCAGTAGCCATCTTTACCCGCGCCAGGGAACGGGGGCCAGGCGCAGTCCGCCCACACTTTGTGGTCCAGGGCGGCCAATTCTTCGGCACTGGGGTCGGCCGGAAGCTCGGGAGGAGAGGCTGGTACGTCGTGGGCTTGACGGCACTGTTCGATTCTGCTGTCGGCCGGGCGGTCTTTCCACTGGAGCAACAGCGTGGTCACGCCGAGAGTCAACATAACGACGGAGATGAACCCGCTGACCGCTGCATGCCGAAACCCACGCCGCTCACCTGGGGCCATCCCTGATGGTACCGCTGGAGTCTCCGGCTACGAAGAATCGAGCGGAAAACGATGCTCTGTCACCCAACAGGGCCTGATGGCCCGAACCGGGAGCGAGGGGAACCGGAGAGGCTTTCGCGTCCCGCTCATTCGAAACGTCGATGGGACCGAGCCACTGAGCCCCCGTCGCGGCGGAGTGGGGCACCTTGGCGCGACCAAAGCAGCAAGTCAGGGCCGGCGCATGGGCGACCTTCAAGACGTTGGCCAGGGTGCCGTAGCCGGGACCATGGGGGAATCAACCGCTGACCAGCGGAAACGCCGGAATCCACAGAGCGCGCCCGAAGGTGGGGCCCATCGGGAGCGTGAACGAAGTGAGCGCGCCCGAAGGGATTCGAACCCCTAACCTTCTGATCCGTAGTCAGATGCTCTATCCGTTGAGCTACGGGCGCTGGTCGCCGCACCACCCGCTCCCACCCCGCGAGAAACCCCGAGACGGGGCTCACACAAGACGGACCAGGCCGTGCGCCGAGGGGCAAGCCTACCGGCATACCGGCCGTCGGAGGAAATCGGATCCGCCTCGCGGAACGCGCCCCACCAAGCCCCAACACCGGCCGGTCACCCCCCGGACATCCTGTTGTCACCACACAGCCAACCCCTGTGAGGGGACTCACGACGATGGGACCGAAGGCCCGTATGCCGCCCGCTCACCACCGGGATACGGTGGTCCAGACCGCGGCGTTCGGACTGGTCGCCGGGCGACACCTGTGTCCCCTCCTCCCTCTCCGGACTCCCGACACCAATCGGCAGCGAGCGCCGCGAGGCGATCACGGAAGGGATGGTCATGAGCACGTCACACAAGGGGCTGGCCGCGTGGGTCGACGAGGTCGCCGCGCTGTGCAAGCCCGCCTCGGTCCACTGGGTGACCGGGACCCCTGAGGAGATCGAGAGCCTCAACCAGGCCCTGGTCGACAGCGGCACCTTCATCAAGCTCAACGACGAGAAGAAGCCCAACAGCTACTGGTGCGCGTCCGACCCGAGTGACGTCGCCCGCGTCGAGGACCGCACCTACATCGCCTCGGTCAACCCGCAGGACGCCGGCCCGACGAACAACTGGATCGACCCGGCCGAGCTCAAGGCGACGATGACCGGCCTCTACGACGGATGCATGGCCGGCCGCGTCATGTATGTCATCCCCTTCGTCATGGGCCACCTCGACGCGACCGTCCCGATGTTCGGTGTCGAGATCACCGACTCGGCCTATGTCGTGGTCAACATGAACATCATGGCCCGCATCGGCACCCCGGTCTTGGCGAAGATGGAAGAGATCGAGGCCGACTTCGTCAAGGGTCTGCACTCGATCGGCGCCCCGCTCGCCGAGGGTCAGGCCGATGTCGCGTGGCCGTGCAACGACACCAAGTACATCGCGCACTTCCCCGAGACCCGCGAGATCTGGTCGTTCGGCTCGGGTTACGGCGGCAACGCGCTGCTGGGTAAGAAGTGCTATGCCCTGCGCATCGCCTCAGCGATGGCCCGTGACGAGGGCTGGATGGCCGAGCACATGCTCATCCTCAAGCTCACCTCCCCCAAGGGGAAGGTCCACTACATCTGTGGCGCGTTCCCGAGCCAGTGCGGCAAGACCAACCTGGCCATGCTCGAGCCCACCATCCCCGGATGGAAGGCCGAGATGATCGGCGACGACATCTCCTGGATGCGTTTCGGTCCCGACGGTCGCCTGTATGCCGTGAACCCCGAGTTCGGTCTGTTCGGCGTCGCCCCCGGCACCGGCATGAGCACCAACCCGATGGCCATGCGGACCATCGACATGGGCAACTCGATCTTCACCAACGTCGCCCGCACCGACGACGGCGACGTGTGGTGGGAGGGCATCTCCAAGGAGAAGCCGGCGCACCTCATCGACTGGAAGAACCGCGACTGGACGCCCGAGGGCGGCGAGCTCTCCAGCCACCCGAACAGCCGCTTCACGACGCCAGCCAAGCAGTGCCCGATGATCGCCCCCGAGTACGACAACCCCGACGGTGTCCCGATCTCGGCGATCCTCTTCGGTGGCCGGCGCGCCTCGACCGTCCCGCTGGTCTACGAATCGCGCAACTGGACCCACGGCACGTTCGTCGGCGCCACGCTGTCGTCCGAGACGACCGCCGCCGCGACCGGCGCGGTCGGTGTGGTGCGGCGCGACCCGATGGCCATGCTGCCCTTCATCGGCTACCACGCCGGTGACTACATGCAGCACTGGATCAACATCGGCAAGCAGGCCGACGAGTCCAAGCTCCCGAAGATCTACCAGGTCAACTGGTTCCGCAAGGACAAGGACGGCCACTGGCTGTGGCCCGGATTCGGCGACAACAGCCGCGTCCTCAAGTGGGTCGTCGAGCGGCTCGAAGGCGAGGCCGACGCGGTCGAGACCCCCATCGGTCTGGTCCCGGCTCCGGGTGCCATCGACACCGAGGGCCTGGACATGGCTCCCGACGACGTCACCAAGGCGGTCGCCGTCGACCTCGACGAGTGGCGCGCCGAGCTGCCGCTCATCGAGGAGTGGTTCGCCAAGATCGGCGACCGGCTGCCCGCCCAGCTGCACGCCGAGCTCGACGGCCTTAAGGAGCGCCTGGCCTGACCGCCAGCCTCACCTGACCGGGTGATCCGGTCAGTCCCGACCCTGACGGGGGTCCCGGCATTCGTGCCGGGACCCCCGTTCTCGTCTGGTCACCTCCCCGACCATCCCGTATGCCGCCCGCCCCCTCCCGCACCCGGCATACCTCTGCGTCGTCTCGTCGCGCCCCACCATCCGTATGCCGCCCGCCCACCTCCCGCACCCGGCATACCTCCGCGTCGTTCGTCGCGCCCCACCATCCGTATGCCGCCCGCTCACCTTCCGCACCCGGCATACCGCCGCGTCGTCTCGCCTCGCCTCCGTGATCCTCTGTGATCGTCCGGCCCCTGGAAACTCATGGGTTTCCCGATTCAGCTTGGGATCCCGTCGAGATCGCGGAAACTCATGGGTTTCCAGCGGGGCCAAGTCGGGATCTCATCGAGATCCTGGAAACACATCGGTTTCCAGGCGGACACGCCCGAACCGCGCCGCGGCGGGACTCCGCGGATAAGCCGGGGCGAGTTTGACGCCGACCGCGATGGAGGCCATGCGGGCCGCAGCGAAGCCCGCCGACCGGGCTCACTTGGCGATCGAGCAGATCGGCAATTCGCTCGTGAGTGAGGCTGGGTCGATGGTCGCAGGGCGCGTCCGCGGTCGAGCCTTCTCCGAGCGGATCGACGGCTGACGCGCAAATACACCAACCAGAAGCTCACGGCCGCCGAAGTCATGGCAGCGCTCTTCGAGGGGGAGGCGTTGCGACGCCATGGTTGGCTCCCCGCGGGGCGCCGGTTCGGCGGCATACGACGAGGCGCTCCCGTATGCCGCGGACTATGACCTCCTGCGGATGGCGGGAGCGCTCCCGGACGACCTCATGGCGGGCTACCTCGCCGCGGTGTCCGCGATCAACGACGCCCCGACCGACGATCTGGATTGGGAGGACGAGGTGTTCGACGCCGATCGGGTCCGGGCCTATGAGCACAGCCGGGCCGAACGCGGCGAGACGCTCTTCCGGGTCATCGCTCGCCACCGCACCACCGGCGAGTTCGCCGGGCACACCGTTGTCGCGATCGACCGATCGCGGCCGGCATTTGGCGAGCAGCACGACACGACGGTCGTCGACGCCCACCGTGGCCACCGGCTCGGACTGCTGCTCAAGGCCGACATGCTGCGTTGGCTGGCCGAGGCGGAGCCCGACTGTGCCGAGTTGACGACCAGCAACGCCGCCTCCAACACGCACATGCTCGCGGTCAACACGCGCCTGGGCTACCGCCCGCTCGGCCGGGGGGTGGGCTTCCAGCGGACTCTGCCCCCACTCGCCTGACCCCTGTCCGTGACGCCTCCTCAGCGGTAGACTGGCCGTCGCGGGTCGGGAGCCCGCACGTGGGGTATGCCGCCATCGACCTCGGTCGGTCGCGGCGCGTGTCGACGGGGCTGCGGTACGACGTCACGTCGCGAGTCGGGAGCTCGGGGCGTCTGGGGAACGAGTTCGAGGGGGTTGGGTGCCATGACGGCATACGTTGGGCGGAGACGCGATGACAATCGGGATGGGCGGCAGCGTGATCGCACGACGCTCATGCTCGCCCTGTTGAGCGCGCTGGTCGTGTTGTCGATCCCGTTGGGGCTGTTGGCCGCTCGCGGCTGAGCGGGCTAGCTGGCTAGCTGGCGAGCTGGCTAGCGGGCTAGCTGGTCAGCGGGCCGGCGGACCAGGCGCAGCGCTCGGTTCGGGCCGCGGCGGGCGTGAACTCGGACCACCTGTCCGCCGACAACGGTCAGCGGTTCGGAGCAGCGGGTGACTGGACCGGGAGTGGAACTTGACCGGGGAGTTGCCCCTGTCCGGGGAGCTGACCTTGGACCGAGGCCGCCAGGCCCGCCGCATCCGCCCGATCTGCTGTCCGGTGCGCTGATCCCGTTGGGCGTAGCTGCCGCTGCAGCCACCGCTCCGACACCACTCAGTGCGAGCACGCCCGCGGCAACCATTGCCGTGAGCCGACCGCTCCACCGGCTCGCCTCCTGCGGCGGCACAGTCGCTTCGGACGGTCGGCCCCCTTGCCATGGTGGAGGGAAACCCACCTCTGGCGTGGGCTTCCCTCCACCTTGGGTCGCCTCCGCGATGGTGGAGGGGGCGGCACCCGGGAACCGGGCCTCGAGAAGCCGGGACACGGCATACCTCTGCATGGTCGGGGGGCGCACACGGGTGGAGCTATGGGGCGCGAATGTCCCGCGTGCGGCGGTGACCGGCCTGTGGGCGTTCTGTCGAGGCGCCCTGACCTGACACCATGACTCACAGGAAGTGCACAGCAAACGCACACGACCCCGACACCCGCCGCCGAGAGACTTCCCTCATGACCACGAACCCCGTCAAGCCGCAGAAGCTGGAGCGCCCGGACGGCACTCCGCCGCGGGTCCTTGTCGTCGACGACGAGCACAACCTCACGGAACTGCTGTCGATGGCGCTGCGCTACGAGGGGTGGGAGGTCAAAGCAGCCGGCTCGGGGATGGCGGCCGTGCGCGCTGCGCGCGAGTTCGAACCCGACGCGGTCGCTCTGGACATGATGCTCCCGGACATGGACGGGCTTGAGGTGCTGCGCCGGATGCGAGAGCACAACGACCGCCTGCCGGTGCTCTTCCTCACCGCCCGTGACGCCGTCGAAGACCGGATTGCCGGCCTCACCGCCGGCGGCGACGACTATGTCACCAAGCCGTTCAGCCTGGAGGAGGTCGTCGCCCGGCTGCGCGCGCTCATGCGCCGCACGGTCCTCGTCGCCGCCGAGGAGGACGACTCCCGTCTGGTCGTCGGCGACCTCACGCTCGACGAAGACTCGCACGAGGTCACCCGCGCGGGCAGCCAGATCCAGCTCACCGCAACGGAGTTCGAGCTCCTGCGTTATCTCATGCGTAACCCGAAGCGGGTGCTCTCCAAGGCCCAGATCCTCGACCGGGTCTGGAACTACGACTTCGGCGGCCAGGCCAACGTCGTCGAGCTCTACATCTCCTACCTGCGCAAGAAGATCGACGCCGGCCGCGAGCCGATGATCCACACGATGCGCGGAGTCGGTTACGTCCTCAAGCCGGCCACCTGATGGGCGACGGCCCAGGCCCCTTCGTCCCGCCTCCACCGGAGTCGTCGGCACGATGGTGGGTCCCCTCGACGTGGACGCTGCGCAGCAAGCTCGTGGCGTCGATGCTCGCGCTCTTTACCCTGATGACCCTCGTCATCGGCGCGGCCTCCGTACTCTCGCTGAACCGCTTCCTCACGACGCAGCTCGATGACCAATTGCGGGCCTCGCTCAACCGGATTCCGCCCGCGCTCGGGGGGACGGGCGCGACAACGCCCCGCGACGGCGACGGGGACTTCGGCCGCGGTCCTGGTGACGAGGGTTTCGTCGTCGTCGTCGTCAACGGCACGCCCTACACCAGGCAACGAGACCAGATCACCACCGAGCAGATCGACCTCTTGATAAACGCCGGACTCGGCACCGCGCCGCGCAACCTCGACCTCGGCGGCGAGCTCGGCGACTATCGAGTGCTGGCCGGCACGTCCACCCGAAACAACGGCGCGATCGTCTATGTCGGCCTCCCGCAGGCCCGCCAGAGCGGCACCGTTACGAATGCGTTCCGCACCGCGCTGGTTGCCTCGATCCTCGGCCTGCTCGCAGTCGGGATCGGTGGGGCCTGGTTGGTCAAGCGAAACCTGCGCCCGTTGACCCGGGTGGCCGAGACAGCAACCCGAGTCTCGCAACTGCATCTATCCTCCGGCCACGTCGCCCTCGCCGAGCGCGTCCCCGAAGCCGACACCGACCCGCGCACCGAGGTTGGCCGGGTGGGACTGGCCCTCAACGAGTTGCTCGACCACGTCGATGAGGCACTCAACGCCCGCCACGAGAGTGAGCAGCGGGTGCGCCAGTTCGTCGCCGACGCCTCGCACGAGCTGCGCACGCCGTTGGCGTCGATCCGCGGGTATGCCGAGTTGACCCGCCGAGAGCGCGAGCCGGTCCCGGTCGGGGTCGTGCACGCCATCGGCAGGGTGGAGTCGGAGGCGCGGCGGATGTCGACGCTCGTCGATGACCTCCTGCTCTTGGCCCGCCTCGATGCAGGCCGACCGTTGGAGCAAGGCGAGGTCGATCTCAGCGAGATCGTCGTCAACGCGGTCAGCGATGCCCACGCCGCCTCCCCGCAACACATCTGGCGGCTCGAACTGCCGGACGAGCCCGTCCTCGTCCGCGGCGACAGTGCCCGCCTGCACCAAATCGTCGCGAACTTGCTGGGTAACGCTCGGGTGCACACCCTTCCGGGCACCACTGTGCTGACCAGCCTCAACCGGGAGCCGGGTCTGGTGCGATTGAGCGTCCGCGACGACGGACCAGGTGTCCCCGCTGATCAGCAGGCCAAGGTCTTCCAACGGTTCGCCCGAGGCGATTCGGCGCGCAGCCGCACCGGCGGCAGCACGGGGCTTGGCTTGTCGATCGTCGCCGCCGTTGCGGGGGCGCACGGCGGCTCGGTGGAGTTGACCAGCCGTCCCGGCGACACGACCTTCTCGGTTTTGCTGCCAGCCCCCGACGACGCTTCGTCGACGCCCCAGTGGGCCGCCCGGGTCAGCACCTGACGACCGGGCCAGCGAGCGGAGGCGGCGGGATTTGAACCCGCGAGGGAGGTTAATCCCAACCCACTTAGCAGGCGGGCGCACTAGGCCACTATGCGACGCCTCCGTGCTCCCGAAGCAACGGGAGCCGTCACAGGCTACCCAAGAGGGCCGGTGTCGACCAACTGCGGGTTATGAGACCCGCGTCGTGGTCAACCTGGCCCGGGCGTCGGGCGTCAATCGTCGGGTCAGTTCACCCCCGAGGCGGCACACTAGATGCGGCACAATAGATCACGCCGCACGGCATATTCCGTGCAGCGCAAACCAACCGCGAGGGGCGCGATGAGTCACGAGGGACGGCACGACGCCAGGCACGACATGCCGGTCGGCGACCGCTCGAGGCGCCGAGTCCTCGCCCAGCGCGCAACCCGCCGGTCCGCAGCACTTACGTTTGCGACCACCGTCGTTCCGGGCCTCGGCCTGCTGCGCACTCGATATCGGCGTTTGGGCGCCCTTTTCCTGGCGTTGCTCGTCCTGGGGACCATCGCAGTTGCCGCTGTCGTCCTCTGGTATGGCCCGACGCGGGCGGCCTTGGCGGTTGCGGTGCGCCCGAACGTCCTCCTCGCCGCAGCGGTTGTCGTCGCGCTGGGCGGCCTGGTCTGGGTGTGGACCATCGTGCTCACGCACCGAGGCACCGCAGGCCCACCCATCGGACGCAGCCAACGGGGTCTGCTGCGGCTGTGGACGGCACTTCTGTGTCTTGCCGTCGTCGCGCCGTTAGGCACGACCGTGCGCTATTCCCTCATCCAGCGCGACGTCCTCGGCACACTCTTCGCTGCGGGGTTGGACGCCCAAACCGACGTGGCGAACGAAGGCAGCGACAACGCCACACCCCTTGCCCGCCCAGGGTCCGGAGCCGACCCGTGGGAGGGCGTGCCGCGGGTCAACATGTTGCTCATCGGCTCTGACGCTGGCGACGACCGCATCGGCACTCGCACTGACTCGATGATCATCGCGAGCATCGAGCCCAGCACCGGCAACACCCTGATGTTCAGCCTCCCCCGGAACCTGCAGAACGTGCCCTTCCCCAAGTCCAATCCGCTCTACAAGCTCTATCCCAAGGGTTACAGCTGCGGGACGGAATGCCTGCTCAACGCCGTCTGGGCCGAAGCGGAGGCCCACAAGGATCTCTTTAAGGGCTACCGAAACCCCGGCTTGGCAACCATTCGCGGGGTCATCGAGGAGATCACCGGCCTCCGGATGGACTACACGACGGTCGTCGACCTCAAGGGCTTCGAGGAGCTTGTCAACGCCATGGGTGGGGTGGTCGTCACGGTTGCCCAGGACTTGCCGATCGGCGGGAAGGTCTCGGCCAGCGGCAATCTTGTCGGGGTGACCGGATGGATCCGCAAGGGCACCCAGCGGCTCGATGGTTTCAACGCCCTCTGGTTTGCCCGCTCCCGCATTCTCAGCGACGACTACGACCGGATGCGTCGGCAACGGTGCCTGGTCGGCAAGATCCTCGACCAGGCCAATCCGGCGCTCATGCTCCAGCAGTATCCCGAGCTCGCCCGGGTGGCCAAGGACAACATCTACACCGACGTCAATGCCGCGGACCTGCCCGCGTGGCTCGAGCTGGTGCAACGCGTCAAGGGCGCGACGATCCAGTCCCTGACCTTCACCGCGCTGAACATCGACCCGTCTCGCCCAAGCTTCACCGAGATGCGCTGGATGATCTATTCGTCCATCTATCCGGACCTGGCGCCGCCCACGCCGACCGCGACCTCGAGCAAGACCACCAAGCCCACGCCGACCCGCCCGGGAACGTCGACTCGCACGGGTACGTCGACAAAGTCGACGACCACGACGTCGACCCGCCCGACCACGGACGTCCTCGTCGACCTCAAGGACGCCTGTTAGGCCGGCTCAACCGACGACTGTGTATGCCGCGACCGACCCCTTCACCGGCGAGGTGCCGCGGGCAATGCTCACCTTGCACACCGACCCTGCCGGGATGTCGTTGAGGTTGACCGTCTCGGTGCTCGTGGCACCGGACCCCGCGGCATACCAGGGGCCGAGCAGCGGATAGCTCTCGTGGGAGTCGGCAGCCCCGGCGAACCGCCCGCCGAACCAACACCGGTTCTCCAGGAAGAAGTCGTAAGGCACCACCGGGTAGACCCCGTAGAGGGTCACCTGCACCTGGACCGGCATACCGGCTGTCGCGGTGCCGAGCAGCTGGGTTGTGCCGTTGACCGGGGGCGCGGCGTATGCCGCCCCGCCAGTCCCGGCGACCAACGCCGCCGACGTGAGAAGAGCTGCACCGGCATACCGGAATCGACGCATGGGAGTATTCCTTTCGCAAGCCGACAGGTCCACGGGGGCCGGTCGGAGGTCACTGGCAGTAGTCGGTCTTGGACGGCTCGCCGTAGCCGAGCTTCCACTTGAGGGGCGTCGTGCCGGGGTCGATGGTGTCCGCCTCCCAGATCGCGTCGGCGATGCACTGATGCCCGTCAGCGTTGGGGTAGACGCCCATGCCCTTGGTCGTCTGGCTCCACTCGATGAGGACGCCGGGCGTGGCGGGCAGCAGGTAGTTGGGCTTGGCGGTGCCGTCCGAGCCTTCGACGAACCACGTCGACGAGCACCCGAAGTTGACCTCGGGCGAGTCGTGCTGGTGGACCGCACCGGACTCCTCGGGGTGTTCGACCTTGGTCTTGATCGCCACCTTCATCGTCATGCAGTGGTCCTCGAACTTCGGGTTGACGTCGACGAAGACGTAGCGCCAGCCGTTCGGCCCGGCCTGGTAGGGAGCGAGGGACGCCTTGATCGTGGCGTTGAGCTTGGTGAAGGCGCTGTCGATGGCAGCCAGGGCCGCCGGCAGCTGCGCCCATCGCGCCGAGCAGGTGATCGCCGTGTCGATGAGGGGCACGCACAGTTGCACGATCTCGTCGACGACGTCCCCCGCCCGCGGGTAGGGGTTCGGATAGCCGGTGACCGCGACGACCAGACCCGGCCGTTGCGAGGCCATGATCTTGTCCTGGCTGAGGATCGTCGTGTAGGTGTTCGTGAGGTTGGTCCAGATCGTCGTGTTCGCCTGCACCTGTTGGGCGCAGGTCATCGCGCCAGCGAAGTCGTGGTCCTTGACCTTGTCGAAGCAACTCTTGATGAGGTTGACAACCGTCGCGTTCTGCTCGCCGAGGGTGATCGTGTGCAGGTCCGGGCGCATGGTGTAGGCCGACGCCGCGAGCCCACCGGACAGGTAGCCCGACGAGGTCGTCCCGTTCTTGCCCTGGTTGTAGAGGCACCACCCCGGGGCGACGAGATGGTCGGCCAGGAGCTGCTCCGGGAACCGGGAGGCGTTGTCGTTCAACGCATTTCCAGCCACGTAGTCGTCGCCGCTCGCCACGTAGATCCGACAGCCTGCCGCCGCCTGCGCGGCGGGGGTGCCCGAGAGCACCCCCGCACACGCGAGGGGGAGGATCATCGCGACCGCCGCGCGGACGGCATACCGGCGGGCGGTAAGCCGCCCACCCACCGTGCGCCGCCCACTCACCGCGCGCATCTGGCTCACCTTCTGCTGCACGCGCCGCTTCACGGAGCCACCACGTCGATCCGCAGGTGGCCGACGTTGTTGGCATTGGTGTCCTCGACGATCTGGTTGCCCGGGTCGACGGCCACGTCGATGTCGACATAGGAAGGAGTCGTTGCGGTGTCGACATCGACCACGAGGGTGATCAACGTGCCCTGACCGGGGTTGAGCCCGCTCGCAGACCCCACACACAGAACCTCGGGGTTGGCCAGGCTCTGACCGGGGCCTGGGCCGAACGCCAGGTTGGCCGAACAGATGAACCCGTTGGTGCCGGCGCCAGACACGAACGCTGAGTCGTTGGACGTCGTATCGAGGTTGATCGCCACGACGATCTCGTTCGGGTCCGGGTCATTGGCCGTCGACAGATCGCCGATGTTGGTCACGGCGAACTCGTAGGTGACCTGACCACCGTCGACACCGGGGTTGGGGTCGGCGCTGATCTGACCCATGACCAGGTCGATGCAGCTCGTGCACTGGGTGCTGGTCACCGTGGTCGTCTCCGACGCGGTGTTGTCGGTCTCGTCGGTCTCGACGATGGCGTTCGTCGGATCGGCGGTCACCGTCACCTCTAGCGCCGGAGGGGTGGTTCCGGTCGTCAGCAGGGTGATCGACAGGGTCGTCGCCTCGCCGCCGTCGAGGTCTCCGGTGCAGGTGACAATGGAGTCGCCGGCACTAGCCACGCAGACGAAGCCTGCTGAGCCGACCGTCGAGCCGAGGGTGACACCGACCGTGGGAACAGCGACCCGGATGACGACTTCGTGACCGTCGGCCGCGAGCGCGTCCTGGGTGCCGCCGTTGGTGACGACAACCGTGTAGGTGACGGCGTCGCCTTGCTCGGCCGGGTCGGGCAGATCGGTGATGTCCCCGACGACGAGGTTGATCGAGGGCCCACCCGCGCTGACCGTCACCGAGTCGCTGTTGTTGGCGAGGCTGGTCTCCGGACCGCAGGTGCTCGAGTCGCACGGGGCGACCGCGGCGTCGGCGTCCACGGTGCCGCTGACGGCAGCCGTGTTGGTGAACGCCGAGGTGGCGGTGGTGTTGGCCCGCACCTGGATGGTGAAGGTCTCCTGGGCGCCCACAGCCAATGCGAGCGGGGTGCAGGTCACTGTCCCCGACGACTCGGTGCAGGTGCCACCGTTGTTGCCGCTGGCTGCGACGAAGTCCACCGCGCTGGGCAGGGAGTCCTCCACGGTCCAGCCCGCCGCCGCCGGCGCATCGCCGATGTTGGCAACCGTGATGTCATAGGCGAAGGCCTGGCCGATCGTCGCCGAGCCGACTGACGCCGACTTGTGGACGGAGATGTTCGGCCGGAAGACGTCGACGACGCTGGACTTGGTGGCGCAGTTGTTGGCCTCGTCGGACTCGACGATGGTGTTCGCCGGGTCGACACAGGCTTCGTTATCCAGCGTGCCGCCGTCAGCCGTGACGAACGCCGAGACCGTGATGGTCACCGTGGCCGTGTCGCTTCCGGTCGCGCCCAGGTCACCGACACACCGGACCACGTTGACCGGGTTCTCGAAGACCTGGCAGGTGAAGTTGGCCGGCGTGGCGGTGACACCGAGGACGATGAGGCCGGTCGGCAAGGCGTCCTCGACGAGCACGTCATTGACCGCCGCACCGTTGTTGGTCACGGTGATCGTGTAATCCTCGGTGCTGTTCTGATGGGCCGTCGTCGGACCTTCCTTGGTGAGGGAGACGTCGAATGGAGAGACCACCAAGGACGTGTCGACGGCGTAGTTGTTGGTCTCGTTCGACTCGGCGATGGTGTTGGCCGGGTCGACAAAGGCCTGGTTGGTGATGACCAGCCCGTGCTGCTGCGGCGGCATCACCGAGATGAGGATGACCCGCTCGGTCGGCACGCCGGAGATGAGGTCGAGGCTGCCGTCGAGGGTTCCCCCAATGCAGGTGACCACGCCGTCGCTGGCCGAGCAGGCGAAACTGCCGGCGCCGCCGGCCTGGTCGACGGCCGAGAGCAAGGTCGCGCCGGCCGGGAGGATGTCCCGGACGGTGACCTGGAAGGCCGGATCGGTGCCGTGGTTGGTGACGGTCACGGCATACGTGATGGGGGTGTTCATGTCGACCGAGTTGCCCAGGGTCGGGCACGGTCCGCCGTCACACTTCGTCACGGACAAGTCGATGAAGCCCGCACCGACGGTCACCACGGTGGACGCCGAGGCCGCGTTGTCGGTCTCGTCACCTTCGGGGATGGTGTTGTCCGGGTCGACGTATGCCGTGTTCGTCACGATCATCGGTCGGTTGGGCGCGAAGGCCGTGATGACGATCGTCCGGGTCGCCGGTGCGCCGGGCAGCGTGGTCACCGTGCCGCTGAGGGTGGCACCGGAACACGTGACGACCTGGCCGTTGACCGAGCAGGTGAACTGGGTGGCTCCCGGTGCCTGGTCGTCGGCCGAGATGAAGCTCGTGCCGGCTGGCAGGGTGTCACGCACGGAGACGCCGAACGCCGGGTCGGTGCCCTCGTTGGTGACCGTGAGGACGTAGGTGATGACGCTGCTCGTTGCCACGCTCGCCGTGGACGTCTTGTCGATGGTCAGCTGGTGGAAGGAGTTGGCGCCACCGCCGCCGGCAGTCGTGACCGTGGTGCTGGCCTGTGCCTCGTTGTCGAACTCGTTGCCCTCGGGGACGAGGTTGTCCGGGTCGACCTTGGCGACGTTGGTGTAGGTGCCGGGGGTGCCCGGAGCGTAGACCGTGATGAGGATCTGTCGGGTCAGCGGGATGTTGCCGACGCCGCCAGTGTCGGGGATGGCGTTGACCGTGCCGGAGAGGTCACCACCGATGCAGGTGATCACTCCGCCAGAGGCTGCGCCGTCATGGGTGCAGAAGAAGGCATCCGTCGTCCCGGGCCCGGGGTCGGTGTCGGCGGCCGCGATGAACCGCGCGCCCGAAGGCAGGAAGTCCTTGACGACGATGTTGCTCACCGGGTCGGTGCCGTCGTTGCCAACGGTGAGGGTGTAGCGCAGGATGCCGTTGGTCGCCACCGCCGTCGGCGGGACCGGGTCGGTCTGGGCCTTGGAGATGGTCAGCTGGTTGAAGGCGCTGAGGCCGGCTCCGCCGGTCTGCACCACGGTGTCCTGGGTGGCGACGTTGTTTGCCTCATTGATCTCGGCGATCGCCCCGAGGGGGTCGACCCGGACCTCGTTGTGCATGACCGGCTGGACGAACGGGGTCGCGAAGGCCTTGATGACGATCGTCGCGAACTGGTTGCCCGCCGGGGTGATGGTGCCGTGGTTGGTGTAGAACTCGGCCTCGGTGCCCAGCAGGCCGCCGCCGACACAGGTGATGACTCCGCCCGTGGCCGCTCCGTCATGCGTGCAGGTGAAGCCGGAGTCGCTCGTGGCCGAAAGGAACTTCGTGCCAGCCGGCAGGGTGTCCACGACGCGCACGTCGGTGGCGTTCTGCGGGCCGAGGTTGTCGACGTAGATCGTGTAGGTCTGCGTGCCGGCCGTGGCGATCGGGTCGAAGCCGGTGGCCGGGTCCGGGTAGGCCGGGATGCTCCCCGCCGGATCGGCGGTCGGTCCGGGCTCGTCGTACTTGAAGACCGTCAGGTCGATGCCCGTGGACACCTGGCTGGTGACCGAGGCCGAGTTGTTGGTCTCGTCCGACTCGAAGACCGCGTTGGCCGGGTCGACGGTCACCGCGTTGGTCAGCGGGCCGACCAGGTCGGGGGCGACGAGGGTGATCGAGAAGGACTCGGTCGACTCGGGAGCGATCGACGGGTTGGTGCACGTGAGCACTCCTGAGGTGGCCGAGCAGCTGAAGTCGGCGCTGCCGACGTTGGCGAACTCGTCATAGATCGTTCCCGCAGGCAGGACATCGCGCACGGTCACCTCAGTCGAGGCCTGTATGCCGCTGTTCCCCACGACGAAGGTGTAGATCAGGCCGCCCGTGCACAGGTCAGCCGGGTCGGCGTGCGGCCAGGAGCGGGCGCACACCGGGTCGGGAGCGGCCGACTTGGTGACGGTGAAGTCGACGGCCGGCTTGACCGTCGTCTTTTCAGTCGCGGTCGCGGTGACACCCGTGTTCTTGACGTTGCCGGTGACCGTGGCCGTGTTGAGCAGCGTCGTCCCCGCAGGGGCGATGACCTTGCCGGTGATGGTGATGGTCAGCGTGCCGCCAGGGTTGAGGGTGCGGATCTTGCACCGAACCTCGGGGGCGGCCACCGCACACCCATTTCCGTTGCCCACCGTTCCATTGACAACGGCCTGCGTCGCCACGATGCTCGCGGCCTCCAGGCCCTGGGTGCCGTCGACGACGACGACGTCATCGGCCCGGCTGGTGCCGACATTGGTCACTCGAACCTTGTAGACCAGCGTGCCGCCAGGCGAGACCGGGTCTGGCCCGGCGCCGGGGATGACGGCCGGGTCGTCGGTCTTGACGATTGTCAACGGTGGGGCGGCATTCGCGGAGGTGACGCTCGTGTTGACCGTCGCCGAGGTGTTGTTGAGTTCGTTGCTCTCGGCGATGGCGTTGGCCGGATCGACCGAAGCGGTGTTGGTCAACGACCCACCGGCCGCGGCTGGCGCCGTCACGTGCAGGGTGATCGCCGCATTCTGACCCGCGTTGACCGAGCCCCCCGTGCAGACCACGGTGACGGCAGTGCCGCTGGTCGGTGAGCAGGTGAACAGGCTCGTCGTCGTGATCGACGTCAGGGTGACTCCGGCCGGCAGCGTGTCGGTCACGGCGACGTTGGAGGTTGCGACCGTGCTCGGGTTGTTGACCGTGAGGACGTAGTCGAAGGCCGCCCCCGCCACGACGGAGGTCGGCCCGGTCTTGTTGATGGTCAGGTCGGGCAGACTCCCGCCTCCCGTGCCGCCCTGGACCAGGGTCTGCGAACTGGCATTCGTCGTGAAGTTCTGCGCCGACCTCGTGCCGGTGATCGTCGCCGTGTTGTTGATCGTCGTGCCGTTCGGCGCGGTGACGACTCCGCGGATGGTCACCGTCCAGGTGGCCCCGCCAGCCAGAGTGCCACCGTTGCAGGTGACCAGTTGCCCGCTCTGGGTGCAGGTGCCCTGGGTGGAGGTCACGGCATACTGCGGCGTGGCCGGCGGCGCTTGGAGCGTGCCGACCCCGTTGAGCTGGTCGGCGAAGACGAGGTTGCTCACCTTGGCCCCGCCGGTGTTGACGATGGTCACCGTGTAGGTGATCTCGGCACCAGCAGCCACCGGGCTGGGACTGGCGACGTTCGTCACGGTGAGTGGGCTCACCGGATCGGCCGAGGCGCTCGGGGCCGCGGCGGCACCGAGCAGGACCAACGCGAACGCGAGCAGCACGCTCAGCATCCGCCGGGCCGGGCGGGCGGAGATGTGGACAGAGAACGCCGAAGCAGCCTGTGACATGTTCAACCGGTCCTTTGGGGAGAAGAAGGACCCCCGAGTGTGAACATCGCCCACCCAATTCCCGAGGGGTCGGGTGTGTCAATGGCCCGGCACGTAGCCGCAGCGGACTAGTCACACCCGCATCGGCACGCACCTGGCACTGAGTAAGAGCACCCGCGTCCGCGCCAGATACGTAACTGCGAGGGCAATTGTGTGTGTGTGTGTCCCAACGACGAACCCCCCGGACCGACGGGTCCGGGGGGTTCGGTTGCTGAAGGGTTTCAGCAGCGATTCATTCGCGGGTCAGAGCGGGCGAACCGCATCTGCCTGCGGGCCCTTGGGGCCCTGGGTCACCTCGAACTCGACGCGCTGCGCCTCGTCGAGCGTCCGGTAACCCTGAGTCTGGATCGCGGAGTAGTGAACGAAAACGTCGGGGCCGCCGCCGTCCTGGGCGATGAAGCCAAAGCCCTTCTCAGCGTTGAACCACTTGACGGTTCCCTGTGCCATGGGGACAACTTTCTCTATAACTGGACACTGGAGCCCGCACCTCACGGACTCCGGTGCTGCCGCCATACCCCACCACGCGAGCTAGGGCCCGAGTGCCGCAACCGACGTCGAAGCCCGGGTGGGTCGGCGTCGGGTCCGTCCTGCGAGGAACTGCAACTGCAACCGGCGCCGACGTTAGCACGCAGCACGAGCGACGACACCTGCTCTGGCGGAGCATTTTTGGGCTACTCGCGGGTAGTCTCACGGGTCGGTCCGGAGGTTGCCGCGCCGTCCACGGAACGGCTATGCGGACCGATCCCGCGGGTCGATATTGCGGGCGCTCGATCGCCTCGGATCGAGGCCACCATGTCGACGACCCGCCTCGTCGCCCGGACGTCATGGGCCCGGAAGACGGTCGCCCCGAGCCAGGCCGCGACGGCCGTGGCCGCGAGGCTCCCCTCCAGTCGCTCGTCGGCGGGCAGGTCGAGCGTTTCGCCCACGAAGTCCTTCCGGGACAGCGCCTGCAGGACTGGGAAGCCCAGCGCCGTGACGTCGGCCGTATGCCGCAACACCCGCAAGGAGTGGGTCGTCGTCTTGCCGAAGTCCAAGGTGGGATCGACGAGAACCCGCTCGGGCGGCATACCGGCAGCGACGGCCCGTTGCGCGCCGGCCTGGAGGGTCGCGACGACGTCGGCTACGACGTCGAGCTCGCCCGGACCGTAGGTGACGTCGACCGGGTCGGTGCGTGGCGGGTAGCCACCCGTGTGCGAGACGACGTAGCCCGCCCCGATCTCGACCGCGGTCGCGAGCAGCTCGCTGTCGTAGCCCGCCCACGTGTCGTTGATGAGGTCGACGCCCGCGTGCGCGGCGGCGCGGGCCACCTCGGACCGCCAGGTGTCGAGGGAGAGGATGAGATCGGGGTATGCCGCTCGCGCCCGTTCGAGGAAGGGCACCACGCGGTCGACCTCCATCGCGACGGTGACTTCTTCACCCTCCTGACCCGCACGCACCCCGCCGATGTCGACGATGTCGGCACCGAGCGCGACTGCGGAGTCGAGGGCGGCCAGGGCGCTGTCGAGGTCGGCGTGCCGATTGCCCTGGTAGAACGAGTCCTTCGTGCGATTGACGATCGCCATGACCGCCGGGCGGGAGGCGTCGAAGGTCTGACCGCGGAGCACCAGCCGAGCCGGTCGGGCCAGGGCGAGCGGGAACGCGTCGGGGGTCACGGGCTCATCGTCGCATGGGGCTCGCGCTATTCCCGTCCACGCTATGCCCGTCCAAGCTATTCCCGTCTGGGCGTGTGGGTTTGCTCATCGGCTGCGGATTGGCGGGGAACAGGGTCGAACAGGTAACCTAGACAACGAGTCTCCGCGATGGAGGCGCGCAACCCATTGATACGAAACGAAGTTCATCACGCATGCCTAGCTGGATCTCTTACCTTCCGATGTTCGGCCGCACCACGCGTCGCGGCGGGACCTACTACTACGACCGTCGCGACATGGTCATGGGGCGTCACATCTGACCCTTCGCACGGCACGCTCTCCTACGCCCCCGGCAACGTCGCCGGGGGCGCCTTCACGTTCAGGGTAGGGGCAAGGAGGGATGGCTTAGGGGTCAGCCTTGCTCGGTCGCCGTGAGACCGGCTTTTCATAGTGTGGGACGAGCAGCCCGCCAGCGATGGCGGTCAGCAGGTGCCAGACCGCGTGCCCTTGTAGCCAAGAGTTGGGCTCGCACCACAGCCCGCGATCGTCAGCCAGCCACACGGCATACGCGATGACGAGGGCACCCACGGCGGCGGCGAGCGGGCGGGAGCGCGGAGCCAGTCGCCACTCCAGGGCGATGCCGGGGAGGAGCACGAGCGCGAACAGCCAGCGCCGCGCGTCGGGGGAGACCGCCTGCGCGGCCAGGAGCGATAGGACGAGGGCGGCCGCGAGGAGGATGGCGCGCCCGGCGGTGAGGGTGCCGCCGCGCCAGAGTGCGCCCGTGATGAGCAGGGTGCCCAGGAGGTACATCCCCTGAACGTCGAGCACCTGCCCCGCGAAGGTGAGCTGCGCGTGGTAGGCGAGGCTGCCCGCACCGAGGGCCAGCAGGGTCAGCGCAACGACGGGGGCGAGGACGCGCTCCGCCGTATGCCGGGCCAGTCGCCTCCCGCGGTCTGCAGCGATGAGTGCGGCGACGCAGAAGGCCAGGCTTGAGAGCGAGTTGGCTGGTTGGCGCAGCAGGCCGGTGCCGAGGGCCTCGCAGAAGCATCTCGCGATGGGGGTCGTGAGGCAGGTGGCTGGGCGATCACCGAAAGCCGTTGGGGCCAGCCAGGCGATGAGGGCGGCGATGGTGACCAGGAGGGCTGCCCCGCCGAGAAGCGCGGCAAGGCCTTGGGTGGCGCGGGCGCTGCGCATGGTGCTCGGCACGGTGCTGGTGCTGGGCACGGTACTGGTGTTGGGCACGGTGCTGGTGCTGGGCACGGTACTGGTGTTGGGCACGGTGCTGGTGCTGGGCCCGGTGCTGGTGCTGGGCCCGGTGCTGGTGTTGGGCACGGTGCTGGTGCTGGGCACGGTGCTGGTGCTGGGTGCAGCGCCGTCGGAGGCTTGGGCGCGCGGCATACCTCTGAGTGTGCCTGGTCGCGGCGCCAGGGGTGCGCGAGGACGTCGGGCGGGCGTGAAGCCGTCGATGAAGCAGCCGCCGCATGCGTGATCGTCCTAGCGGCGAGTGCTTCATGGGCTCCCCCAACCCCGGTTGGCGCCCGGCGACCCGAGAAGGCGCCCATGACGGCGCCATTGCTGCTGCCCCAACGACAGCTACGGCGCCTTCATCGGCGACGTCATGCGGCGCGAGGTGCGAGCGAGCGGTCGGTGGACGGACAAATGAACCCGCTTCGGCTCGCCGTCGGGCCACCTGGGCGTGGCGGCGCAGGCTTCCGTTCGGCGGACTAGCCCCGCCAGGACTGCAGATCAGCCCTCTGGCGAAGCAACTCCGGAGGCGCGTCGTAGTGGTCGATCAAGATGCTTAGCGCCTTCAGGGTCTGTTGCCGGCCAACATCATCAATCCGGCCTGTGAGACGCAGCAGCGTGAATCCGGCACCGATGATGATCGTGGCAGCATCGATCTGGCCTCCCGCATCAGGGATGCCGGGACCCTCCGGGACGTCAAGATCCTCGACCACGTCCTCGAAACCGCTCTCCTCAAGGAGATTTGCCACAGTCGTCTGCGGACCGAGCTCGTCACGCCGCGTGGCCCACTCGTAGAGCAGGTCGTAGCCCTCATCGGTTCCGAATGGAGCGAACCCCCCGCCCTGGTCCTCGTAGACAGGATCGGTGAAATGTGCCGCGAACGCTGGGTGAGTCTGTGGTATCGATGGCTCTTCGTTCACCACGGTCCTTTCGTCGCCTTGAATGGGCACATTCTGGCGCGGAGGGCGTGGTGGGTCCTACGGCCTGCGCGAGCGCCAGCGAGCAGAGGGTGGGGACTTCTACTTGGCCACCAGCGGGGACCTCAGCTTGGCCATTGACAGCCTGCGCGAGCGCCAGCGAGCGGAGGGCGTGGGATTCGAACCCACGTGACGGTTGCCCGCCAAGCGGTTTTCAAGACCGCCGCACTAGGCCACTATGCGAGCCCTCCTCGGCCCCGGCGATAACGACGGGCCGACGAGTCATCGTAGACGAGCGCCCAACGCCACCTCGTCCCAGCATCGGAGACGGACCCCGGATGCCCCGCCTCGACCGGCCAGCCATCACGCCAACAGCCCAGCCCCACGAGCAACAGCCCAACCCCTCGAGGCTGGCCAGCGACCTGGAGAGCGCGAGCGGGTTGGGGTTGATGGGCGAGGGAGAGAACACCCATCCGGCCGCATCCCGCTCGCGCAACTCGAACCCAGCCACTCCCGAACGGCGAGCGGATGCGCTGAGGTGCCGTGGACGGCATACAGGGCATGTCGCCCACGGCACCAGTCCGCAGCGCGTCGCCGTCGCCCCCGCGTCCGTCGGCCGCGTACTACGGAGTCTTCGTCACACCCGGACCCCACATCCGCGCCGGCCTTGATCTGCCGGTCCGGCGGGGGCTGAGGCGACACAGCCGGAAGGAGTCACGTCGCGCCCGCCAGATACGCGCGATCCCGTATGCCGGGCGCGGACCGCCTTGGGCGGCATACCCGTGGCCGCACCGTGTCCGGTATCTGGCACGCGCGCGAGGACTCCTCCCTGATAACCGCCCGGAGCCCTAGGCTCACACTCAGCCACGCCACTCCCCCACGGAGGACCTCCCCATGAGCGCAGCGAAACGCCCGACCAAGCGCAGCGCGCAGGCAGCGACGACAACTCCAGCACGCCAGGAGTTGCTCGCACCGGCCCCGCCGACCCTGTCCCCGGTGATCGCGGCGCGCTATGGCGCACGGGTCCTGGACCCGGTGACTGCTATGCCGTTGGCGGACGGGAGCCAGCCGGCAGCAACCACCTATGTGGGTGACCGTCTTATCGTCCGTGGCTCAACGACCCGGGGTCTGGACGAGGCGATCCGGCCTCTCCAGGAGTTGGCCAAGAGCATCGGCTTGCGGGTCGAGACCGTCCCGACCCCCGGAGTCAAGGGCGGCTTGGGATTGAACGCCGACGCGCAGAATGTCCTGGCCCGACATTGGGTGTCCGGAGTCCGCCTGCGAGTCGACAGTTCCTCCCCGACCCCGCCGGTCGATTCCTGGCCGGCCCTTCGAGCCCTACAGGAGGCCGACAGGGCGGTCACCGAGCCCCTCGGCCTGGACCACCTGCTCACGGCTGCGCCGTCACTGTCCGGCACCCCCTATTGGGTGCCGACCCCGTATTGGGTGCCGACCCCCTACTGGGTGCCAACCCCCGCCGGCGGCGGGTCGCCGGCGATGGAATACGCCCGACCCGGCTCGGGCGGCCGCTCACCGGTGGCGCTCGTGTTGCCCGACCCGGCCCGGACCGCAGTCGCCGTGGGTCGACCTCCCGTCGTGGCCATTCCCGACACCGGCCTCGGCGCCCACCCGTGGTTCCCGGGCGTGGACTCGCCGGACAGCCCCGCAACCACCGTGGTGACCTATCACGGCGTCCCGCTGGGCCTGACGGGCCCGGCCGGCGCGGGTTACGCCCAGCCGCCGGCGAACCCGCTTGACCCGGTCATCGACTCTGACACAGGCCACGGGACATTTATTGCTGGTCTCATCCGACAACTGTGTCCGCAGGCTCGAATCCTCGGCATCCCGGTCATGCGCGATGACGGGGTCGTGCCCGAGAGCGCGCTCGTCAACACCCTTGCCCTGTTGCTGGCCCGGCATGTCGAGGCGGTCACGACGGGCGCGACCGACGGGCTGGTCGACGTGCTCTCGCTGTCGCTCGGCTACTACCACGAGAGCCCCGGGGACGCCGCGATGGACGGCCCCTTCGGTGCGCTCATGCGAGAGTTCGGCGAATGGGGGGTCGCGGTCGTCGCTGCCGCCGGGAACGCGACCACCCTGGCCCCGATGTATCCGGCCGCCTTCGCCTCGCAAGTCACCGGGTTTGCCTCCGACCGCGTTCCGCTGGCCAGCGTCGGCGCACTCAATCCCGATGGAGAGACGGTCGCCTACTTCTCCAACGCCGGCTCGTGGGTGAGCACGCATCGCCCGGGCAGCTCGCTGGTGAGCACGTTCCCATTGGATGTCACCGCGGCCGCGCAGCCCAGCGCCCGCGTCGAGTTCGGTGGCCGGGTGCGCACGACGCCGGACCCCGACGATTTCCGAAGCGGCTTCTGCACCTGGAGCGGCACGTCGTTCGCTGCCCCCGTCTTGGCCGGAGAACTCGCCGCCGCCATCGCGGCCGACGCGGATGTCGCGACCGTCGACCGCACTGCGGCGATCGCTCGAGGACGTCGGGCGATGTTCGGTCAGGTCGCCGAGTGGGCTGGCCGAGGATGAGCGCACCAGCCGTGCCTGAGTCACCGCCGACGCCCAGCCAACCGACCCTGGCCGACCGCGCTGCCCGCGCATTCGCGGCATACCAGCAGGGCGAGCGCGAGCGGATGGCCGAGCTCGTTGACCTGCTGACGCCGGTGCTCTGGCACACGGCCCGCGGGCAGCGGCTCGACCAGGCGAGCGCCGAGGACGTGGTCCAGACGGCCTGGATCCGGCTCGTCGAGAACAGCGCGGCCGTCGCCGAACCGCAAGCTGTGCTCGCCTGGCTCATCACCACCGTTCGACGTGAGGCGTGGCGGGTCCTCAAACGCGAGGGCCGGACGACCCCGAGCGACGAGCTCCCCGAAGGGGATTCGACCGCTGCACCCATCAGCCTCGATCCGGCGGCGACCGCCGTGTTGCGCGAGGACCAGCGCTCGCTGTGGCGTGCGGTCGCACGGCTCTCGGAACGATGCCAAGCACTGCTGCGGATCATCGCGTTCGTCGACCGTCCCGATTACGGGGCGGTCTCGCAGGCCTTGGGTATGCCGGTCGGCTCGATCGGCCCGACCCGCGGCCGGTGCCTGGCGAAGCTGCGCACGATCCTCGCCGACGATCCGAAGTGGAGTGCGTCATGACTGCCGACGAGCTCACTGCCCTGGCCGAGGGCCAGCTGGATCGCGCCGACATCCGCGTGCTCGCGGCGATCCGGGCACTGGTCAGTGGCATCGACCCGATGCCCACCGGGTTGCCCGACCGGATCAAGTTCGAGCTCACCCTCGCTGCGCTGCATGCCGAGGTAGCCGAGCTGCAAGAACTCACCCTCAGCGAGAGCGGAGCGCGGGCCGACGCCCAACCGCTGGCCCCGACCGACTCGGTGACCTTCACCAGCAGCCGCTACAGCCTGATGGTCACCGTCGGGCCCGGCCCAGAGGGTGCCCCGCCGGACACGGTGCGGATCGACGGCTGGGTCACCGGCGGCCCTGCCAGCGTCGAAGTTCGCGTGGCCCACACGAGCCTGGTCGCCGAGACGGACGCCGGTGGCCGGTTCGTCATCGAGGGCGTTCCTCGCGGCTCGGCTCGGTTCGTGCTGCGTCCGCATGCCGCCGACGACGGTCCGGTCATTACCCCGGCCATCGAGGTGTGAGTGCCAGGTCGCGGAAAGGGTTCACGACAGGTGAGTGATCGCAGCCTGCGCGTGGACCCGACTGACCTCGATGAGGTCGCCGAGCATCACCGTCGGGCTCTGGAGGCGATCGAGGGTTACCGGCCCGATGAGGCCGCACAGCAACTGGCCCAGGCACAACGAATACTCGACCGGCTGGATGCAACGACGGGCCGGGCTGCCGAACTGCGCACGCGGGTGCTCCTGGCGGCGAGTTGGGCGGCATACGAGCAGGCGGGACCCGACCACGCGGAAGCGATCGCCACTAGCGCCGTCGAGGTGGCGCGCGCGTTGGGCCGGGCCGACCTTCTCGCCCTGTGCCACATGCAGATTGCTTCGATGCGCGGCCGTGCTGGAGACCTGCCCGGGTCGTTGACCGCCATGCAGGTAGCCGAGGAAGGCCTCGTCGGACTGCCGCTGGCCGACCAGGCGCGATTGCTGACCAACCGGGGGCTGTTGGCCGCCCAGTTGCGACGCCTGGCCGAGGCAGAGTCCGACCTGCGCCGGGGCGCGGAGGTCGCTTCGGCGGCGCACGCCGAGGTCATCGAGTTCATGGCGCGGCACAACCTTGGTTGGGTGCACTACCTGCGCGGCGACCTCCCACGAGCCCTGGCCGTCATGGACGAGGCCGACGCCATGCCAGCCACGGTCAACCGAGCCGTCTCACGCTTGGACCGGGCTCGGGTGCTGCTGGAGGCCGGCCTGCTCGATGAAGCCCGCGTGCTGCTGGCGGAGGCTCGCACGCTGGCCGAGGCCGACGGAGTCGCCGCGCTCATCGGCGAGATCGAGCTGGACCTGTCCAGGACACTGTTGGTGCTCGGTGACGCGCCCGGGGCCGCGGAGCAGGCGCGCACGGCCCGCGGCCGGTTCCGCGGCACGGCAACATCTGGTTGGCGTCGGCGTGCCTACCTCGCGGAATTGGAGGCATCGGCGCGCTCTGTGCTGGCTCCGGCGCGCACTGCCAGAGCCGCGCTGGCACTCGCGAGAGCGGCTGCGGCCCAAGCAGATCCGCACGTCGAGAAGCGGGCAGCCCTGGTGGCTGCCGACGCGCTGTCGATGTCCGGCGAGGTCGAGGCGGCCGGGCGAGCCCTGCGTCAGTGTTCCGGATTGCTGCGCTCCGCCTCACTTCCGACCCGGCTGCAACTGCGCTTGGTCGCCGCACGGATCGCCGGTGCGGAGCGGCCACGCGCAGCAGCACGCCAATTGAGCGCTGCCGCCGACGATCTCGCCGCAGCTCAACAGAGGGCGTCGAGCCTCGACCTGCGCACGGCCCTAGGGGTCCACAGCTCGCGACTGGCGATGCTGGATCTGGACCTCGGCGTGGACAGCCAGTCGGTTGCCTCGCTCTTCAACCGCTCTGAGCGCTGGCGTTCCGTCTCTGACCGGGTCCCGTTCGTCCGGCCTCCCGGAAATGCCCAGGCCGCCGAGCTTCTCGCTCAACTTCGCTCTGTCCGTGAGGAATTGCGCGACGCTCCTGTTCCAGAGCAAGCAGGACTGCGGGCCCGTGCCAACGAGCTGGAGCAGGCCGTCCGCTCGGTCGACTGGGGACGGGCCGGCGACGCAGCGGCAACGGCACTCGGCAAACCGCTGCGGTATGCCGCGGCTCTCGGCGCCGTCCGCTCCGCCGGCGCGACGCTGGCAACCTTCTTCCCGCACGCTGGTCACCTGTATGCCGTGGCGCTTGGTGAGCGTGGCGGCCGGGTCATCCGGATGGGCCGGGTGGGAGACATCGACGCCCTGGTCCGGCGGGTCAGGGCCGACCTTGACGCGGTGACCTTGCCGATGGCTCAGACCATGCGGGCGACCGTGCAAGGCTCTCTCACAGAGGGGCTGGCCGCACTGGATGAAGCTCTGCTGGCCGAGCTCGCAGTGCCGTCCCGGCTCGTCGTCATCCCCTCGTTGGTCATCGCGGCCGTGCCGTTCGGGATGCTGCCCAGCAGACGCGGGTTGGCCACCACCGTGGCCAGGACCGCCACCAGCTGGGCCCGGTCGACGGGGCGGTCCCCGGTGGACTCGCCCTCGGTGTTGGCGATTGCCGGTCCGGACCTGCGTCACGCCGACGCCGAAGTTCTCGAGGTTGGACGGCTCTGGTCGGCCCCCGTCGTGCTGGCCAAAGCTGCGACGCGCGGCCACATCGGGTCGGCACTCGTCGGGCGCGACCTCGTGCACATCGCTGCGCACGGTCAGCACCACTATCAGAGCCCACTGTTCTCGACGCTGCGATTGTCCGACGGCCTGGCGTTCGCCCACGAATTGCCCGACACGGGGGTGACCGCCTCGCACATCGTCTTGTCGGCGTGCGAAGTCGGCCGGGCCACCATCCGGCCCGGCGACGAGTCGCTCGGGCTGACCGCCGTGCTGCTGAGCATGGGGGTCCAGAGCATCGTGGCCGCCGTGTCCCGGATCCCTGACGAGATCGCGGCGGCCGCGATGACGGCATACCACCGACGGCTGGCCACCGGAGTCGACAGCGCCCTGGCGCTGGCCGAGGCGACCGCCGAACTCCCTACGATCGCAAGGGCATTCACGTGCTTCGGCGGCGAATGGCGGGCCACGGTCTGAGGTTCGACTGTTGCGGCGCCGGGGGCGGAGACGGCACCGGGGTCGCCGAGGGCGGCGCCGGGGGCGGCGCCGAGGGCGCGCCGAAAGGCCGGCAACGTGGCCGGACGGCTCGGCGGCTGCCGGCCCCCTGAATCCAGGACGCGCTAGGGCCAGGCCGACTAGATCCAGATGGCCGGGTTGTGGTCGAGCATCTCCTCGGGCGTGAGGCCGGCGATGGCCTTGCGGACCTGCGCTGGGATGCCGATCGCGACGTGCCCGGCGGGGACGTCCTTGACGACGACCGAGTTTGCGCCGATCTGGGAGTCGTCGCCGAGCAGGATCGGGCCGAGGATCTTCGCCCCGGCCCCGACCGTCACCCGGTTGCCCAGGGTGGGGTGACGCTTGGTCTTGGACAGCGACCGACCGCCGAGCGTGACCCCGTGATAGAGCATGACGTCGTCGCCGATCTCGGTCGTCTCGCCGATGACGACGCCCATCCCGTGGTCGATGAAGAACCGCCGCCCGATCGTCGCCCCCGGGTGGATCTCGACGCCCGTCACCGACCGCACGATCTGGGACAGCAGCCGGGCGGCCAGGCGGCTCGATGGGTTGCCCCACAGCGAGTGCGCCACACGGTGGGCCCAAATCGCGTGCAGCCCCGACGAGGCGAGGAACATCTCGACCCGCGAGTGCGCAGCCGGGTCACGCAGCATCGCCGCGTCGACGTCTTCGCGGATCATCTCCAGCGTGCGGCGCAGGATCGCCCGGCGCGGTGCCGAGACCGGGCCCGGCGGTCCCACCGGCTCGACGCGGGACGTGAGGCCCGTGTCGGGGTCGGCGGTGAGCTCCCAGGACCGGACGCGTTCGCGTCGGAGGTCGCGCAGGCTGGTGGTCAGTGCGGCAAGCATGGCGGTATGCCGTTCAGTCGACGAGGCCCTCGAAGAGGACGGTGGACAGGTAACGCTCCCCGAAGCTCGGGATGATGACGACGATGGTCTTGCCGGCGTTCTCCGGACGGGCGGCGACGAGGCCGGCGGCATACAGGGCAGCGCCGGAACTCAGCCCGACGAGAAGGCCTTCCTGCGTGGCGGCCTTGCGGGCGAGGTCGACCGCCTGGCCGGCGTTGACGTCGATGACCTCGTCGTAGACGGTCGTGTCGAGGATCTCGGGGACGAAGTTGGCGCCGATGCCCTGGATCTTGTGCGGGCCGGGGGCGCCGCCGTTGAGGATCGGTGACTCCTCGGGCTCGACGGCGACGATCTGGACGCCGGGTTTGCGGGCCTTGAGGACCTGGCCGACGCCGGTGATCGTGCCGCCCGTGTCGATGCCGGCCACGACGATGTCGACGGCGCCGTCGGTGTCGGCCCAGATCTCCTCCGCCGTGGTGCGACGGTGGATCTCGGGGTTGGCGGCGTTGGCGAACTGCCGGGCCAGCACGGCGCCCGGTCGCTCGGCGACGATCTCGTCGGCGCGGTCGACGGCGCCCTTCATGCCCTTGCTCGGGTCGGTGAGGATGAGCTCAGCGCCGAACGCCCGCAGCAGAGCGCGGCGCTCCTTGGACATCGACTCGGGCATGGTGAGCACGACGGTGTAGCCGCGGGCGGCTCCCACCATCGCCAGGGCGATGCCGGTGTTGCCCGAGGTGGCCTCGACGATGGTGCCGCCGGGCTTGAGCTCGCCGGATGCCTCGGCCGCGTCGACGATGGCGACGCCGATGCGGTCCTTGACCGAGTTGGCCGGGTTGTAGAACTCGAGCTTGGCGGCCACCGTCGCCTGCGAGTCGGGGAACAGCCGGTTGATCCGGACGAGGGGGGTGCGGCCGACGAGGGCGGTGACGTCGTCATAGATGGGCATGCGCGGGGCTCTCCCGGGTGTCGGGTGCGGTCAGGGTCTCTTCCCGGAACGCCGGGAGTCGTTATGGATATTCCAACAGAACGTTATCGGGCGTGTGGGGCGCGTCCACCAGCCGGTATGCCGCCCGCTCACCTGTCGCGGGCGGCCCCCGCCGGTATGCCTCGCCCGGCCCGAGCCGCACGGCATACCTCGGTCGTGCCGGCAAGCTGGCGGGGCGGGGGACGCCGCTCGGACCGGGGGTGAAGTCGCGCATGAAGTCGTCGCCAGTAGCGTGATAGCGCTGGCGTTCGCGACTTCATGGGCGACCCCATGACCCGGACGCACCGGGCCGCCCTCATGCGCGGCATACCGGAGCGGAGTGGCGAGGGGATGGGAGCGGAGGGGAGCTGGAGTTGACATGTGGCGGCCCGGCTGGGGAGGGTGGGGCCATGATCGGATTCGTCGCAGGCGCCGCGGTCGGCTATGTGCTGGGGACGCGGGCTGGGCGGGCGCGCTACGAGCAGATCAAGCGTGGAAGTGCGCGGTTGTGGCACTCCGACCCCGTGCAGCACCGGATCGAAGCCGCCGGGCAGGCCGTGAAGACCCAGGCGGTGCCCTTCGTCGCCGACAAGGTGGGCGACGCGGTGAAGGCGGCCGGGCGCGCGGTCAAGGAGAAGGCGCGGCCGGCGTTGTCGGGGTCGGTGGAGCAGCGGCCCGACGGCACCGAGGTCGCGACGACGGAGGTCGACCTGACCCGCTGACCGGACCCGGCGACCTGACCCGCTGACCGGACCCGGCGACCGGACCCGGCGATAGCGCCTCCGAGGAGCGCATCGGGTCAGGTGAGACGCTCGGCGGGGGGAACCTCGGCGGGCCAGTGCGGGAAGTAGCCCTCGACGTGGACGAACTCGGGCTTGGCCCCGAGCGCCAGGCAGGCCACCCTGCACGCTTCGACGAAGTCGGGATTGCCGGCGATGAAGATCGAGTGCTTCTCCAGCGACGGGAAGATCTGCCCGAGCATCGTCGGGATCCGGCCCGTGAACTCCGCAGCGGTCGGCGGCTCGGCACCGGTATAGGTGACAATGCTGCGGAAGGTGCGGTGCTTGCGCGACCACCACGCCATGAGCCCTTGGTCGAAGACGTCGGCCTCGGTCCGCGCGGAGAAGATCAGCGTCGTGCCCCACGTGAAGCCGCGCCGCAAAGCTCCGTCGGCCAGACCGAGAATCGGGGCCAGGCCTGAGCCCGAGGCCAGGCACAGGACCGGGGTCTCCACCGAGGGGTCGCCGACGAAGGTGCCGTAAGGGCCGTGGACGAGAAGTTGGTCGCCCACGGAGACCTTGTCGTGCACCCAGGTCGACGTGCGCCCACCCTCGACCTTGGTGATGAGCAGGTGCAACTCGCCGTCGGGGCGCGGGGCGTTGGCGATCGAATAGGAGCGCAGCGGGGCGCCCACGCGTTCGTCGCCGATCATGACGTATTGCCCGGGCCAGAACCGCAGGTTCTCCCCCAGCGGCCGCAGCTGCAGCTCGACCATGGTCGGAGTGCGCATCACCTTGTCGGTGACGATGAAGGGCACGAACTCGCGTGGCGGGAAGAGCTTCTGCAGCGCGTCGATCGTGCCGAACTCGATGTCCAGGCTCGCTGTGAGCGGCTTGGCCATGCACATGAGGCCATAGCCGTTGGCCCGATCCTCCTGCGAGAGAGCCATATCCAGGACCATGCCCTGGTCGAACGCCCCGTCGAGCACCTTGGTTTTGCACTCCCCGCATGCTCCGGCACGACAGTTGTTGGGCATGATGTAGCCGGCCTTCTCCAAGGCCGAGAGCACCGTGTCTCCGGAGTCGCAAATGACCTCGTGACCGGAAGGCTGCAGGCGGATGGTCGCGGACATCGTTCCTTCTTAGGGGCCGAAAGGTGGCCTTTGGGGGTGCTGACGGGCGGCAAAGGTATGCCGCGCGACCGCAGGGGGTCGGCCGCGCGGCATACCGGTCTGTGCGTCCCGGCCAGACCGTGGAGTCTTGGTCGAGGACGTGGGGTCTTGGTCGAGGACGTGGGGTCTTGGTCGAGGACGTGGACTCTTGGTCGAGGACGTGGACTCTTGGTCGAGGACGTGGACTCTTGGTCGAGGACGTGGAGTCTTGGTCGAGGACGTGGAGTTTAAAAGACCGGGATGATGTCGTCGAGGTCGACGTCGCTGATCTCTTCGCCGGAAATGTCCACCTCGGGGATGGCCGGGAACGGGATCGAGTAGCGGTCCAGGACACCCTTGAGGTTGAGGATGGCGTTGCGCCAGTTCTGCTTCTTGGTGTCGTAGTCCGGGATGTGGAAGCCGGCCTCGCGGGCCAGGCGCTCGCCCTCGCGCTGGTTGTCGATGAAGTCGGCTGGCAGGTCCCAGAACTCCATCGGCGGCTCGAACAGGACGGCGGAGAGGAACAGGTAGCCGGCCCGGATCTGCTTGGTGATGATCGAGCGCTCCGACAGCTCGAGCTTGGGGTAGTCGCGCTCCATGAGCGACATGCAGATCGCCATGTGGCGGCCCTCGTCGCGGCCGATGTTGCGGAACGCGGCCTGGAACACCGGCTCCTTACAGCCCGCTGCCATCTGGTGGAAGATCGTCGCAGCCGCGATCTCTCCCATGAGGAAGCTGGAGAACAGGACGGCCAGCGAGTAGCGCGGGACGGCGGTCTTGTAGCCACTCCAGTAGCGGCCACCGTTGAAGTAGAGCCACTTGGCGTTCTTCTGCAGGCGCCGGCCGATGTCGGTCTTGGGTTCGTAGGTCAGCGGGTCCGGGTGCTCGAGGAGCTTGGTGATCGACAGACCGCACATCTGCTCGTGCATCTGCTCGTCGCGGGTCACCGAGAAGAAGCACCGGCGGACCGGGTCTTCCTCGTGGACCTCGTAGGTCTTGATGAGGGCCTCGGCGAACACCGGCGGGGCGGAGGCGTCGAAGACCGACAGGAGGGTCCACCAGTAGGCGATCGACTCACGCTGCTCCCACGTGTAGGAGCTGGGGTCGAAGGTGTCCCACGGCAGCTTGAGCGGGTCCCACTGGTCGCGCTGAGCGGAGGTCCAGATCTCCTCCATCTTGGCGGTCTCCCGAACCCAGGAGAGGGGGTAGACGTTGGGCTGCTCGGTCTCCGGGGGCAGGTCCATAGATCCTGCGAAGCGCTCTTTGTGTGCCATGCCAGGGAGGGTAGACGTTCAAGCTGTGATTGTCTAGGTCTTGATCACTTATGCGGAACGAGACGTGCGTCTCGTCGCGGGCCACTCAGAGCGCTCGGGTCATTCAGAGCGTTCGGGTCATTCAGAGCGTTCGGGTCACTCAGAGCGCTCGGGTCACTCAGAGCGCTCGGGTCACTCAGAGCGCTGGCGCAGCAGGCGGCGCAGCAGGACCACGAACGTGTCCAGTTCGCTCTCACCCAGGGGCGCGAAGAAGGCGCGTTCGACCGCGTTCTCCTTCCCGTATGCCGCCACCAGTCGCCGTTCCCCCTCGCCGGTCAGGCGCACCGTGACCAGTCGGCGATCGGTGGACTCACGATGCCGCTCGACCAGTCCGTCGCGTTCGAGGGTGTTGAGCACGCTGGACACTGCGGCGCGAGAGAGGCCAGAGAAGCGGGCGATCTCGCGCGGCTCAAGCTCCTGGGCGACCCAGACGCAGAACATCACCCGGAAGCCCGCCATGCTCCACCCGGCGTCCCGATGCACCTCGGACTCGAGCCGGTGCATGTGCAAGGTCGAGAGCCGGACGAGGTTGAAGGACGCCCGCAGCGCCAGCAGGTCCGCGTCGGGGTGGGTTTGGGCGACCTTGGCGGCGGCCGATGCCTCGAACGAGTCCGACCTGACACTCGTTGTGCTCACGACTAGATAATGTCAGCCTTGACAGTCAATCTGTGCATGACTTTGGTCGCGCTGTGTGCCACGAACTCCTCGAAAACCTCACACCCGCCGACGTTTCCCGGTCCTGGACCGCCGAACGCCCTCGAAGACCTCACACCCACCGACGATCTCGTCCGCGACCGGCCATCTGTGGAGCGTTAGCCACACTGGGGTGTGGCCAACACTCCACAGATCCGGCCCCGCCAGGTAATGATGGGCCTTCCCCAAGCCACGACCCGAAACCACCACGAGTCCAGATCCGCGAACCCAGGAGCCCAGATGCCCTCGCCCTACCCGATCAAGACCTGCCTGTGGTTCGACACCCAAGCCCTCCCCGCCGCGCAGCTCTACACCTCCCTCGT
>JBGAQN010000054.1:0-15907 GCA_044220725.1 Dermatophilaceae bacterium
GGTAGAGGGAGAGGATCGTCCCACTGGTGTAGGTCAGAAAAGCTCGTCGACCGATCATGATGCACGCCCCTGTGCGATGGTGCCCCAACGAACAAACTCAACGCTTGGATAAGAGCCTGGTTCGGGCGGAGAAATACAGCGAGGTCGCACTCACGAGGGCTCCTGCGCCTCGGGGCGGGCAGACTGTCGCTGGTTTCACATATCTTGACGTCAAGATAGGTTGGCTCTGGAGCGTCCGGCCGCTAGCCTGGGCTGGCGCCCAGATAGAGGGCGTTCCGCCGTCGGCACCCTGCCGTCGGCACCCCGCCCGGCACGCTTCGATGGAGACGCGATGACCTCTGAAATTGTGTGGACCCAGATCGACGAGGCGCCCGCGTTGGCGACCTATTCGTTCTTGCCGATCGTCCAGGCGTTCACCAAGGGGACCGGGGTCGACGTCGTCACGAGCGACATCTCGCTCTCCGGGCGCATCCTGTCGGCCTTCCCCGAGCGGCTCACCGAGGCCCAGCGGGTGCCGGACAACCTGGCCGCGCTCGGCGCGCTCACCCTGCGCCCCGAGGCCAACATCATCAAGCTCCCCAACATCTCCGCCTCCGTGCCGCAACTCAAGGCTGCGATCGCCGAGCTGCAGAGCCAGGGGTATGCCGTCCCCGACTACCCCGAGTCGCCGGCGACCGACGAGGAGAAGGCGGTGCACACGGCATACGCCAAGGTCTTGGGCTCCGCGGTGAACCCCGTTCTGCGCGAAGGCAACTCCGACCGTCGCGCGCCCCTGTCGGTGAAGAACTTCGCCAAGAAGCACCCGCACCGCCTCGGCGCGTGGGACCCGGCGACCAAGGCGCGCGTCGAGACGATGACCTCCGGTGACTTCTACGGCAACGAGAAGTCCGTCGTCATGGCCGACGGGGGCGACCTGCGCATCGAGCACGTGGCCGCCGACGGCACCGTGACCGTCCTCAAGGACAAGGTCGCCACCCTGCCGGGCGAGATCGTCGACGGCACGTTCATGAGCGTGTCGGCGCTGCGGGAGTTCTATGCCGCGCAGATCGAGGCCGCCAAGGCCGACGGGCTGCTGCTGTCGCTGCACCTCAAGGCGACGATGATGAAGGTCTCCGACCCGGTGATGTTCGGACACGCGGTGTCGGTCTTCTACGCCGACGTCTTCGCCAAGCACGGCGAGACGCTCGCGGGCCTGGGCGTCGACCCCAACCTCGGCATGGGCGACCTCGAGGCCAAGATCGGGGGGCTGCCGGACGACGCGCGCGCCGCCATCGCGGCCGACATCCAGGCCGTGTATGCCGCGCGTCCCGCCATTGCGATGGTCAACTCGGACAAGGGCATCACCAACCTGCACGTCTCCAGCGACACGATCATCGACGCGTCGATGCCGGTCGTCGTGCGCGACTCCGGGCAGATGTGGAACTGGGACGGCAAGCTCCAGCCGACCCTCGCCATGGTCCCGGACCGCTGCTACGGCCCCATGTATGCCGCGGTGTTCGAGGACTGCCGGGTCAACGGCGCCCTGGACCCGGCGACGATGGGCTCGGTGCCCAACGTCGGGCTGATGGCCCAGAAGGCCGAGGAGTATGGCTCGCACCCGACGACCTTCATCGTGCCCGCGGCGGGTACGGTCCGGGTGGTCGGGCCGGACGGCGCCGAGCTCATGGCGCACGAGGTCGGTGCGGGCGACATCTGGCGGATGTCGCGGGTGCGGGACATCCCCGTGCAGGACTGGGTCAAGCTCGCCGTGACCCGGGCTCGGATCACCGGCGCCCCGGCGTGCTTCTACTTGGACGCCGCTCGGGCCCACGACCGCAACGTCATCGCCAAGGTGCAGCGCTACCTCGGCGACCACGACCTCACCGGCGTCGAATACCGCATCCTGGCACCGGTCGAGGCGATCCAGTGGTGCCTGTCGCGGATTCGGGAGGGCAAGGACACCATCTCGGTGACCGGCAACGTCCTGCGCGACTACCTCACCGACCTGTTCCCGATCCTCGAGCTCGGGACGTCGGCCAAGATGCTCTCGGTCGTGCCGTTGTTGGCCGGTGGCGGGTTGTTCGAGACCGGTGCCGGTGGCTCGGCGCCCAAGCACGTCCAACAGTTCGTCGCCGAGAACTACCTGCGGTGGGACTCCTTGGGTGAGTTCTCGGCGCTGGGTGCCTCGCTGGAGCACCTGGCCCAGACCCAGGGCAACCCCAAGGCTCAGGTGCTGGCCGACGCGCTCGACAAGGCGATCGCCACGTTCCTCGACGAGAACAAGTCCCCGGCCCGCAAGGTCGGGCAGATCGACAACCGCGGTTCGCACTTCTACCTTGCGTTGTTCTGGGCGGAGGAGTTGGCCGCCCAATCGGCCGACGGCGAGCTGGCGGCGCGGTTCGCGCCCGTGGCGGCTGCGTTGCGATCGGGCGAGGGGACGATCAACGAGGAATTGCTCTCGGTCCAAGGACGGCCGGTCGACATGGGCGGCTACTACCGTCCGGATGCGGCCAAGACCGGTGCCGCGATGCGACCCAGCGCGACCTTGAACGCGATCATCGACTCGCTGTAGCCGGCGCTCGCGGTGGACACCGCGTCGAGACGCTCCCCGTGAAAGTCCTCGGGGACGACGCGATCCGGGACCTGCTCCCGGCAGAGCGCGTTGTCGCCGTGCTCGGGGAACTCCTGCGCGCTCAAGCGCGGGGTGAGTTCGTCGCGCCGGCGCGGGCGGTCGTGCACCTCGGCCGCCCAGCACGGCTTTCGGTGACGGCCGGGGCGATGGCGCGGCGGTGGTACGGGTATCGCGCGTATGCCGGGTCCGGCGCGGACGGTGACGGCCAGGTGACCATCGTGCACGACGGCGAATCCGGCGCCGTCCTCGGCATGGCGGTCGGGCGCCTGCTGGGTCCGATGCGCTGCGGCGGGATGACCGCCGTGGCGGTGGACCGGCTCGCGCCACCGCGTCCTTTGGATGTCACGGTCGTCGGCGCTGGCCGTCAGGCGTTCTTCCAGCTCTGGGCACTTCGAGCTGTCCGTCCGGTGCGGCGGGTTCGGGTGGTGGGCCGCACGCCGGGGTCGGCCGCTCGGTTCGTTGACGAGGTTCGCTCGCGGTTGGGACTCGACGCCGCGGAGGCGACACCGATCGACCTCGCGGGCGGCTTGCCAGGCGACGTCGTCGTCCTGGCCACCTCGAGTCTGACTCCCGTCCTGGACCCCGAACGAATCCACCCCGGCCAACTCCTGGTGACGGTCGGTCCGAAGCAGGTCGGCCGGGCGGAGTTCTCCGCTGCCCTGGCCGTCGAGGCCGACCTCATCGTCACCGACTCCCGTGCCCAAGTGCTCGGATACGACCCGCCGCACGTCCTGGCGGACCGGGCGACCGAGATCGTGGAGTTCGCCTCGCTCGTGGCCTCCCCCAGCCTCGACTCTGTCGGCCAGGTCGACCACTGCCGAACTGAAGGTGCGCGCGTGCTGTTCCTCAATGTCGGACTCGGCGGTGCCGTAGCCGCACTTCTTCACTCTGCGCTTTGACTCTCGGCTCTGGGCCTTGACTCTCGCCTCTGTGCGTTGACTCTCGCCTCTGTGCGTTGACTCTCGACGTCCCGGCACACTATTGCAGGTGAGCATCTTCATCCGACCGTGCGCGTCCGCGGCCGATGTCGCCGCAATCGAGGTGAATGCCCCGACCGGAGCGTCGGCGTTGCATGCTCGCCGGTTCGGCCGAACCGGCGAGGGGGCCGTCTACCTGCTGGCCTGGTGGTACGACACCGCCGTAGGTCATGTGCTGGTCACTCCTGGGTCGAAGTACCGGGAAGTGCGGGACCTACTCGGCATCTTCCCGGAGGTGAACGCGCTCGGCGTCGTGACGGCATACCAGCGTCGCGGAGTGGCCCGAGCGGTCATGGCGGCCGCGGCCGCGACCGCGGTGGGGATGGGTGGCACTCGGCTGGGTCTTGCGGTCGAACCGGACAATGGGCCGGCGGTGGCGCTCTACCGAGCGCTCGGGTTCCGGCGGCACCCGACCGTCAACCCGGTCGACGAGTGGACCTGGATCGACGAGTCCGGGGCCGAGCATGTCGAGCGGGACCGCTGTTCGTACTGGTCACGAGGTCTCTGAGGCCAGCCGCATGGACGCCGGGACCCTGCGCCTAGACGGGCGCCAGGGGCAGGTGTGGGCGGTCGGGAAGGTGCACGGTGATCGGGGTGCCGGACGCAATGTTCCCGCCCCGTTCTACGACCGCCATCACCCCCGCCTTGCGGATGAGCGTCGTCCCGCCCGCGCCCGACGAGCCGGTCGACGGCGCGGGCTCCTCGGACGGCGTCCCGTCGGCGCGCGACAGCACCACCTTGAGCAGACCGGGCCGGAAGTCGTTGATCTGCGCGCACGGGTTGCGCAGGCCGGTCAGCCGCACCGCCGGCCCGTCGAAGTCCAGGACCGTGCCGGTGGGGAGTCCGAGCAGGTCCAGGCCTTGGGTGAGGACGTTCTCGCCCAGATCGCCCGGCCGCAGGTCATAGCCGAACGCCTCGGCCTCGGCGAACAACTCCTGGTGCAGCAGGTGGACCTGACGGAGATTGGGTTGGGTGGGGTCGCGGCGCACCCGGGATCGGTGTTGCACCAACGTCCCGGCATGCGCATCGCCGAGCACGCCGAGTCCGGCCACGAGCGTGATCGACGCCACCGGCGTCTTACTGAACCGATGGTCCTCGTCCCGACTGACAGTGACGACCCAGGCTGTGGTCACCGACCCATTGTCGCTCCGCGCGCGGTGGGCCGAGACCGTGGTGCACGGCATACGGACGACCATTGGTCGCGTCGTGCGGGCTGTCTGAGCACGGTCCCGTCCCGTCGGGGCGAGCAACGTCATTCCGTATGCCGGTCCGCTCGCTGCCCGCCCGAGTCACCAGACCCAGGCGAAGCCGACCGCGGCGCGCTCCAACGCTTCGATGTAGCGGTGGACACTATTGTCGGCGCGTCGGGCGACCTCTTCCGACATGCTGGGGGTGGGGCTGTCGTAGTTGTCCCACACACACCAGGACACGGTTGATGGTAGGGCTCGTTCATCGAATTGCACGTGGATCTCAACATTTTCTACCCGGCCAAGCGCGGCGCGTCGGAAGATTGGCTCCGGCGGGCTCTTATACGCGAATATTGTGCGGTACTCATAAGAGCCCGTGTCGCCCTTCCTCAGCGGGTCGGTCAACGTGATATCGACCGCATACAGCCCGGGAAGCTCGTCCTTGAACACCGGGGAGACCTGTCCGCCGCGGACGACCACCACGGCTGCTGCGGTGGTGTCGAAGCGGTAGCGGTAGCGCTCCACCAAACCCTTCGCCTCGATGACCTGGATCGTGCGATGCTCGGCTGGGAGACGATCTGCGCCAACGGTGTGGAACTCGTGGAGCGAGATCGTCCGGTAGTCCTTCGGCGGGGGATCGGGCCCGGGCCCCGAGGTCCGCACCACGCTGACCTTGCCGCGGCTCTCGCCTAAGAATCGGCTCCACAAATCCGCAGCATCGGCATGGGACATGCGAAACGCCTCGACGAACACCTGAAGCGTTGACGCCGTGATGACCCGTCCGCCCAGCGCCCTGCTGACGGTGTCTTTGAGTCGGCGGGGTAGATCGGTCTCGCTGTCGCTCACCTGTCCGCTCTCCCACAGGTAGGCGGCCAAGACGTGCCCGACAGCCGACTGGTTGATGGACCCGGACGGAGTGCGACGGGCTTGGTATCGGATCCATTGGTTGCGGTAGCTCCCTGGGCTGGTCAATAGCGCGCAGAGCCTTTCAGCGACGATCTTCTGCGACTCATCCATGTCTTATGGAATCGCCAAGGGAGGTGCGACGCAATTGCGACAGACCGTTTGTTGAATGCGCTCAGCGCCTACTCCCCATGGCGCTGGCCAGATCGTGATCGATCTCACGGACGGCACGGCCTGTGCCACGCTCTCTCTCCCAGGAGCTTCCAATGAAGAAGAGGCCTCAGGCCATCACTCGGCTGATTGCCTTCGCCGTCGCAGTCGCCACCTCGATCATCGGCGTGGCGTTGGCGCCGGCCGCCCACGCCGTGTATCTCGGGTGTGGCCCGACTGAACTCACTTTCGTGCAGTATGAGGGTTGCACACGGACGGGGATCGTCAAGGCGGACGGAGCCCTACTGACCCGTGAGCAACTTCTAGGCAATCTCGCCTTCTACGAGGCAGAGGGCTTTGACGAGGTGTTCATCCGCGAAGCACCCCTGTTCCACTTCGCCGTTGATGAGGCCACGACGTGGTCCGGTTGTGACGACAACGGGGACGACGGGCTGTGTCAACCGTCCCAAGGCGAAGGTCTGTTCAGCACCCGGCTAGCGGATCTGTTCCCGGTGGGCACCGTGGTGACGGCCATCGGGAGTCCAAGCAAGTGGATCGCCCTGATGTGTGGCAACTTCCACCCCGTCGCTGTGCCCGCAGCAGACTCGGCCAAGACGTCCTTCACGATCATCGACCCCCCGACCCGTATTGACGCCGACACCGATGTCGTCATCACGGTCCGCGCCACCCTGCTCAACAACGGGCCTGCTCAGAGTACCGACGTGGTTGATGTGATCGAGGCGATCGGTTCCCCCGACTGCACGATCACGCCGTCCTCGCTCAGTGTCCCGATGACGCTCGTGGTGGCTGAGCCGGTGAGCTTCGACTCTCGCTTCGTGGTGAGGTGTACCGAGCCCTCGGACCATGTCATCCGTTTCGTGGATGACCTCCGTAGCGAGGTCGGCCGATACGACCCCGACCTGTCGAACAATTCGAGCATGGTCGAACTGCACATCGAAGTGTTCGACGACAGCGACATCGCAGTGACATCCCCGGCTCTGGAGTGCACGGACCAGACCGAGGTCAATGAGTCCTTCGAGTGCGTCGGGTCCGCCGTCGTCACCAACCTAGGCCCGTACGGCCCCACCGAGACCACGTCGACGCTGTCCCTTTCCGGGCTCGAGGACTGCACGATCACTCCCACTGGCGGATCGGCCTTGACCGACACGCTCCTAGCAGTCGGAGCCGCGACGCCGGTGACCCAGAACTGGTCGGTCGTTTGCTCGGCGCGTAGTTTCCACCCGTTCACCTTCACGGCCAGAGCCACGGCGAGCCACCTGCACGTCGAGGACCACAACCCTGCCAACGACCAGGCGACCGCCGACGCTCTGACCGAGGTGTTCCAGGACGTCGACCTGGAAGCGACACTTGACCACATCGCTTGCTCCGAGCGCGAGGCCAACCGCACGGACTCCGGGTGCGTGGCCACGATGACCGTGACCAACAATGGGCCGGCCGATGCAGTGATCACCGAGGCCGACGTCAGCTTCCTCGGGGAGGACGGCTGCCCCATCTCCCCGAGTCCGACGCAGACGACGACACGCACGCTCGCCTCCGGCGAGTCGTGGACGTTCACCACCTCGGTGCACATCGCTTGCGCCACCGACCGACGCCACGTGGTGCGGGTCCAGGCCACTCTGCACAACGCACCCTCGGACCCGCACGCCGTCGACTCGGACACCGTGACCGGGATCTGGGTCCCCAGCGACATCAAGCCACGGTCCTACCCGAGTTCGATCAACCTCGGCAAGGAAGGCATCCTGCCGTTCGCTCTGCTCGGCACCGCCGAGTTCAACCCGCTCACCGACGTGGACCGGACCACCCTCGCCATCGGCCGCACCGGAACCGAGACCGGCGAGGTGCGCTGTGCGACCGAGGGAGAGGACGTGAACGGCGACGGCTACCTCGACCTCATCTGCCAGGTGGAGACCGCGACCGCGGACATCCGCTGTGACACCACGCACCTGGAGATCGTCGGGACGCTCACCGACGGAACCCCGTTGTGGAGTCAGGACGACATCAAGGTGACCGGCTGCCGCCGGTGACCGAATGACGGCGCGAGGCGCCTGTGCTCGCGGAGGGGTGCAGGCGTCTCGCGCTCGGGCGACCCCAGGCTCGGTATGCCGTGGTGCGCAGGGGGCATCTCGGCATACGGACGACCATTGGTCGCGTCGCGCGGGCTGGCTGAGCACGGTCCCGTCCCGTCCGGGCGAGCAACGTCATTCCGTATGCCGGTCGCCCGCCGCCCAGCCCGCTACTGGTCAGGCACAGGTCAGATTGGGCCTAGCCCTCCACGCCGGAGGCGCGCCGGACGAAGGCCGCCAGGTCGGCGGACTGGGCCAGGCGGCTGGGCTCGTGGACATACATCATGTGCCCGGCCGGATAGGTGCGGTGCTCGATGCGGGCCCGCGCCTGGTCGGTCAGCCGCAGCTTGGCGAACACCTCGTCCGCGGCCGCCGGGGGAGTGGCCCCGTCATAGATCCCATAGGCGACGTGCACCTGCAGATGGGGGTTGGCGCGCATCGCCCGCTCCAGCCGCGGCGACACATCGATGGGCTTGCCCTCGAAATCCTTGTAGGACCACGGGTTGACCCGCTCGGAGATCTGCTCGTAGTGCAGGTCGCTGCCGAACTCCAGCTCGGCGCGCACGTAATGGTTCATCGCGGCGGCATACGGGCCGACGATGGCGTCGAAGGATGGGTCGGCGTCCATCTCCTCGGCGATCGCACTGGCCGCCGGCCCGGTGAAGCGCGCGTCCAGCCGCCCGACCGCCAGCCGCTCGTCCCGCAGCAACTCGCCGAAGAACCGCCAGTGTTCGATCCGCAACTCCGCCTGCTGGACATATCGCTCCGACACGCCCGCGAGGCGGGCCACCGTCGCCACTACCCCGGCCCGCTCGTCCGCGCTCAGTCGCGCCCCGCGCGACAGCGCCCACGGGTAGTCCCGCTCGGCATACGCGCTCGCCTCGCCGACCACGTCGTCGAGGGAGCGGCCCGGGTGCTTGCCGTGATAGTGGGCGACGGCGGCATACAGGGGGAGGTATGCCGCGTGCGCCCGGTCGTTGCGCTGCCCCTCGAAGTCGATGGAGGAGAGATCCAGCACCGACGAGATGAGGATGACCCCGTTGAGGTACATGCCGTAGCGGGTCTGCAGGTGATCGGCCAGCGCCGCGGCCCGCAGCGTGCCATAGGACTCGCCGGCGAGGAACTTCGGCGACATCCACCGGCCATGGCGCGACGTCCAGAGCCGGATCACCTCGGCGACGCTCTCGAGGTCGCCCTGATAGCCGTGATAGGGCCCGGGCTTGCCGCCTTTGACCGCCCGTGAGTAGCCCGTCGACACCGGGTCGATGAAGACCAGATCGCTCTCGGCGAGCAGGGTTTGCGCGTTGTCGGCCAACGCGTAGGGCGGCGGCAGCAACGCACCGACGTCGCCCATGACGACCCGGCGCGGACCGAGCAGCCCGAGGTGCAACCACACCGACGACGATCCCGGGCCACCGTTGAACGCGAACGTCACGGGGCGCGCCGTCCGTTCCTGCGCGGACAGCCCCTCCAGGACGTAGGACGTCATCGAGACCTGCGCCTTGGCTGTGTGGCCGGTGAACACGCCGTCCTCATAGACCTCCTCCCGCAACACCAGCCGCCCGGTCGTCGCGGTGTAGTCGAGCACGCGCCCGCCCTCAGCAGTCACCGTATGCCGGGTGCTCACCACCTCGTCGGTCGGCTCCGGTTCGGGCGTCTTGCCGTCCGGCTTCCCCGCAAGGGTGGCTGCGGGAGCCGCGGCGTCGGGCGTCGTCGGCCTCGAGGGGGAAGCGTCAGCTGTAGGTGTCGTTGCGTCGGTCACGCGGTCACCTTAGCCTCCGTAGGGGTCCCACCCAGCCCCTTGCGAAGCGGTGGCGACGAAGGCCTGCGGCGGGGCGAAACCGGCGCGGGCGAACGCCGCAGCCACTTCGGCTTCGACGCGCTCGGTGTCCCCGGAAGACACCAGCGCAATCGCACAGCCGCCGAACCCGCCACCGGTCATCCGGGCCCCCAGCGCGCCGGCGGCGAGCGCCGTGTCCACCGCGAGATCCAGTTCGGGACAGCTCACCTCGTAGTCGTCGCGCAACGACGCGTGCGACGCGACCATGAGATCCCCAGCGGCAGCCCAGTCGGCCGCGCGCACGGCTTCGACGAACGAACCCACCCGCGCGATCTCGGTGACCACGTGCCGAACGCGCCGCCGGGCGACGTCATCCGGTAGTCGACCCCACACCCCCGCCAGGTCCTCCGGGCGCACTTCACGCAACGAGGTCACCCCGAGCGTCGTCGCCGCCGCCTGGCAGGTATGCCGCCGCGCGGCATACTGACCGTCGACCAGTGCGTGGGGGGCTCGGGTGTCGATGACGAGCAGCGCCAGCCCGTGGGCCGCGAGGTCGAACGGCACATCCTCGGTCGTCCCGTCCCGGCAATCCAGCAGCAGGGCATGGCCGGAGCGTCCCAGCGTCGAGGCCAGTTGGTCCATTCCCCCCGTCGGGGCTCCCGCGATGTCGTTCTCAGCCCGCTTGCACAGTGCCGCCAGCTCCGCTCGCCCGGCCGACGTCCGAAGCAGGTCCAGCCCGGCCAGATCCGACAGGGCTGCGGCCACGGCGCATTCGAGCGCCGCGGACGACGACAGCCCCGCCCCGACCGGAACGGCGCTGGCGATCGCCACGTCGGCTCCGGGGACGGCATACCCTGCCTCGCGCAGTGCCCAGAACACTCCCGCAACGTATGCCGCCCACCCGCCGGGCGACCCCGCCCGCACCTCGGCGAGGGGGATCGTGACCGGACCACCCGGCATGCCGTCGCTTGACGTCCGCAGCATCCCGTCGTGGCGGATCCGCACGGCAGCGAAGGTGCGATGGGGCAACGCGATGGGCAGAGCCAGCCCACCGTTGTAATCGGTGTGCTCCCCGATGAGGTTGACCCGCCCGGGCGCGGACCAGATGCCGTCGAGGGTCCCCCCGAAGGCCACCGAGAACTGGGCGGCGGCGCGATCGGGCGGCGCAGAGCGCATGGGCGGCAGCCTAGTGAGGGCCAGGACGAGAGGTGAAGTCGCTACGCTGGCCCCCATGTCCGCCGACCCGACGTCTCGTGACGCTCACACCCTCGGGCCTCGGGCGGATTGGGGCCGTCAGAGTGCGCCGAGCCCGACCGAAGGCGTCGGAATCGATCGCCACATCATCGGCGTGGCCATCCGCATCCCCGAGCCCTTCGGTCCGCTGCTGCAAGCCAAGCGTGCGGCCTTCAACGATCCGCTGGCCGACTCCATCCCGGCGCATGTCACGCTGTTAGGCCCGACCCCAGTGCACCCGGTCGCCCGTCCGGCGCTGGTCCGGCACCTCGACGAGGTCGCGACACACGTGGCCCCGTTCCCCATGGCTCTGCGGGGGACCGGCACCTTCCGTCCGGTGTCCGATGTCGTGTTCGTCCAGGTCGCGCGGGGGATTTCCGGGTGCGAACGGCTTGAGCAGCGGATCCGCAACGGCGCGTATGCCGCCCCCCTCACGTTCCCCTACCACCCGCACGTCACCGTCGCTCACGACGTGTCGGAGTCAGACCTGGACCGCGCGTTCGAGGACCTGTCGGGCTTTCGCGCGGACTTTGACGTTGCCGAGTTCTGGCTTTTTGAACAGGGTGACCTCGGCGATTGGCACCCGGTGCGTTCGTTCCCGCTCACCGGCGACGGATCGAGTCCATGAGCGTCAAGGACCGATGGGCGCAGCTCGCCCGCAGCGCCCCCTGGCGGGCCTGGACGCGTTACGCCAACGCGCGGGGCGACCTGCTGGCCGCCGGGGTCGCCTACTTTTCGTTCTTCTCGCTCTTTCCTGCCTTCGCCCTGGCTGCCGTCGTCTTCGGGTTTGTCCTACGTAGCCGTCCGGACCTGCTGGAGGCGCTGGGTGACGCGCTCAACCGGGCATTGCCCGGATTCGTCAGGACAGCCACGAACCCGGACGGGCTCGTGGCTCTGGCCGCTCCCGAGACGGCGACGCTCAGCTGGGCCGGCGCCGTCGCCTTCGTCACGTTGGTTCTGGGCGGATTGGGCTGGATCGGATCGTTGCGTGACGGCTTGCGAGCCGTCTTCGACGTGCCGGGCGCGCCAGGCAATCCGGTGCTCACGAAACTCCGTGACCTGGGAGTCCTGGCCCTGCTCGGAATCCTCTTGCTCGTGTCGGTGGCCCTGTCCTCGGTGGTCGGCGCGGCCGCGGCGTGGGGGGCGGAACGCCTCGGGATGGCCGACTACCCCTACCTCGTCGGGTCCGGCGGTGTCGTCGTCTCGCTCGTGATCGACTCGGCGATCATGGTCGTTCTGCTACGTGTCTTGACCGGTTTATCGCTGCCGTGGCGAGCGGTTCGGGCCGGAGCACTTGTTGGTGGTGGGGGGATGACTCTGCTCAAGTTGGTCGGGGCCCAAGTGGTCGCCCGGGCCACGAGCAACCCGGTGTTCGGCTCGATCGTCGTCGTGGTCGGGCTGCTCTTCTGGCTCAACCTGCTGGCCAAGGTCGTGCTCGTGGCTGCGGCTTGGTCGGCTAACGACTACGAGAGCTCGGATCGGCCGTCCTCGACCGAAGTGCCATTACCAGAGCCAGATCAACTGTCGCCATCGCCATCGCCATCGCCGTTGGCGTTGGCGTTGGCGGACGGCAGGATAGAGGCCGCCGATCCACGGGCCCGAGCTGCGCACGGCATACCCCTGCTCGGGGCCCGCAGTCGGGATCGGGTCACGCTGACGGCCGGGGCCATCCTCGGCGGTGTCGCGACTGCAGGTCTGGGAGCGCTGGGCCGCTTGGCGCGGTCGCTACGTCAGCGCTCGTAGGACCCTCGCCGGCGCCGAACCCGGCGTGCGACCAGACTCCCGATGCCGCCGGTCAGGGCCAGGCTGGCGACCACGGCAGCCCACCGGGCTGGGTCCGGAAAAGACCCCCAGATGTCGCCGAGCCGGGTTGCCAGGCGGCGTTCGATCGGGGTGTTTTCCCCTGCGGTCGTCGAACTAGCCTGGGACACTTTGGGACTGGTCGCCGGTGCGACAGCAGTTGCAGCTGACGACGACTGTGTGGGTCCACCTAACTCCGGGGGTCGTGGAGCCGCGCCCGGTGCGACGAGCGTTCCCACGGGTCGCAGCTGCCCGGCATACGCGAAGCCCCAATCGAGCAGGGCGGCCGTCGATGGCGCTTGCGGCTCTGGGCTGCCCATCGTCGAGACGAGCAGGGTCCGGCCCCCCAGCCGAACCGCGCCGATGTAGGTGTTCCGGGCCTGGCTCGTGTAGCCGTTCTTCACCCCGATGAGCCCGGGATAGACGCCCAGGAGTTGGTTGTGGTTGTCGATCTCGTAGGCCGGGCCGCTGGTCATGCTCGCGGTCGGGTTGACGCGACCGCCTCCGGCTTTGGTTGTCGGCGAAGCGGGGACCAGCCCGCCCGGGAAGGTCGCGTTGGGCAGCGAGGCCCTCGAGCGATACTCCGGCAAGGCCATGACCGCTCGACCGAACAGGGCCAAGTCGTAGGCGCTGGAATGCTGTCCAGGAGCATCCAGACCAGACGGGTCGACCGCAACGGTGTCCCAGGCGCCGAGTTCACCGGCGCGGGTGTTCATCGCTGCGACGAAGGCCGGACGTCCGCCATAGGCCCGCGCGAGGGCGTATGCCGCGTCGTTGCCGCTGCTGAGGATGAGGCCGTTGAGCAGGTCGGCGACCGGGTAGGCGCCGCCCACCGTGATGCCGACCCGGGACCCGTCGGCGCGAACGTCCTCCTCGGCGCCGATGACCACTCGCTGTGGATCCAGGTGGGTAATCGCCACCAGCGCGGTGAGGGTCTTGAGCGTGCTAGCCGGCAGCAGCCAGGCATGCGCGTTCTTGGCCGCGAGAATCTCTCCGGAGTCCAAGTCGGCCAAGACATACGACACATGGGCGGTGTCCGGCGGAGCCGGAACGCCCGCCGGTCGGTCGCTGACGACTCCTGGACCGCCCAGTCGGGGTCCGCCGATGACATGCTCGGGTGCCACGGTCGGCGCCGGCAGCGGAGCTGGGCTCTCGCCCAGACAGGTGAAGCGGTCTTTGCTGCCGTCCGGACGGACCGTGACCACGCCAGCTGCCCGAACCGCGCGGGCGTCCTTGGTCGCAAGCACCGGCACCGGCGGGGTGACCAGATGCGTCGCTGTCTGGCCCGCTGCGCACGGTCCGGAGGCGCTGGCCGTTGGCCTTGACGTCGTGGCCGCAGGAACGACGGCATCTGTCGCTCCGGCCGCCGGCGCCGCCACCAGGGCACCGACGCAGCCGAGCGTCGCGACGGCGAGCGTTGCAACGGCGAGCGCGGTGGATCTGCTCGGGCTGGGGCGAGTCATGGCGCGCGGCAGCCTAGCTGCTCTCGGGGTGACCCGACACAGCAGAGCTGGTATGCCGCGAGCGCGGCATACCAGCTCTGGTGAAGCGATGGTGTGGCCACCGGGGGCGCGCCGAGGTTCACCGGCCTTGCCGGAGGGCCCCACGCAGGTCGCGGTTGAGGGTGTTGATGACGTCCAGCGGGATCTCCTTGGGGCAGGCGTCGGCGCAGGCACCGGTGTTGGTGCAGCCGCCGAAGCCCTCGTGGTCGTGCTGGGCGACCATCTTGACGACGCGGGCGTAGCGCTCGGGCTGGCCCTGGGGGAGCTCGCCGAGGTGAGTGACCTTGGCGCCCATGAAGAGCATCGCCGAGGCGTTCGGGCAGGCGGCGACGCAGGCGCCACAGCCGATACACGCCGCAGCCTCGAAGGCCCGGTCGGCCTTGCGCTTCTCGACCGGCACCGAGTGCGCCTCGGGAGCCGAGCCGGTGTTGGCCGAGATGAAGCCGCCAGCCTGGATGATCCGGTCGAAGGACGACCGGTCCACGACGAGGTCCTTGATGACGGGGAACGCGTCGGCCCGCCAGGGCTCGATGCTGATCGTGTCGCCGTCGCGGAACTCGCGCATGTGCAACTGGCAGGTCGTCGTCGTCACCGGCCCGTGGGCCTTGCCGCTGATCATCAGGCCGCACATGCCGCAGATGCCTTCGCGGCAGTCGCTGTCGAACGCGATCGGCTCCTCGCCCTTGGCGATGAGCGACTCGTTGAGCACGTCGAGCATCTCCAAGAACGACATGTCACCGGACACGTCGGCCAGCTGGTAGGTGACCATCCGGCCCGAGGTGCTCGGGCCGTCCTGCCGCCAGATGTTGAGGGTGAGGTTCACTTGTAGCTCCGCTCCTTCAACGCGATGGCTTCGTAGACGAGGTCTTCCTTGTGCAGGATCGGGGTCCCGGTGTCGCCGCCTTGGGGGCTGCCGCCGAACTCCCACGCCGCGACGTAACGGAAGTTCGCGTCGTCGCGCTTGGCCTCGCCATCCTCGGTCTGGCTCTCGGCCCGGAAGTGACCACCACAGGACTCGCGGCGGTGCAGGGCGTCGATGCACATGAGCTCGCCGAGCTCAAGGAAGTCGGCCACCCGGCCGGCCTTCTCCAGGCTCTGGTTGAGCGTGTCGGCCGCGCCGAGCACCCGGACGTTGCGCCAGAACTCGGCGCGCAGGCCCCGGATGAGGTCGATGGCCTTGCGCAGGCCCTCCTCGGAGCGCTCCATGCCGCAGTACTCCCACATGATGTGGCCGAGCTCCTTGTGGAAGGAGTCGACCGTGCGCTCACCGTTGATCTGAAGGAGCGTGTCGACGCGGTCCTGCACCGACTGGCGGGCAGCGACGACGTCGGGGTGGTCCATCGAGACCGCCGGGTAGGGCGCGTGCGAGAGGTAGTCGCGGATGGTGTTGGGCAGGACGAAGTAGCCGTCGGCCAGGCCCTGCATGAGGGCCGAGGCCCCGAGCCGGTTGGCGCCGTGGTCGGAGAAGTTGGCCTCGCCGGTGACGAACAGGCCCGGCACGTTGGACTGCAGGTCGTAGTCGACCCACAGCCCACCCATCGTGTAGTGCACCGCGGGGTAGATGCGCATCGGCACCTCATAGGGGTTGTCCCCGGTGATCCGCTGGTACATGTCCAGGAGGTTGCCGTACTTCTCAGCGACCGCTTCGGCGCTCATCCGCTTGAGGGCGTCGGTGAAGTC
>JBGAQN010000055.1:0-15749 GCA_044220725.1 Dermatophilaceae bacterium
GGGGGTCGCGATCGTCCTGCCGCTCGGGTTGGCCTTTCTGCCGGCCTTTGTCCTGCTGACCGTGCTCCCACTCGTGCTCGCGCTGGCTGGCGAGGTCTGGGGCTAGCCGATCCACGCCAGCACGCCGGGGTGTGCACGGCGTTCAGGGTGCTGGCAGAGCTGGGGATTGATCCGCGCGGGGTGGCAGGAGCGGTGAGCGGGGCAGGTCTTCGCAAGCAAGGGACGGCGGCGGTCAGCCGACGGGTTGCGGCTCGACGACGATGTCGGGGCGCACGATGGCGAGGGTCGTGAATCCGCCAGAGACGTTGGCGCTGGCCAGTCCCGCTCCGGCCAGAGTTCGATGGGCGAGGTAGGACCGGAATCCGGAGGCGCAGTGGATGACGATCGGTCGACCAGCTGCCTCGGCCCGGATGCGTTCCAAGGACTCGGCGACGTGAGGCTGCGGTAAGAACATCGCGCCCTCGATATGGCCCCGATCCCACTCGTCGAGGTTGCGCACGTCGAGCACGAGCGTGGTCCTCGGGTCGAGGGGCTCGACCGGGTCGTGCTGGGTCAGCCGGCCGGACAACACGTTGTCGGCGATCATGCCGAGCATCATCACCGGGTCCTTGGCCGAGCCGAACGGTGGCGCGTAGGTGAGGTCGAGGTCGACCAGGTCGTCGGCGCGCAGGCCACCACGGCTCGCTGTGGCGATGACGTCGATGCGCTTGTCAACTCCGGCCTTGCCCACACCCTGAGCGCCCAGGATGTGACCTTGGTCGTCGAAGTGCAGCAGCAGGTGCATCGTCTCGGCACCCGGGTAATAGCCGGCGTGGTGGCCGGCATGCACCCGAGCTGTGTGGAAGCGCCGACCGCTCAGAGCTCGGCGAGGTGCCCCCGTCATGGCGATCGTCAGGTCGAACACGCGCACCACTGCGCTGCCCAGGGGTTGGGGCGCGCGCCGTCCGCGCCCGGCGATCGAGTCGGCCGCGACCCGTCCGCCCCGGTTGGCCGGCGTGGCCAGCGCCACCGGGGCAACGACCCCAGTGACCGCGTGCACGCTGGCCGTCGCGTCGCCCACGGCCCAGATGGACGGGTCGGAGGTGCGCTGGTCCTCGTCGACCACGATGGCGCCCCCGTCGGTCAACTCCAAGCCTGCCCCGGCCGCTAGTTCGGAGCGTGGTCGCACACCGACCGAGAGAACGACGAGGTCGGCGCGCAGGACGGTTCCGTCCGCGAGGGTGACGACCGGTCGGCCGTTCGCATCGGAGATCTCCCGGGCAGCCACCCCCTCGAAGACCTCCACCCCGTGGTCGCGCAGCTCCTGGGTGACGTATGCCGCCATCTCGGCGTCAACAACCGGCAGGACGTGGGGCGCGGCCTCGACGACAGTCACGTCCAGCCCGGCATGACGCAGCGCCTCGGCCGCCTCTAGACCGATGAACCCCGCGCCCAGAACGACGGCTCTGCTGGCACCGTCGAGCACCCAGCCGCGGATCGTGTCGGCGTCGGGAACGTCGCGCAGAGTCCGCACGCGCGGGTGGTCGATACCCGGGATGGGCGGGCGGACGGCATACGCACCGGGGGCCAACACGAGAGCGTCGTAGCTCAGGACTTCGTGGGCTCCGACGCTGTTGCTCACGGTGACCGTGCGCGCAGCAGCATCGATGGCAGTTGCGCGGGTGGCAACCCGCACATCCAATCCGAGGGTCTCGGCAAGGGACTCGGGGGTGCGCAACAGCAGCTCACCCCGGTGCCGGATCTCGCCGCTGAGGTAGTAGGGCAGACCGCAGTTGGCGAAGGACACGTATGAGCCTTCTTCGATGACGACGATCCGCGCGGTCGAATCCAACCGACGCAGTCGAGCGGCAGCGCTCATTCCTCCAGCGACCCCGCCAACGACGACGACCGTCTTCACGTGCTTCTCCTTCATGTTCCTTCGACCCCGGCGGGCGTCCCGCGAGCGAAGGACATCATACCCCTAGGGGTATGTTCCCTCGGCCATCGGGTCGGAGACGGCCCCACTGATGGGGAGGCGCCCCGGCCAGCTTTGCTGGAGCAGACGCAGCTGTCGCTCCCGTCGACGCAGTCGATGAAAGCGTTGGTTGTCCACATCCCTCGTGCAATGGTCACGTCGTCCACAGGGTCGGTTGGGCCGATCGATCTAAGGGCTCCACGGGGCCAGGCTGTGAGCGGTGGGTCGCCTGGATATGGAGGATTCCATGGGACGAGCAGTGCGGTTGCAGGCAGGACGTCTGACGGGCGGGTGGCGGAGCCGACTCGATAAGGGAATGACGACGGCAGAGTATGCCGTGGGCACGCTGGCCGCCGTTGCCTTTGCGGCAGCTCTCATCGCGGTGGTGAAGTCGGATGCGGTGCGCTCGGCACTGGGCCGAATCATCCAGTCCGCCTTGAGCACGGGGTGAGTCCGCGGCCGTTGCTCTGGTGCCGAGAACGGGGAATGGCGACCGCTGAATTTGCCGTCGCTCTTCCGGCCGTCGTCGTTGTGCTCGTCGTCGGGTTGACGGCGATCGGGACGAGCATCGACCAGGTCCGGTGTGTGGACGCCGCTCGGCTCGCAGCCCGGTCCCTCGCTCGAGGTGACAGCCAGTCGAGCGCTCGTGCCTTGGCCAGTCAGGCGGCTCCCGCCGGTTCGCTGGTCGCGCTCACCGCCGGCGACCGAATGGTCACCGCGACCGTGACGGTCTCAAGGCAAGCTCCCGTGCTGGGGCTGACCTGGGTGGTCCGCGGACAGGCGAGCGCACCACAGGAAGGGGTGCCGCCGTGAGGAGCGAAGTGGGCTATGCCAGAGGGCACGCGCACCGGTGCCGGGAACGTGGCCAGGGCACGGTTGTTGCCTTGGGTGTGATCGGGGCCACGCTCGTGCTGATGGTCGGCGCGCTCGACGTTTCCCGGTCGGTCGCCGCTGCGCACATCGCTCGTTCTGCGGCTGACCTGGCTGCCCTTGCCGGGGCGCGAACGGCGGTCCTCGGTGGTTCGGCCGCTTCGGCCTGCGGTGACGCCAGGCGGATTGCCGTCGCCAACGGAGCCGTGCTCGTGGCATGCCGGCTAGCGGACGATGGGTCGGTGTGGGTCCGGGTGACGGTCAGGACGGCCGACCCGGTCCGTCGGACGGCGACCGGAAGCGCGCGGGCCGGCCCTGGTTGAGATCGCGCCCTCGGGACAGCGCTGAGTGCGCTATGCCGACCCGACCGCAGGCGGTGGGGGAGGTGGTGGCGGCGGAGGAGGGGCCGAAGGGCCGTTCGTCGGGGTGTCTCGCGTCGTGGTCCTCCCAGCGTCAGTGGCAGCTGTCGTCGGGATCGGGCGTCCAAGGCCTCCTGCACCCGAAGCGCCGGCAGTGGCGGTGCGCAACGTCTCGAGCTCCCGGCGCCGGGCTCCTCGGCGTCGAACGCCCGCGGCCATCACGCGCCAACCCAGCCACAACAGGAGCATCGAAACGGCTCCGGCCCCGAAGAGGGTGATCGGCAGAACCGTCAGCTGCAGCCCGGTCGCGCCTAACGTCACGCCGGCGTCGCTCTGCAGCGCCAGCCATCCGATCCAGCCACCAGCGCCGAGCCCGATGAGCAGCAGGACCAGCCCGAAGACGACCACGTGTTCTCCTGACAGCGTCGCGTGCCGCCGAGCTCCCTGCTCGGTCGGCGCTCTCTGGGGGAGCGTATCGACTGGGACACCGGATCTGGCCCGCACCGGCTATGTCTTCGCGCCTCAGCGCGTGTCGACGGCCGTGTGCGCGGGGCCTGGCCCAGGTCGCGCCAGGTCAGTCTCCTTGGGTGTGGCATCTGCCCAGGCGCTGAGATCTGGTTGAGGCTAGGTGCTCGCAGCGGCGAGTCGCTGCACGACAGCACCCAGGGCTTGCACGGCACCGTCCTTGTCCAACGGGTGGTTGCCGTTCCCGCACTTCGGGGACTGCACACAGGAGGGGCATCCGCTGCGGCATGGGCAGGCGGCGACAACATCACGGGTCGCCAGGAGCCAGGCGGACAGGACGGCATACCCCCGCTGGGCGAACCCGGCCCCGCCCGGGTAGCCGTCGTAGACCAGCACCGTCGGCAACCCCGTGTCGGCGTGCCGCGCAGTCGAGACGCCGCCCACGTCCCACCGGTCGGCTGCCGCGACGAGCGGGAGCATCCCGATCGCTGCGTGCTCGGCCGCGTGCAAGGCCCCCGGTATGCCGCCCGCCTCGATCCCGGCGGCGGCCAACGTCGGCTCGGGCAGGGTCCACCACACGCCCATCGTCGACAGGGTGCGCTCGGGCAAGTCCAAGGCGTGCTCACCGATGACCGCTCCGTCTGGGAGCCTGCGCAGAAAGGACACGACTTGGTGACGCACCGTGACCTCGCCGAAGCACACCTGGAGATCGCCAAAGGATGCCTGTCGGCGCACCTTCCCGAGCTCGAACTCGCTCACCGACCGGGCCTGCGTGCTCCACCCCGGATCGCCGGCGGTAACCAGGGCAGTGCCCTCGGCCAGGTCCAGCTCGGTGACGACGAAACTACGCCCCTGATGGACGTGCACCGCGCCGGGATGGACGGCGCCGTCCGCACGCGCCTGGTCGACCAGGCCGACGACCCGACCGGTCGCGCGCTCGACGACACGAACCGTCCGGCCGATCCCGCGAAGCGACACCCCGTCTGCCGGAGCATCGGCTCGGGCCCAGAAGATCCCACTCGGCCGTCTCCTCAAGACCCCTTGAGCCACCAATCCCTCCAGTAGCCCGGGCGCACCGGGCCCGAACAGGCTGGCTTCCTGGTCGGCGTCGGTGATCGGGACTTCCGCCGCCGCACAGACCAGGTGGGGGGCCAGGACATGCCGATTTCCGGGATCGAGCACGCCGACGTCGACTGGCCGGTCAAAGATGGCCTCTGGGTGCCGCACGAGGTATCCGTCCAGGGGGTCGTCGGCGGCCACCAGCACAGCTAGCGATTCGCGCCCGGTGCGCCCAGCTCGCCCGACCTGCTGCCAAAACGAGGACAGGGTGCCTGGCCATCCGGCGAGCAGAACAGCGTCCAGACCGCTGACGTCCACACCCAGCTCCAGGGCCGTCGTGGCCGCAAGCCCGCGCATCTGGCCGCCGCGCAATTGCGCCTCGAGCGCCCGTCGTTCCTCAGGCAGATACCCGCCCCGGTATGCCGCGATCACCGGCTCATCGGCCGTCGCTGCCGCAGCCAAGCCACCGCGTTCCGCCGAGCGTCGAGCCGCCGACTGGGCGATGACCTCGGCCCCAACCCGGGACCGAGCGAAGGTCACGGTCTGCACTCCGATGTCGACAAGATCGGCGAGCAGATCGGCGGACTCGGCCACAGCCGAGCGCCGCCGCGCCGTCACGGCCGCTTCCGCGTCGGCGACCGGACGGATCTCGGGCTCCCACAGCCCGATGGTCACCGCCGCCCGAGGCGAGCCGTCCCGCGTCACTGGGCGGACCGGCATACCGACCAAGGCAGTGGCGTGCCCGGCGGGATCGGCGACGGTGGCCGAGGCGAGCACGAAACTCGGCTGCGCTCGGTAACGAGCCGCCACCCTGCGCAGCCGCCGCAGCACGAGCGCGACGTGGGAACCGAACACTCCCCGATAGACGTGGCATTCGTCGACGACGACATATCGCAAGGCCCGCAGGAAGGGGGCCCATCGCTCATGCCCCGGTAGCAGCGAGTGATGCAGGAGGTCCGGGTTGGTCAACACGTATGCCGCGTGCTCGCGCACCCAGCGCCGCTCCTCCGGCGCGGTGTCTCCGTCGTAGGTGGCCACGCGCAGGCCGGGAACGGCCAGTCGCCTGACCCGGTCGAGCTGGTCGTTGGCCAGGGCCTTGGTCGGGGCCAGATAGAGAGCAGTCGCGCCTCGGCCGCTCGGCGCCGCAGCGCCGTCGAGCACGTCCGACAACACCGGAACGAGATAGCCCAGCGACTTACCCGACGCCGTGCCCGTCGCCACGACGACATGCTCACCCGCGTGGGCCGCTTCAGCCGCCTCGACCTGATGACTCCACAGGTTCGACACGCCCGAGGCCAGCAGTGATTGCGCGAGCGAGGGGGCCACCCAGGACGGCAGGTCGCCGGTCTGCGCTGCTCGTTCGACGATCCGCCGGGTATGCCGCAGTCGCCCCTCACGAGTCCCGCTCGCCAACCGAGCGAGCAGCACGGCGGGGTCCGGGTCGGGCGCATGGTCTCCCCGGGCCAGGGGGCCAGGAACATCGGGCATTGGCCCAACGGTACGGTCCCGGGGTACCGTTCACAGACACGGCAATCTGCGGAAGGTGTGATCGTGGAGCTCACGCTGTCGAACACAGCGCAGGGGGAGCGCACCATCGTGCACATCGGCGGGGAAATCGACGTCTACACGGCGCCCGTCCTGCGTCGGCGCCTCGACGAACCGATCATGGCCGGGTGCCGTGACCTCGTCGTGGACCTCAGCGGGGTGACCTTCCTCGATTCGACGGGGCTGGGCGTTCTGGTCGGCCGGCTCAAGATGATGCGCTCGCATGCGGGTCAGATGCGCGTCGTCGGTGCGACCGATCGCGTCCACAAGGTCTTCGCGATCACCGGGCTCGATCGGGTTCTGGAGATGTACCCAAGCCTGGCCGACCTGCCCGCCGCCGGACGCTGACGGGGCACTGACGGGGCACTGCAAGCGTTTTCATCGGAGGGGTGATCTGCGCCACACCGGCGCGAGCGCCCCCGGCGGTCGCCCCACGACCCTCCTGACCGATAGCCTCGGCCCCGGAACACACGGATGTGCCTCCGCCGAGCCCCCGTTCGGCGCCGAACCGTGCGCCGCGCGAAGCGGCGTCAAGGAGGAATGCATGCAAGCCCTCACCCCTGCCGCAGGAGAGGTCGCCCTCGACGGGCTCAACCTCACTCTTGTCATCGCCGTTCTCGTCATCTCGGTCATCGCCCTCATCATGGGCGCCATGTTCCGTGGCCAGGTCCTCGCTGCGGACCCCGGCACCCCGAAGATGCAGGAGATCGGCGCGGCGGTCCAGGAGGGGGCCCAGGCCTACCTCCAGCGCCAGTTCAAGACCCTCGGCGCGTTCGTCGCCCTCGTCTTCGTCCTGCTCTTCCTCCTGCCGGCCCCGGACATGGGCGTCAAGGTAGGCCGGTCGGTCTTCTTCGTCGTCGGCGCGCTGTTCTCGGCGGCCATCGGCTACCTCGGCATGAACCTCGCCGTGCGGGCCAACGTCCGGGTCGCCTCGGCCGCCCGCCAGGGTGACCGCGAGGGCGGCATGCGGATCGCCTTCCGCACCGGCGGCACCGTCGGGATGGCCACGGTGGGCCTGGGCCTGCTCGGCGCCTCCCTCGTCGTGCTGCTCTACAAGGGTGAGGCACCCAAGGTCCTCGAAGGATTCGGCTTCGGTGCGGCCCTGCTCGCGATGTTCATGAGGGTCGGCGGCGGCATCTTCACCAAGGCGGCCGACGTGGGCGCCGACCTGGTCGGCAAGGTCGAGGCGGGCATCCCCGAGGACGACCCGCGCAACGCGGCCACCATCGCCGACAACGTCGGCGACAACGTGGGCGACTGCGCCGGCATGGCGGCGGATCTCTTCGAGTCGTATGCCGTGACCCTGGTCGCCGCGCTCATCCTCGGCTCGGTGGCCCTCGGCGTCACCGGCCTGGTGTTCCCGCTCATCGTCCCGGCCATCGGCGCGATCACGGCGATCATCGGCGTGTTCATCACTCGGGTGAAGGGCAACGAGAACGGCCTCACGGCAATCAACCGCGGCTTCTACATCTCGGCCGTCATCTCCGGAGTCCTGTCGCTCATCGCGGCCTTCGTTTACCTGCCCCAGGCGGCGACCATCGGCACCGTCGTCATCGACGGTCTGCGGATCCGCGCCACGATGGCCGTGCTCCTGGGCATCATCCTCGCGGGCGTCATCCTGTGGCTCACCGGCCACTTCACCGGCACGCATGCCCGCCCGACCAACGACGTGGCGCGCACCTCGTTGACCGGCCCGGCGACCGTTGTGCTGTCCGGCATCGGCGTCGGCTTCGAGTCGGCCGTTTACACCGCGGTCATCATCGGCGCGGCTGTCTATGGCGCCTTCGCCCTCGGTGGTGGCTCGGCGGCCCTCGCGCTGTTCTTCATCGCCCTGGCCGGGTGTGGTCTGCTGACCACAGTCGGCGTCATCGTGGCCATGGACACCTTCGGCCCGGTCTCGGACAACGCCCAGGGCATCGCCGAGATGTCCCACGACATCGACGCTGCCGGCGCCCGCATCCTCACCGACCTGGACGCGGTCGGCAACACGACCAAGGCCATCACCAAGGGCATCGCGATCGCGACCGCGGTGCTAGCCGCGACCGCCCTGTTCGGCTCGTTCACCGACGCCTGGTCGCAGGCGGCCGCCGATCTCGGGGCCAAGAGCGCGGCCAGTCTGCCGTTCTCCTTCGTCACCGAGATCGTCTCGCCGACCACCCTCGTCGGTGCCCTCATCGGCGCCTCGGTCGTGTTCCTCTTCTCCGGCCTTGCGGTCAACGCCGTGACCCGGGCCGCGGGCGCGATCATCTTCGAGGTGCGCCGTCAGATCCGCGACATCCCCGGCATCATGGAGGGGACGGCCAAGCCCGAATACGGCAAGGTCGTTGACATCTGCACCCGTGACTCGCTGCGCGAGCTCGCGACCCCGGGTCTGTTGGCTGCCCTCACCCCGATCATTGTCGGGTTTGGCCTGGGAATCGGCGCGCTGGCCGGATTCCTGGCCGGTGCGATCACCTCCGGCTGCCTGATGGCCGTCTTCCTGGCCAACTCCGGTGGCGCGTGGGACAACGCCAAGAAGATCGTCGAAGACGGCGCACACGGCGGCAAGGGCTCCCCGGCCCACGCGGCCACCGTCATCGGCGACACCGTCGGCGACCCGTTCAAGGACACCGCCGGCCCGGCCATCAACCCGCTGCTCAAGGTGATGAACCTCGTCTCGGTGCTCATCGCCCCCGCGATCGTCGGCCTGACCATCGGTGCGGGCGCCAACGCCGGGATCCGCTATGGCATCGCGCTGCTGTGCCTGGCCGTCGTCGTCGGCGCCGTCGTCGTGTCCAAGCGGCGCGACCTGGCGATCACCGGCGACGCGGCTCCGGCTGCGGAGCGCGTCGGCTGAGCACGCGGCATACCGGCCGCTGAGCCGGACCAACGACGAGAGGGTCGGCTTCCCGCTTGGGGAGCCGGCCCTCTCGGTATGCCGTGTGCCTGGGCCGTTGCGCTCAGCGCGGCTTGGTGGCCCGGATCGAGGCGCTGGCGAACGCGCCCTCCAACGCCGCGACGGTCGCCGCGACATCGAACCCGTCGGCCAGGTCGCCGGGCGTCAAGGAACTCGCGAGCTCCTCGAGATCGAGCCGGTCGTAACTGCGGGTCACCTCGATGGAGGCGTCGATGAACCCCGCGGCACCGAGCTTGGCGAGATAGTCCGAGTCCAGCAGGGCCCCCGACACGCACCCGGTCCACAGCCCCACCACGCCGACCAACTCTTGGGGGATCGGCCGCAGCAACACGATGTCGGACACCGCGAACCGTCCGCCGGGTCGCAGGACCCGGAACGCTTCGCCGAGCACGGCATCCTTGTCCGGCGACAGGTTGATGACGCAGTTGGAGATGACGACGTCAATCGATGCGTCCGGCAGGGGCACCGCCTCGATGGTCCCGAGCAGGAACGTCGCGTTCTCGACGCCCGCCTCCGCCTGGTTGCGCCGCGCCAGTTCCAGCATTTGCGGGGTCATATCCAGCCCGTATGCCGTCCCGCCAGGGGCGACCCGTCGCGCGGACAGCAGGACGTCCAGGCCGCCACCGGAGCCCAGGTCCAGGACGGTCTGCCCCGGCTGCAGGTCGGCCAGCAGGGTCGGGTTGCCACACCCGAGCGAGGCGATCAAGGCGCCCTCCGACGGGGCGTCCCCGGGTTCATAGAGGTCCCGGGTGATCGGGTCGGCGCCCGTGGGCTGCGCGCAGCACGACGTCCCGCAGCAGGAGCCCTTCGCCGTCTCGGCTCCGTCGAGCAGGTCGAGGGTGGTGCGCGCGGCCGCGGCATACCGGTCCTGGACGACGGCTCGGACCGCGTCGCCGACCACGCCGCCGGTGCCGAGCGACTCCTGGGGATGGGACTGGACGGGTCGGGCGGTCATGGTGCCTCCTTGATTAGATGAATGTCTAAACACGATGCTCGCACTATGTTTCGACATCTGTCAAGATAGGTCCCATGAGAACCCGGCTCACCCTCGCGGCGCCCTGCTGCGCGCTCGGGGCGCCGCCCGTGTCGTCGGCCGAGGCCGAGAGCATCGCCCCGATGTTCAAGGCACTCGGTGACCCGGTGCGGCTGCGGCTCGTGTCGCTCATCGCCGCCCAAGCGGAGGCCTGCGTGTGCGACCTCGTCGCCGCCTTCCCGCTGTCTGGTCCGACGATCTCGCATCACCTCAAGGTGCTGCGTCAAGCCAGGTTGGTCGACTCTGAGCGGCGCGGCACCTGGGTCTACTACTGGGTCCGTCCCGAAGCGCTCGCGCAGCTCAGTGCCCTGCTGGGCCGCCCCTCATCCCTCGCCGATTCGAGGTAATCCGCCGTCACCCGGCGAGGGCGGAATGCCTCGACCCGGCAGGGGGCTGGGCGGGGACCGACGGTGGGCACAGTCAAAGACGCGGGTCCGCAGCGGCATACGCTAGGCGCCGTGAGCCCGACGCCTGTGCCCGACCCCGACCTGATGCCGCGGCTGCGCGCCGACCTGGCTGCCGCGGCATACACCGTCGACGGGGTGGAGCAGACGCTCGGTCCGGTGGCCGCCGGCGCCCTGCATCGCGAGCAGCGCCTGCCCGCCGACCTGGCCACGCGGCACCGCGCCGAGCCCGCCGCGGTCCTCATTCGGCTGTTCGCGCTGGGTTTTCCGGTCGCCTGGGACGACGCCGACCGCGCCCTGCCCAGCCTGCGTGCGGACGGAGCGGTGCAGCTTGGCCTCGCCCGCGCCGAGGGCGCCGACCTGCGCGCGACCTGCGATCTGCGCCCGTATGCCGATGAGAGCCACCAGTGGTGGGTCGCCTCCGACCTCTCGGAGATCGCCACCGGGCGTCCGCTGGCCGAGACGCACGTCTTGGGGATCGGAAACGCCTCGACAACGCTCGCCGAGTGGACGATCCGGCGACCCGCCCGGCGCGCCCTCGACCTCGGCGTCGGCAGTGCCGTGCAGTCCCTCCATCTGGCCGCCCACACCGAGCAGATCGTCGGCACCGACCTGTCCGAGCGGGCCTTGGCGTTCGCGCGCTTCAACGCCGACCTCAACGGCTTGGACATCGAGTTGCGCCAGGGCAGCCTCTTGGATCCCGTTGCGGGACAGCGGTTTGACCTTGTCGTCAGCAACCCGCCGTTCGTCATCACCCCTCGGTCGGCGGGCGTGCCGCGCTACGAATATCGCGACGCCGGCCTCGTCGGTGACGGGGTCGTCGAAGCGCTGGTGCGCCGAGTGGGCGCGCACCTCGAACGCGGTGGCGTGGCCCAGTTCCTCGGCAACTGGGAGATCCGTCGCGGCTCCGACTGGCGCGACCGGTGGCGCGAGTGGCTCGCCGGCACCGGCCTGGACGCCTGGGTCATCCAACGCGACATCCAAGACCCGGCCGAGTATGCCGAGTTGTGGGCTCGCGACGCCGGAGCACGTTCCGGGGCAACGAGTTTCGACCACATGTATGCCGCGTGGCTTGCCGACTTCGCCGACCGTGACGTCGAGGGGATCGGGTTCGGGATCGTCACGGTGCAGCGTCCGATGACTGATCGGGAGCCGTGGATCGACCTCACTGAGGTCCCTGGTCCGGTGGCTCCCGGCGTCGGCCACGCCGTCGACGGCGGCCTGCGGGCCCGGACCGCGATCGCCGAGGGCGGGACGGCATACCTGCTGGACACGGCCTGGACGACGGCGCCGGACGTCACCGAGGAACGTCACCAACGTCCCGGCGCCGAGGACCCGGCGGTGATCCTCGCTCGCCAAGGTGGCGGCCTGCGCCGGACCGTCCAGCTCGACACCGTGGCGGCGGGCCTGCTGGGGGTCTGCGACGGCTCGCTCACCCCGCGGGTGGCGTTGGCCGCGATCGCCAGCCTGTTGGAGCTCGACGACGCCCAGGTCACCGATGCTGCCCTCCCGACGTTGCGAGCCCTCGTCGCCGACGGGTTCGTGGTCGGCTAGGGCTCACCGCAGCCCTGCAGGCTACCGAACGGGGGCGAGCATGGCGATGCCCAAGGCCAGCACGGTGCCGATCGGCATGAGCCAGGACGTCAGCAGGAAGAAGCCACGGCTGGGCCGAGGGGGCGGGGCCAAGGGGTCGACGATGAGGTCGGGGTCGAGGACCCGCATCTGCCACATCCCCGATCCGATGAGCGCGCCGGCGGCGACTAGCGCGCAGGGCAGCACAGGCAGGCTGCTGATCGGTTGACGCAAGAAGGCCTGCGCGGCCGTCGCCCCGAGGAATGCGACGCTCAGCAGCACGAGCAGGCTCCCGCGCCGCCGGTAGAAGCGCGGATTGAGCACCAGGGCGGCAACGGTCGCGAGCACGACGGCAAGGGTGATCAGGCCGCCGAGCGGGAGTTCCACCGGACGTCCGGCCCGCCAGGCATCGAAGGTCGGCAACGCCAGCACCAACCCGAACAAGCCCAGGGCATTCGGGGCTAGCCGCGTCGTCAGCGTCTGGCCGCCGGTGACGGTCGGCAGATCGGTGAGCGAATCGGCATACGCGCCGGCCGGCCCGAACGCCTCCTCCGGTGACTGTCCGCTGTCGGCGCAGAACGCCTCTGCCTGCCGCAGGGCGTCGCCGATGGCGGTGCCGGTGACGTCGCGGGAACGCAACGCCAGGGTGAACTCCATGGCCCACTTCTTGGGAAGGGTGGTCTTTGTGGGGTCTAGCATTGTGGGTTCCTTTCCGGGAGAGAGGAGTTCAGGCCGTCGGCACCGGGGTGGCGGTGGCGCGGGACGAGGAGGGTATGCCGGGTGCCTCCCCGCGCAGGAAGCTCGCCGTGGTTTCGGCGAACTCACACCACGCAGACGAGGCAGTGGCCAGGTGGGCGCGTCCGGAGTCGGTGATCGTGTAGTACTTCCGGCCGGGGCCGCCGTCGCCAGCCTCCCACCGGGTCTCGACGTGTGCGGCCTGCTCGAGGCGGGCGAGGAGGGGGTAGAGGGTGCCGCCCTTGACGGCGCCCAGTCCGTGGCGTTCGAGCGCCACCGAGATGGCGTAGCCATAGGAGGCCGGATCGTTGGCGAGGACCCGCAGGACCGCCATCTCCAGGACGCCCCGGAGCCAGTCTCCGGGCCAGTTCACCGTCGTGCTCATGGCTAGATGGTATGCCGATCTAGTCAGTTTGTCTATCTATCGGGCCAGGCGATCTAGCTAAGCGGATGCCGTGTGGTCGCGGTGGGTGCGACTCCCCCATGCCGAGGGTTTGCTGGGCGCGTGTCAGCGGCTGGGCTGGGCCCACTCGGCACTGCTGTTCAACGGCTGGGCACGTCGTGGAGCGACCTCGATGCCGCTGCGCGCCGGCACGACCGCCAGCAGTCTCAGCTCCGCCCAGGGGGCGTTCACCTTCGCGGAGTCTGATTGAGACTGAGAAAGCGTCATACCATGACGCTTTCTCAGTTAGGATCAAAGGCGTGACCATCGACGATGCCCTGGCTCGCATCGTGGCTGGGGCCAGGGCGACCGATCTCGAGTCAGAGACCCTTGAGTTCAAGCAGGAGGCGCGCACCCGCAAGGAGACGCTCGAGATCCTGGCCGACACGGTCGTGTGCCTGGCAAACACCCGCGGCGGCCATCTCATCCTGGGTGTCGTCGACGACGTGGGTGGGTCGGCAGCCTTGGTGGGGGTCGATCAGTCCTTGACCGTTGATGTCGTGGTTCGTGGAATCTTTGATCGCACCACCCCGTCACTGTCGGTTCCGGTCGAGGAGACGTGGCGAGACGGTGCTCGATTCCTCGTCATCACCGTGCCACGGGGGGCGACTCTCTATGCCAACCGCCGGGGCACGGCGACTCGACGGGTCGGCTCCGAATGTCGGCCGTTCCCGCCCGAGGAGCAGCGCCAAGCCATGGCTTCGCGCGGCATGTACGACTGGTCGGCGGGCTCCACACGAGCGACCCGTCACGACCTCGATCCGGTCGAAATCGCCCGGCTGCGCTCGTTGTTGCTCGCCGCGGGGCGCATCGAACTGGCCGAGCTGGACGACGATCGCATCCTGGCTGATCTGCGACTGATCGACGGTCATGGCCACATCAGCCGGGCGGGTCTCCTCTTGCTGGGGAAGGCTGCGTCCCTGCGCGCCCATCTACCGGAGTACGAGTACGCCTATCAGTATCGGCTTGCCGAGGGCTCGGAAGCGGAAGCCCACATCCGCGAGAACCGGCCGTTGCTGGCTGGCATCGAACGACTCATTGACATGGTCGCCGCGCGGCAGCGGACACGGCCGCTTGGCGTGCGCGGTGGCGTGCAGCTGCAATTGGAGGACTACCCATCGCGGGCGGTCCGCGAACTGATCGTCAACGCATTCGTTCACGGGGACTTCGAGGTGGCTGGGTCAGTTGACGTGCTCCACACGCCGAATGAGTTGAAGGTGAGCAGCCCAGGCGGACTGGTTTTCGGAGTGACCCCGGAAAACATCCTCAGCCACCCGTCCACACCGCGAAACCGATTGCTCATGGAGAGCGTGGCGCTCCTGCGGGTGGCTGAACGCACCGGCCAAGGGATTGACCGGGTCTACCGGGAGATGTTGCGCTCCGGCAAGGCACCCCCGACGTTCGAGGATGTGACAACTCGGGTGGATGCCCGCCTCGTCGGTGGGGTGGGCCATGACGCATTCGCCCGCTTCGTGTCCGAGCTCGGGGAAGCAACTGGCTCGGACATCGACGTCTTGCTCGCCATTTCCCACCTTCGCCGCCACCGGTCCCTTGCCGCGCCAGTCCTCGCCGCAGCGATTCAGCGTCCCGTGGAGAGTGCCCAGGCGAGCCTCACTCGCATGTTTGAAGGTGGCCTTATCGAGCCGACGAAGCGGACCGCCCGACTGCCCTTCCCGAACTTCGTGCTGACGCCCGCGACGCTTGCGGCCCTCGGTGCCGCCGTCACCTACCATCGGCGTGCCGGCACCACGCTTGACGACAAGGTCGTTGCCCACGTTCGGGAATACGGCTACGTGACCAATCCGACCTTGCAGCGGATGTTCGATATCGGGGTCTATCCCGCGCGCGACCTGCTGCGCGAACTGCAAGCCCGCGGAATGCTCACCAAGCTGGATAATCGCACGGGCGGGACGGGAATTCGGTATGGACCCGGGAGCTCCTTTCCAACGCGCCGCGAGCATTCGCGAGAAGCGACGGGTCCCGTCGATGAGCAGGACGGCTCGTGAGCGACAGCACCGATGAGGACGAGGCAGCTAGCCACTTGTGAGTGAGTGCTCACTCACTTAGAGTCAGCCGGTGATGTCCACCCTGTCCAAGCCAGTCCGGGCTCCAGCCTTGGCGCCGCAGGACCGGCGGGCGGCGCTCATCGAAGCCGCCGTCCCTCTCGTGCTCCAGCGCGGATTCGACGTCACGACAAAGGAACTCGCCGCGGCAGCCGGCGTTGCTGAGGGCACGATCTTCCGGGTCTTCGACACCAAGGACGACCTCGTCGTCGCCGCCGCCCGCAGCATCTTTGCGCGCACCGACCACCTCGACGACCTGCGCGCGATCAGCCATGAGCTGCCGCTCGAGGCCCGACTGACGGCCGCCGTCGCCATCTGGCAGACCGTGGCCCGGCGGATGATCGCGGTCTTC
>JBGAQN010000056.1:0-25317 GCA_044220725.1 Dermatophilaceae bacterium
GCCTACGACGGAGCGCTGGGGCCGGGTACTGGGTCCTTCCTCGTCTTCGTGCTGGTGGGGTGGCTTGGGTATGCGTTCTTGCAGGCGAGCGCGAAGGCGAAGATCGCCAACTTCGCGACCAACCTCGGGGCGCTGACGGTGTTCGTGCCCCAAGGCCAGGTGTTATGGGTGACCGACCTGGCGATGGGTGCGGCAAACCTTCTCGGCGGTTATCTTGGGGCCCGCACCGCCGTGCGGCTGGGTAGTGGCTTCGTTCGGGCGGTGTTCGTCCTGGTCGTTGCGGCGTTCGTTGTGCGGATCGGGGGATCGGTCGTGGGGGTGTGGGGCTAGGCCCATCGGACGTGAAGGGACTGCGACGCGCAATACCGGGCTCGCCTCATGCCGCGGACCGAGGTGACTCACAGCAAACACCTAGGTTGGCCGGGGAATCTTCCCCCATGTCCGCAGCAACCATGATCCCGACTGAGAAGGTGACCGTTACCGGCCCACTGCCTGTTCCGCGCCGCCCTGTCGGAGTCCCCCGGACCCCGCAGTGGTGGCGCGACGCGGCCGGGGCGTTCACGTGGCTGACGATGCTGTTCGTCGTCGCGCTGTGGGTCCGCAACGGCGGGGTCCAGGAGCTGCGGTCCCTGGCCGGAGCGCTCACCACCCTCGGACGGCTGACCGGCATGGTGTCGGCCCAATTGCTGCTGGTCCAAGTGCTGCTCATGGCGCGGATTCCGATGGTCGAGCGGTCCTACGGCCAGGACGAACTCGCGCGGCGCCACCGCCTCGTGGGGCTCTGGTCATTCAACCTCATGTGGGCCCACCTGGTGCTCATCTGGCTCGGGTATGCCGCTGGGTCGGGTCTCGGGATCTGGGGGACCATCGTCGACCTTGTCCTCAACTACCCGGGGATGTTGCTGGCCTTGGCCGGAATGTTCGCGCTGTGCATGGTCGTGGTGACATCGTTCCGCGCATCTCGCGCCGCGCTGCGCTATGAGTCGTGGCACTTGCTGCACCTGTATGCCTACCTAGGCGTCGGGCTGGCCCTGCCGCACCAGTTGTGGACCGGGCAGGACTTCGTGGGCAACTATGCGGCGACGGTCTTCTGGTGGAGCCTCTGGGGGGCTGCGATCGCCTGCTCGCTCATCTGGCGCGTCGGCCTGCCGATCTGGCGGACCCTGCGCCATCGGCTGATCGTCGAACAGGTCTATCCCGAAGGGCTCGGCGTTACCTCTGTCGTCGTCACGGGCCGCGACCTCAATCGGCTGCCGGTCGGCGCTGGGCAGTTCTTCCAATGGCGGTTCCTGGACAACCCAGGAGCCAGCCGAGCGCACCCCTACTCGTTGTCGGCGGCTCCCGATGGCCGGTCGCTGCGGATCACGGCGGCCCACCTCGGCGATGGTTCGGGCGCCCTCGCCCACCTCAAGCCCGGTTCGCGAGTCATGATCGAGGGCCCTTACGGGAGACTGCACGGCGGTGTCCGGAGGCGCCGCAAGGTGCTGCTCATCGCCTCGGGCATCGGCGTGACCCCGATGCGGGCCCTGCTCGAAGAGCTGCCCCAGGGGCCCGGCGACGTCACGCTCGTCTATCGTGCGCGCGAGACCACCGACCTCATTTTCACCGACGAGTTGCTCTCGCTGGCCAAGGCCCGTGGCGCGCGGATCTTCACCGTTCTGGGACGGCGCACGACCCGTCGCTCCAGCTGGCTCCCGGAGAACGCCGCTCACCTGTCGGATGTTGAGGCCTTGCGCCACCTCGTGCCGGACCTCGCCGACCACGACGTCTACATCTGCGGGAACCCCCAGTGGATGGGTCTGGTCGAGGCGGCCGTCCGGGCCGGGGGCGTGCCGCAGGCCAACATCCACGTTGAGCGGTTCGTCTACTGACCGCGAAAGTCACCCACCGACACGACCACGCACCGGCCCTCGACACGAGGCCGAACCGACCGGAAGAAGAAGCGCATGCGCCGCATCGTCACCTGGGCCTTGAGCACCGTCACTACCCTCGTGCTGCTGTTCAGCTACCACACGTCGACATCGAGCTCTGCGGCGACCGTCGCGGCCTCGGGCACGACCTCCGGTGCGGGGAACAAGGGGACGGGCGGTGGTGCCATGCCGGGGGCGCCCAGCACCGGGCGCAGCGCCCCGGGCGCGGCGCCTGGGGTGCCTGGCTCCGGCAGCGCGGGTAGCTCCGGCAGCGCGGGTAGCTCTGGCAGCGCTGGCGGATCGCCGACGACACCCGCGTCGGGAACGCCGGCGGGGGGGACGACCTTTGCGGGTTCCGCGGTGCCGACTCGGTTTGGCAACGTCCAGGTGCAGATCACCGTCGTCGACAAGAAGATCACCGCTGCCTCGGTCCTGCAGATCCCCAACCGGGACCGCAAGGACGTTCAGATCAACAACCGAGCCGTCCCGATCCTCAATGCCGCCGCGGTGGCCGCCCAGAGCTCGGACATCGACATGGTCTCGGGTGCCACCGTCACGTCGGTCGCCTACATCCAGTCACTGCAGTCGGCCATCGACAAAGCCAACTTGTGAGTCGACGGGCTTGGGTCGAGCACCACATGGGGATGCCGATGAGCATCCACCTGCGCGGCTCCGACCTCACCGGCGCCGAGGTCGAGAAGGCGGTACGGGCGGCATACCAGGTGCTTGCCAGGATGGACGAGCTCTTCTCGACGTGGGCGCCGGACTCGCAGGTGAGCCGACTGCGGCGCGGTGAACTCGCCATCAGTGACTGCGATCCGCTGGTGGGCGAGGCGGCCAGGATCGGCGAGCTGGCAGCCGAAGCCACGCGCGGCGCCTTCACGACGGCATTGCCGGACGCGGACGGTATGCCGCGCTTTGACCCGACTGGGCTGGTCAAGGGCTGGGCGGTAGACCGTGCCGGAAACGAGTTGCGCGGGCTGCCCGGGGTCTCGTGGTGCATCAACGCCGGTGGCGACGTGCTAGCCGGCCGACATCAGCACATCCCACCTGTGGGTGACGACGCCGCCCCCTGGCGGATCGGCATCGAGAACCCGCATGATCGCAGCCAGATTGCCAGAGTCGTCCCACTGACCGAGGGCGCGGTGGCCACCTCTGGCACGGCGGCCCGAGGTGCTCATCTCTATGACCCAGCGGCGGGCCACCTCGTGGGTCGCCCCGGCTCGACGTCAGTCATCGGCCCCAACCTGCTGTGGGCCGACATCTGGGCGACGGCGCTGTTTGTCGGAGGAGAGGCCACGCGGGCCGCATTCGCCGACCAGACGGCATACCAGGCGGTCGATCTCTGAGAGGTCAGTTGCCTTCGGCAAGCGCGCGCCGGAGCGCTTCGGGCGTCGTCACGGGGCGGTCGCAGACAAAACCACGGCAGAGGTATGCCGCGGGCGCACCTTCGACGAGCGGCCGGTCTGCCAGCAGCGGCACCCCGGGCGTGTCGGGCTCACCGGCCACGAAGACCAGACCGGGGGAGGCGCTGGCCAGGACAGTGGCTCGCAATGCGTCGGCCGCCGCACCGGACCCCACGATGGCCACCTGGACCGGTCCGGCCAGCCGGGCCTGCGCTGCGGCGAGGGTCCAACCGGCGAACCGCGGGTCCCGAACCGCCACCGAGCCGCCGACAGCCAACGCGGCGTCGGCGAGATCGAGGTGCCGGACCGAGCCGGTGAGCGCCCCGTAACCCAGCAGCGCCATCGCCAGGGAGGACTGCCCGGACGGTTCGGCATTGTCGGCCGCCGAATGCGGTCGGGCCGGCAGCAGGCCCTCGGCGTGCGCGTCGTCGTCGGCAGGCGTGTCGTAGAAGACCCCCGCTCCGTCGCCGAACAGGATGACCGCGGTGTCCAGGAGCCGTCCGGCCTCCGTCAGCCAACGGGCCTCGCCGGTCACCTGATGCAGCATGAGGAGCCCGTCGACGAGATTGCCGTAGTCGTCGGCACACCCCGCAGCGGTGCCAACCACCCCGCCACGGGAGGCGCGTCGCAGCCGTCCGTCGACGACGTGGGTCGCCAGGATCAGCTCAGCCGCGGAGCCTGCGGCGGCGACGAGATCGGGTCGGCCCAACAGCGCCCCGACGTCGGCCAGGGCGGCGATGGCCAGCCCGTTCCACGAGGTGACGACCTTGTCATCGCGGGCGGGTTGGGGCCGCAGCTCGCGGGCCGTAAGCAGTCGCTCACGCGTCTTCGCCCACCACTGGGGATCGTCGGGATCGTCGCGCAACTGCAGCGTCGAGCGGCCGTGCTCGAACGTGCCGCCCGGGGTGACCGACAGCAGTGCCGCCGCACATGCGCCGTCCTCGACACCCAACACGGCGGCCAACTCGGCGGGCGACCAGGCGTAGGTCAGGCCTTCGATACCATCGGTGTCCGCGTCGAGCGCGGACGCGAATCCACCTGCAGCAGTGCGTAGTTCGCGAACCACAAACTCGCACGTCTCGATCGCGATCCGAGCCCCGAGCGCTGTCCCCGTCGCCCGCCACCAGTGTGCATAGACCTGCGCCAACAGGGCCTGGTCGTAGAGCATCTTCTCGAAGTGCGGCACCACCCAGCCCGCGTCCACGGCATAACGGGCGAAGCCGCCGGCGAGCTGGTCGTAGATGCCGCCACGGGCCATCGCCTCACATGCGCCGTCGACGAGGGCGAGTGCGTCGGCTGACCCGGTCCGCGCATGGTGGCGCAGGAGGAACTCCAAGACCATCGCCGCGGGGAATTTCGGTGCGCGGCCGAACCCACCGTTGACCGGGTCGGCGGCCCGTCCCACCCGGGTCACCGCATCCTCCACGGTATGCCGGGTGATCGGCTCCGCCTCGCCCGGCGCCACCTGCGCGCGCACCGCCGCCATGATCTGGGTGCTGCTCATCCGGACCGCCTCGCGGCGATCAGTCCAGGCCGTGGTGACGGCATCGAGGAGGCCAAGGAACTGGGCCTTGGGCAGGTAGGTGCCGCACCAGAACGGCTCGCCCTCGGGCGTCAGCATCACGGTCATCGGCCACCCGCCCGAGCCCGTCAACGCCAGGGCGGCGGCCATGTAGACGGCGTCGACGTCGGGCCGTTCCTCGCGGTCGACCTTGATGGCGACGAACCCGGCGTTGAGCACTTCGGCAACCTCGTGGTCCTCGAAGGACTCGTGCGCCATGACGTGGCACCAGTGGCACGCGGCATACCCGATGGACAACAGGACGGGGACGTCCCGGCGACGGGCGTCTGCGAAGGCGGCTTCCGACCATTCCCACCAGTGCACCGGGTTGTCGGCGTGTTGGCGCAGGTATGGGCTGAGCGCGGCGGCCAGTCGATTGGACATGGCCGTCACGGTAGCGGCCCCGCGCGAGGCGTGACCCGTTGGCAGGAAGGTGTCCTGTCCGCATCCGGCCTGCGTCCGCGAGGGCCGGAACGCCCTGGGCGGCCGCACTCTGAGAGGCGTCAGCGGCGCCACGCCGCAACGCTGCCATGAGCAGGCGGCTCAGAACCATGGCAGGCTGAATGCCGGATCTCCCCCATGGAGGAACACTGATGAAGGCTCTCGCGTTCGTGCTCGTGGCCGTGGCTGCCCTGGTTCTCGTCGGCCTGCTGGCTCGGTGGCGGACCCGGCCCTGGTGGCACGTGGCCGCAAGCCTGGTGGTCCTCCTCGTGGCCATTCTCTGGGCTCGGTCCTTGGGTGATCCGGTTTCGGACGGCTCCCTCGTGATTGCGGTGCTCGTTGGGGCGGGGATCGGCGCGGCGTTCCGGCCCAAGGTCACCGGCCGGTCAACCGCCCGGTCGACGGGTCCCGGGACGTGAGGCAGTAGGGCTCGCCGGACGGGTCCGACATCACCGTCCAGGACTCCCGTTCGGCCAGGCATTGCGCGCCGAGAGAGAGGTGGTATGCCACTGCCGCGGCCTGATCCGAACAGGCCAGATCCAGGTGGATCCGCGGTCCCCCTGCCGGTTCGGAGCCCAGCCGTTGGAGCAACAGGCGGATCGGTAGCCGACCGTCCGAAGTGATGACCGAGAACTCGTCACGCACCGATGCCAGGCGTTGCCAGCCGGTCAGTCCGGCCCAGAACTCCGCCTCGACTTCAAGCGAAGCGGGGCCGACATCCAGCGCGACCTGATCGGCGATGACCCGCCCTCCGGGGGTGTCCGGGATCGGCGGCCGGGTCCCAGCGCATCGGATCGGGACCAGGCAGAATGCCGGACCAGCGGGGGAGCGCAGGATCTGCAGGGTGCCCCTGTCCGCGATCGAGGTGGCCCCAAGGTCCAGCGCGCGCTCCACAGCGGCAGGCAGGTCGCTCACTTCCAGGTCGAGGTGCCCGCCATGCGAGGCATCACCGACCGCCTGGAGTTTGAGGGTGGCGTCACCCGTCGCGGGGAGAAACGTGGCGAACTCGCTGTTGTCGCCCCGGCGCGACGAGAGGGTCGTCGCCGTCACCGCACACCAGAATCCGGCAGCGGCCTCGAACTGGTCCGCGGGCCGGTCCAGGAACGCGGTGACCCAGTGGACGGCGTACCCGGCGGTCATCGCTGCATCGCCTTGATGATGGCCACCGCGAGGCCGACCCGATCGGTGGCGGCGGGATCCGCGGCCAGGTCCAGGGCGTTGTCCATCTCTCGGACGATAGTCCACGCCCGGGCCTCATCCTCGTAGCCAGGGCCCGCGCCTGCTCGATGAACCGTCGCGGCACCGGACTAGCGCCCGCGCGGAGCAGCAGGGCCCACCGACTCGGGTCGGCCCGGATGAGCCGCACCGCTCCCCGCCCGTTCCAGTGTCGGAGGGCGAGGTGTTCCGTCGCGGCCTCCAGGTGCGGCCAGGTGATCTTGAGCGCCGCCGGCCCGGCCTCGCCGATGACCGGAACGACGAGCGCACACGCCCCATGTCGGGGTGAGCCATCCGGGACGAGTCCCCACTCCGTGCACAGGTCGGCGACGTCCCGGGGAAGTTGACGCAGCCACGCGTCCCCGGTCACCGCCCCTCGCATCCCGCGCTCGATGAGCAGGGAGTCTGCGGGTCGGCCTGCCACCGTCGCGACGATCCCGGGAGGCAGCGGGACCTCGGGAGCCTGGTCCCGAGGAGCCGCGTCCGGGGCACTCATCCGACGGACAGACCGGGCATCGTCGGCCAGGCGCCTCCATGAGTGGTCGCCAAAGAGACGGCTTCGGCCTCAAGCCGGATCAGCTCAACCAGAGACGAGCTCCCCGCCGGGATGTCCGCAATGCCGTCCAGCCCCCGGTCGACGAGGTTGGCCAACGCCGCGATGACCAGCCGTCTGGCCTTAACCGGATCCGTGGCGGGGAAGGGCAACCGATAGCCGAGTGGCGGGGGAGCGACCGGGCTGAGCGCCGAGCTCAGGGTGGCCTCTCGGCGGCCCAGGGCCGTGATCGTCTCCAGCAGGCCCACCCGTTCAGATCCGGTGAGGTGGGCGGCGGCGACTTGCACGGCATACGTGCACGCTCGGGTGACCGTCAGCAACCCGGCGGCGACTGCGGGCGGCAGGGGCTCGTGGGTCGACCACGACGGTGACCCACCCAGACGGGTCAGGCCAGCGGCGTCGTGAGCTGCAATCGAGGCCGCGAGGGCTCGGTGGGTGATGAAGTCGGCTGCAGCCGAGAGCGATTCGTGTGCTGCGGTGCTGACCGCCGCGCCCAACTCGGGAGCACTCACTGCCGTCGGGGTGGGCTGTGTCGGCCCCGTTGTGGTGGCGGTCGGGGTCGCGGGGCCACTGACGATGCGTTCGGGCACCGCGCCCGCGTCCAGGATCGCGCGCAGTACCTGTGCCTGGCGGGTATGCCGTTGGGTCACCTCCGCCGCGCCAGCCACCCCGGCGGCGTGGGTCGCCTGCTCCGCCACGTCGGTGGCCCTGCGGTAGGCGGCAACGAGCAGAGCTTCGTCGGGGATAGGCGTACGGGAGAGAAACGGGATTGTCGGCGCGTCGTCTTCCAGCCGGATGCCGCAGCCGCTCGCCCCGGCGGCGAGGGCGGCGGCCAACCCGGTCCACGCACCGACGCGCAGCAGCGTGCGGCGGGGCGGCATACCGATCGGTGCGCTGCCCGGACCGACAACGGAAGGCGGCGAAGGCACGGCCCGATCATGACATGGGCGAAGCCCCGCGGCGTGCGCGCGCGGGCGGGCGGACCGCGACGCGGTTACAGTGGTGTCATCCGACGGCTGGCCGTCGGGGTGCCGCGCACGGCGGGAATCGACACAAGCAGCGGGAATCGACAAGAGCAGGAGGTGAGCGGCATGCAGGCCGGACACATCCGCTCCCTTGTCGAGGGGCCGCTTGCCGCGGCAGGGCTCGTCGTCGAGGACGTGACCGTGGCACCCGCAGGGCGCCGCTCGGTCGTCCGGATCGCCGTGGACCGATCGCTCGACGGCATCGACCCCCAGGACACGACCTCCTCGGTCGCGCCGCTGTCGCTGGACAACGTCGCCGACGCCACCCGCATCGTCGATGCCGCCTTGGACGCCGCCGAGAGCGTGGGTAACGCCCCCTACGTCTTGGAGGTGAGTTCACCCGGAGTGGACCGTCCCCTGACCCATCACCGCCACCTGCGTCGCAACGTGGGCCGGCTGGTGCGCCTGAGATTGCGGGACGGCAGTGAGCGGGCCGGACGCATCCTCTCGGTGGGCGATGCAGTGGTGACATTGGGCGCCGACCCGGTGACGGGGCCCGCTCCCGACCTCAGTGAGGTCGCGCTGGACGAGGTGCGGGAAGGTCGGGTGGTCATCGAGTTCGGGCGGATCGACGACGCGGACCTGGACGAGGACTTCGAGGAGGAGGACTGATGGACATTGACCTGGCAGCGCTACGGGCGCTGGAACGGGAACGCGACCTCAGCCTCGAGGTGCTCATTCCTGCCATCGAACAGGCCCTGCTCACCGCCTACCACCGCACCGATGGGTCGTTCAAGCTCGCCCGCGTCGAGCTGGACCGCAAGTCCGGCCATGTCGTCGTGTGGGCCCGCGAAGAGGGAGCACTCATTCCGGCCGAGGAAGAGGGCGAACGACCCACCCGCGGCGAGCCGGGCCCAGAGTTCGACGACACACCCCAGGGTTTCGGGCGGGTGGCGGCGGCAACCGCTCGGCAGGTCATCGTCCAACGTCTGCGCGACCTGGAAGACGAGGCGATCCTTGGCGACTTCAAGGGCCGCGAGGGCGACATCGTCTCCGGGATCATCCAGCAAAGTGCAGACCCGCGGAACGTCCTGGTCGACTTCGGCACCGTGGAAGGCATGCTCCCGCAGGCCGAGCAGGTGCCGGGCGAGGTCTATCGACACGGCGACCGGCTGCGGTGCTACGTCGTCAGCGTCAAGCGAGGTCCCAAGGGCCCGCAGATCGGGCTGTCGCGCACCCACCCCAATCTGGTCAAGTCGTTGTTCAAGCTTGAGGTGCCTGAGATCGCCGACGGCACGGTCGAGATCGCCGCGATGATCCGCGAGGCCGGCCACCGCACCAAGATCGCAGTCCGCTCCCGGGTGCCTGGGGTCAACGCCAAGGGCGCCTGCATCGGTCCGATGGGGGCCCGGGTCCGGGCCGTGATGAACGAGTTGGGTGGCGAGAAGATCGACATCGTCGACTTTTCCGACGACCCTCGGGAGTTCATTGCGGCCGCCCTCTCACCGGCACGGGTGCAGTCGGTCGAGGTCGTCGACCCGGTGCTGCGTGCCGCTCGCGCCATCGTCCCCGACTACCAACTGTCCTTGGCGATCGGCAAGGAGGGGCAGAACGCCCGACTGGCCGCCAAGCTCACGGGTTGGCGGATCGACATCCGTTCGGACACGGCCGTTGCGGCTGACCCTCCGCCTCCGCCTGCTGCCCAGCCGCCTCCTGGGGCGACCCGGCCGGGGATGGGGGGAGCACGGCATACGGGCTCCCGTCCCGCACCGCGCGGGCCCGGCGTCGGCCCTGCCGGCCCCCCGCGCCGGGGGTGACCGTCGCGGCACCCCGCCACGGGCCACGCCCGTGCGGACGTGCGTGGGGTGTCGTCGCACGGATAGCTGGTCGGTTCTCGTGCGAGTGGTCGCAGCGGTGACATCCGGCCAAGCCCGGCTGATCCCCGATCTGCGGCATCGGCTCCCCGGGCGCGGCGCATGGCTGCATCCGGATGCCGCTTGTCTCGAGGCTGCCGTCCGGAAGCGGGCCTTCGGCCGAGCCCTGCGCCTGCAGGTCTCGACCGACGTCTCTGCCGTGACGGCATACCTGCGAGAACTCGACCCACTGCACGAGCCGACGATGTCCGAAGCACCCCAACAACAAGGCGGGTTAGACGCTGATGAGCACGCGATGAGCACTCAGCAATGAGCAAGCCCCAGCACTAACACGGTCTGCGCCCCTGTCGCGGCACAGACCCAAGACAGGAGAAACGTGGCAAAGGTCCGTGTGAGCGCGCTCGCCAAAGAGCTCGGCACTGACAGCAAGTCCCTGATGGCGCACTTGAGTGCGCTGGGTGAGTACGTCAAGTCCCCGTCATCGACCATCGAGTCCCCGGTCGAGCGCAAGGTCCGCGAGACCTTCCCCAAGCCCGCTGCTGCGGCGCCAGCACCGTCCGCCTCGGCCCCGGCGGCTCCCGCTGCACCCGCTCCCGCGGCACCGGCAGCTGCGGCTCCCATCGCCCCGGCCCAGGCACCGGCTCCCGCCGCACCGGCTGCTGCGGCTCCCCCGGCACAGGCACCGGCTCCCGCCGCACCGGCTCCGGCAGCCCCGGCTGCTCCGGCCTCGAAGTCCCCGAGCACCCCAGCGGCTCCGGCCGCTCCGGCTGCGCCCTCGGCGCCGGTGGCCGCCTCGGCGGCGGTGCCGGCTCCAGCAGCACCGACTGCTCCGTCGGCTCCCGCCGCTCCGGCTCCTCGGCCGGCACCGGCCGCTTCGGCCGCGCCTTCGGCACCGGCTGGCCCGGTCCCCGGTCCGAGGCCACCAGCACCTCGTCCTGGGGCTCCTCGCCCCGGCAACAACCCGTTCGCGCCGAGCCAGGGAATGGGCCGTCCTCCCCGTGAGGGCGGGCCAGCTCGCCCCGGCAACAACCCGTTTGCCCCCAACCAAGGGATGCCGAGGCCGCAGGGCCGCCCCGGGGCTGGCGGTCCGGGGGGTCCCCGTCCGGCGGCTGCCGGTCCGGGTGGTCCCCGCCCAGGCGGTCCCCGGCCCAACCCGGGGATGATGCCCGATCGGGCCACTATCGGTCGCCCCGGAGCTCGACCAGGTCCGGCCGGGTCTCGCCCAGGCGGTGCCGCTCGTCCCGGCGGTCCCGGCGGCTTCGGTGGTCGCCCGGGCGGCGGCACTGGCGCCCCGGGGGGCGCCGGTGGCGGGGGATTCGGCGGTCGGCCGGGAGCCCCTGGCCGTGGCGGCACGCAGGGCGCTTTCGGCCGTGGAGGTGGTCGGCCGGTGCGGGGCCGCAAATCCAAGCGTGCCAAGCGTCAAGAATTCGAACAGATGCAGGCGCCGACGATCGGCGGTGTCAGCGTTCCGCGAGGTGACGGCACCACGGTTGTCCGGGTGCGTCGCGGGTCCTCCCTCACCGACTTCGCCGACAAGATCAACGCCAATCCGGCATCGCTTGTCACGGTGTTGTTCCATCTCGGTGAGATGGCCACGGCCACCCAGTCGCTCGATGAGGACACCTTCAAACTCCTGGGCGCAGAGCTCGGCTTCGTCGTCGAGGTCGTTTCGCCCGAGGACGAGGAGAAGGAGCTGTTTGCCTCGTTCAACATCGACCTCGACGCCGTCGAGGACGACGAGGAGCACCTGGCCCCCCGGCCCCCGGTCGTCACCGTCATGGGTCACGTCGACCACGGCAAGACCAAGTTGCTCGACGCGATCCGGCACGCCAATGTCATTGCCACTGAGGCGGGCGGGATCACCCAGCACATCGGGGCCTATCAGATCGTCGCCGAGCACGAGGGCGTCGACCGGGCTATCACGTTCATCGACACCCCCGGCCACGAGGCATTCACCGCCATGCGTGCCCGTGGAGCCAAGGTGACCGATATCGCCATCCTCGTGGTCGCCGCCGACGACGGAGTCATGCCGCAGACCATTGAGGCGCTCAACCACGCCCAAGCGGCCGATGTGCCGATCGTCGTGGCGGTCAACAAGATCGACAAAGAAGGCGCCAACCCCGACAAGATCCGCCAGCAGCTCACCGAGTACAACCTCGTCGCCGAGGAGTACGGCGGTGACACGATGTTCGTCGACGTCTCGGCCCGGGAGAAGGTCAACATCGACGGCCTGCTCGAGGCCGTGCTGCTCACGGCGGACGCAGCCCTGGACTTGCGAGCCAACCCGGACACGGATGCCCGTGGCGTTGCGATCGAGGCCAACCTCGATCGCGGACGTGGGGCGACGGCAACCGTCCTCGTCCAGCAGGGCACCTTGAAGGTCGGGGATGCCATCGTCACTGGTTCTGCCCATGGGCGGGTCCGCGCGCTTCTGGACGAACACGGCAACCATCTCGACGTTGCCACACCTTCGCGCCCTGTCCAGGTCCTCGGTCTGTCCTCGGTGCCCCGAGCTGGCGACACCTTTGTCGTTGCTCCCGATGATCGCACGGCCCGGCAGATCGCCGAACGGCGCGAGGCCGCCGATCGCCAGGCGTCGCTGGCCAAGGCCCGCAAGCGGATCAGCCTCGAGGACCTCAACGAGGCCTTGGCTGCCGGTCGTGTCGAAACCCTTAACCTCATTCTCAAAGGTGACGTGTCCGGGTCGGTCGAGGCCTTGGAGGACGCGTTGCTGCAGATCGATGTGGGCGACGAGGTCGACCTGCGGATTATCGATCGTGGTGTCGGCGCCATCACCCTCAACAACATCAACCTGGCCATGGCCTCGAACGCGGTCATCATTGGCTTCAACGTGCGTGCGGAAGGGCAGAACGCCGAGGTCGCCGATCGCGAGGGTGTGGAAATCCGGTACTACACGGTGATCTACCAGGCGATTGAGGAAATCGAGGCAGCGCTCAAGGGGATGCTCAAGCCAGAATTCGAGGAAGTGTCACTCGGCACGGCCGAGATCCGGGAGATCTTCCGGTCGAGCAAGTTCGGCAACATCGCCGGCTCGATCGTGCGCTCCGGGGAGATCCGCCGCGGAGCGAAAGCACGCATCACCCGCCGAGGCGTCGTCGTCAGCGAGAACGTCGAGATCGCCGGGCTGCGTCGCTTCAAGGACGACGTCACCGAGGTCCGCGACGGCTACGAGTGCGGAATCAACCTCGGCTCCTTCAACGATCTGCAGCTAGAGGACATCATCGAGACCTACGAGATGCGGATGAAGCCGCGAAGCTGATTCCGCCCGCATTCCGAAGGAGTTCTCATGGCTGACGCCGCGCGGGCCCGCAAGATCGCCGAGCGGATCAAGGCAATCGTCGCCGAGCAGTTGGAATATCGCGTCAAGGACGAGCGCCTGGGGTTCGTCACGGTCACCGATGTCCGGGTGACCGGGGACCTCCAACACGCCACGGTGTTCTATACGGTGCTCGGCGACGACGAGAAGCGAGCGGCGACGGCCAAGGCGCTCGAGTCGGCGAAGGGGAAGATCCGCTCTTCTCTGGGCCAGTTGGGCATTCGCCTCACCCCCAGTGTCGAGTTCGTAGCTGACGCACTCCCAGAGGGGGCGGCTCACTTGGAGGATCTGCTCGTCGCGACCAAAGCACGTGACGAACAGATCGCCAAGGATGCAGCTGGTGCCGCGTACGCCGGCGACGCCGACCCTTATCGGGTAGCCGGTCATGCGGACATGGACCCCGTGGCGGATGACGACGCGTGAGCGCCCCAACGGGGGTTCTTGTCGTCGATAAGCCCACTGGCTGGACCAGCCACGACGTCGTGGCTCGGGTGCGCCGGCTGGCTGGGACTCGACAGGTAGGCCATGCCGGCACCCTCGACCCCATGGCCACCGGAGTGCTCGTTCTGGGCATCGGCCGCGGCACCAAGCTGCTCACCTTCCTCGTCGGGTGCGACAAGGGGTATGCCGCGACGATCCGCCTCGGCGCCGCGACAGTGACGGACGACGCCGAGGGCGAGGTCCGCTACGCCGCGTCGGCTGACCACCTGACCCGCTCCCAGGTCGAGACGGCCGTCTTGGGCTTCCTCGGGTCGATCCGTCAGGTGCCGTCCGCCGTCAGTGCCATCAAAGTGGACGGTCGGCGCGCCTATGCCCGGGTGCGCTCGGGGGAGGACGTCGAGCTGGCGGCGCGAAGTGTCCGCGTCGAGCGGTTTGAGGTCCTCGAGGTCCGGGTGGTTCCCGCGGACGCGACCACCGATGGTGCCTCCTCGTGCCTGGACGTCGACGTTGTCGTCGACGTTTCGTCGGGGACCTACGTTCGGGCGTTGGCTCGGGACCTGGGGGAGCAGCTCGGGGTTGGCGGGCATTTGGTCGCTCTGCGACGCACACGGGTCGGTGCCTTTGGCGTCAATGAAGCCCACAACCTTGCCGAACTCGGGCTGGCGGGTGATTCCAGCGGCACCGGGCCGGTCGGCATACCCGTGCTCTCGCTGAGCGAGGCGGCGCGCCGGGCGCTACCGTCGCGCCATCTGACCGCAGCGCAGGCGCGGGCGGTGGGCTTCGGTCAGGCGTTGGACTCAGACGACGTCCACGGGGACGCCGTGGCCGCCTTCGATCCGGCCAATCGCTTGGTTGCTGTCCTCGACCAGACCCAGCGCCGCGCACGGACGCGCGTCGTCTTCCCGGCTGCGGACTCCTAGAGTGTCCTCCGTGCTGGTCTGGAACGGTCTCGACGAGGTGCCCGCGGGCACTGGCCCTTGTGTAGTCACGTTGGGCAATTTCGATGGTGTCCATCGCGGGCACCGGGCCGTGCTGAACGTCGTCGTGAGCGAGGCGGTGAACCGCAAACTGTCGTCGGTAGCCGTGACGTTCCACCCGCATCCCATCGCCGTGTTGTTTCCCGAGAAGGCCCCTGCCGAGTTGACCTCTCTTGAGCAGCGCCTCGATCTGTTGGGCGAGACCGGGCTTGATGCCGTGCTCGTCCTCGAATTCACGCGGGAGTTCGCAGCCCAGACCCCGGCGCAGTTCGTCGACGCGGTGTTCGTCCGATCCCTGGGAGCCGAACTGGTCGTCGTGGGGACTGACACACGCTTCGGAGTTCGCAACAGCGGGACCGTGCAGACGTTGGTCGACCTGGGCGCCGAGCGGGGCTTCGGTGTCATCCCCGTAGCTGACGTCGGAGACAGTGGTCGCTGGTCGTCCACCCGCGTCCGTGCCCTGGTCGCGGCAGGCGACGTTGCCGGTGCTGCTGAGCTGCTGGGCCGCTGTCCACGAGTCGACGGCACGGTCGTCCACGGCGACCACCGCGGGCGCCTGCTCGGGTTCCCGACGGCCAACCTTGGTGACCCGATCGACGGACTTGTGCCGGCGGACGGGGTGTATGCCGGGTGGCTGACCCGGTTGGCCCGCCCGAGCGGGGCACCCGATCGAGTGCTGCCTGCTGCCATCTCCATCGGCACGAATCCCACCTTTGATGGCACGTCCCGGCGAGTCGAGGCCTACGTCCTGGACCGAACCGATCTGGATCTCTACGGCGAGCGGGTGGCCTACGAGTTCGTGCGTATGCTGCGCCCGACGTTGCGATTCGACGGGATCGAACCGCTCGTGGAACAAATGCATGCCGATGTGGCCCAGTGCCGCTCGACGCTGGCGGTCCCGACGCTGTGAACGGCATACCGCCTCGCTCGTTCCGTCTCCCGACGTGGCAGGAGCTGCTCGGGCGTCCCGAGGCGCTGCGCCGGGCGATGAACCTGTGGCCGCCCTATCGCTTCTCCGGGATCCAGGTCCAGGAGATCGCGGCGGACTATTCGCGCGCGGTGGTGCGGCTCAAGCTCACCCCGCTGAACCGCAACTATGTCGGCACACAGTTTGGTGGGTCGCTGTTCTCGATGGCCGATCCATTCTGGATGCTGCTGGTCATGAACCAACTCGGGCCGGAATACCTTGTCTGGGACCAGCGCGCCGAGATCGACTACGTCCGTCCGGGGCGCGGTGTGGTGCACACCGAGTTCGTGGTCGACCCGGCTGTCGTCGAGCGGATCCGGCGGTCCGCCGAAGGCGGCGCCAAGGTGCTCGAATGGTTCGACAACGACATCCTCGATGCCTCCGGCTTCGTGGTGGCCCGGGTCCGACGCCAGCTCTACATCCGCCGGAAGCGGCCGGCACAGTGAGTTCGGTCCCGGGACTCCCAAACCCGGGGCGGGACAGCATACGGTAGGGGGCAGCAGGAACGGTCGGCTTTCTGGCGTCTACCCATGGGTAGGTGGCGCGCCGCGACCGACGAGACCGACGAAGGAGTCAGATCCCGTGGCCATGAAGTCAGCCGTGGAAGAGCGCGTCAACCACGACATCCTGGAGGGGCGAGCCCGTAGTATCGCCGCTCTCTTTCGGGATCGAGTGTCTCGATCGGGTAATCGGGAGGCCTTTCAGTTTTTCCGGAACAGCCACTTGGAGAAGGTGACCTGGAGCGAGGCCCGGGATCGCGTCTACGACATGGCCGCCGGGCTCATGTCGCTGGGGCTGACCATCGAGGACCGAGTAGCCATCGCCTCCACGACCCGCTACGAGTGGGCGCTGGCCGACCTGGCCATCATGTGTGCCGGTGGCGCGACGACCACGGTCTATCCGACCACGATGGCCGAGGATGTGTCCTACATCCTCGGCGACTCTGGATCGAGGTTCGTCTTCGCCGAGGACGACGGGCAAGTAGAGAAGTTGAGAACCCATCGGCACGAGATGCCGGAGGTTGCCAAAGTCATCACCTTCACGGGAGAGGCACACGTGGGTGATGAAGAGGGCGACGACTGGGTCATGTCCCTGGGCGAGTTGGAGGAGCTCGGTCGCAACGCCCGAGATGCCCGCCCCACGATGGTGGACGAGCGAATCGACCTCATCGCTCCGGACCACTTGGCGGTGATCATCTACACCTCGGGCACCACCGGCCGACCCAAGGGCGCCGAGCTCACCCAAGACGCCATCGTCTATGAGGCCGCGTCGATCCATTCCATCGGCATCCTCGACCAGAACGACTTGCAGTTTCTCTGGCTGCCGCTCTCGCATGTGTTCGGCAAGATCTTGTTGGCGCTGCCGCTGCAGATGGGCTTCCCCACGGCCATCGACGGCAAGATCGACAAGATCGTCGACAACTTGGCGGTCATCAAACCTACCTTCATGGGAGCTGCGCCTCGGATCTTCGAGAAGGCCTACGCCCGGATCGCCATGACCCTGGCGGCCGAGACGGGGGTCAAGCGTCAGTTGATGGACTGGGCATTCGGGGTCGGAAAGCAGGTCATGGAGCTCAAGGCTCAAGGCCAGACCCCTGGTGCTGTCCTCAGCCTGCAGCACGCGGTCGCGGACAAGCTCGTCTTGTCCAAGGTGCGTGAACGGTTCGGCGGTCGCGTGCGCTTCTTCATTTCCGGATCGGCGGCGCTCAACCCCGAGATCGCCCGGTGGTTCGGATCGGTGGGGCTGATCATTCTGGAAGGCTACGGACTCACCGAGACTTCGGCCGCCACCTGCGTGAACCGGCCGTCTTTGGGTGGGTACAGCTACGGGACGGTGGGCTGGCCGGTGCCGACGACCGACGTCAAGTTGGCCGCTGACGGGGAGATCCTCGTCAAGGGGCCGGGGGTGATGCGCGGCTACCGTAACCGGCCGGACGCCAACGCCGAGGTGTTCGACGAAGACGGGTTCTTCCGCACCGGTGATATCGGTGAAATCGACGCCAACGGGTTCGTCAAGATCACCGACCGCAAGAAGGACCTGTTCAAGACGTCGGGTGGCAAGTACATCGCGCCGTCGCTCATCGAGTCGGCGTTCAAGGCCCAATGCCCCTACGCTTCCCAAATCCTTGTGTTCGGCGACGGTCGTAACTACGCGACCGCTCTGGTCACCCTCGACCCCGACGCCATCACCGCATGGGCGGCCGCAAACCGGATGGCGGGCAAGTCCTACGCCGAGATCAGCCAGGCTCCAGAGGTGCGCGAGTTGCTGCAGGGCTACTTCGACACACTCAACGAGGGGCTCAACCGGTGGGAGACCATCAAGCGGTTCACCGTCTTGGACCGCGACCTCACGGTGGATGCTGGAGAACTGACCCCGAGTCTCAAACTCAAGCGCAAGCACGTCGCGGAGAAGTTCAAGGCCAACCTGGAAGCTCTTTACGACTGATCCCGACGGTCCTCATCAAGGGGCACGAACACAAGGCCGCAGGCCCTGTTCGTGCCTCTTGGCGCTGGGGCCACTCTCGCGACGGTAGGATCGTCGGATGCCCGGTGAATCCCGCTTCGCCGATCTGGAGCCGCTCTTGGAGCGCGTGCAGAAGCCGATCCAATACGTCGGTGGCGAACTCAACTCCCAGGTCAAGGACTGGCATTGCGGCGGTCACGGCACCGATGGCGCGGAGCGGACGGTCCGGTGGGCGCTGATGTATCCCGACGCCTACGAGGTCGGACTGCCCAACCAGGGCGTCATGATCCTCTACGAAGTCCTCAACGAGCGACCCGACGCACTCGCCGAGCGCACGTATGCCGTGTGGCCCGATCTGGAGGCCCTCCTGCGCGAGCACGGCATGCCGCAGCTGACGGTCGACGGTCATCGGGCGGTGCGCGATTTCGACCTGTTCGGGATCTCGTTCTCCACCGAACTGGGCTACACGAACTTCCTCACGGCGCTGGACCTGGCCGGGATCCCGTTGCATTCCCGCGACCGGACTGACGCTGATCCCATCGTTGTGACGGGCGGGCACGCGTCGTTCAACCCCGAGCCGATTGCCGATTTCACCGACGTTGTCGTCATCGGCGACGGCGAACAGGCGGTGCTGGAGCTCACCGACCTGGTGGCGGCCTGGAAGGCCGAGGGAGGCCCGGGTGGGCGCAACGAACTCCTGCTGCGGATCGCCCGATCCGGAGTGGCCTACGTTCCCGCCTGCTACGAGGTCGACTACTTCCCCGACGGACGGATCAGGCGAGTGGCCCCGCGGACCGGGCTGACCGGCATACCGTGGCGGGTGGCCAAGCACACGGTGACCGATCTGGACGCGTGGCCCTACCCCAAGGCGCCGCTCGTCCCCTTGGCCGAGACGGTGCACGAGCGGATGTCGGTCGAGATCTTCCGGGGGTGCACGCGCGGATGCCGCTTCTGCCAGGCGGGGATGATTACCCGGCCGGTCCGCGAGCGATCGATCACCGGGATCGGTGCGATGGTCGAACGGGGGTTGGCGGCGACCGGCTTCGAGGAAGTCGGCCTGCTGTCCCTTTCGTCAGCGGACCACTCCGAGATCGCCGCCGTCACCAAGGGTCTGGCCGACCGGTATGAGGGCAGCCAGACGGGGCTGTCGCTGCCATCCACCCGGGTCGATGCGTTCAACATCGACCTGGCCAACGAACTCAGTCGCGGTGGACGTCGCTCCGGTTTGACGTTCGCGCCCGAGGGTGGCTCGGAGCGGCTGCGCAAGGTCATCAACAAGCAGGTCTCCGAGCAGGATCTCGTCGACACGGTGGCAGCGGCGTTCGCGTCGGGCTGGCGCCAGGTCAAGCTCTACTTCATGTGTGGGCTCCCGACCGAGACCGACGAAGACGTGCTGCAGATCGCGACGCTCGCCACCCGTGTCATCGAGACCGGTCGCCAGGTGAGCGGTCGCCGGGACATCCGCTGCACCGTCTCGATCGGCGGCTTCGTGCCCAAACCGCACACCCCGTTCCAGTGGGCGGGGCAGTTGGGTGCCGAGGCGACCGACGCCCGACTGCAGCTGTTGCGCGACGCCATCCGCGCGGATCGCCGGTATGCCGCCTCCATCGGCTTCCGGTATCACGACGGCCAGCCCGGCATCGTCGAGGGCCTGCTCTCGCGGGGCGACCGTCGGGTGGGAGCTGTCATCGAAGCCGTGTGGCGGGACGGCGGCCGGTTCGACGGGTGGAGTGAACACTTCGCCTTCGAGCGGTGGATGCGGGCGGCCGAGACAGTGTTCGAGGGCACGGCGGTGTCCGTGGACTGGTTCACGACGCGGGAGCGCGACCGAATCGAGATCCTTCCGTGGGACCACATCGACTCCGGGCTGGACCGGGACTGGCTGTGGGACGACTGGCAGGATGCCCTTGCCGAGCACGAGGTCGCCGACTGCCGGTGGAGCGGCTGCTTCGACTGCGGGGTCTGCCCCGAGATGGGCACCCAGATTGAGATGGGCCCGACCGGCCGCACTCTGCTCCCGCTGGCCGTCGTGGGCCGCGGTTCCGCGCTCAGGAGCGAGTGAGCAGGCGCCGCACCAGGGCCAACGGCGACGTCTTGGCCGCTCGCGGTTCCGGTGTGCCGAGCAGGTCACGCAGGCTCGTGACGACCTCGTCGACGAACTCGTCGACGGCCTTCTCGTCGTAACCGGACCGAACGGTTGTGCTGCTGAACTCGGCCTGCGCCAACTCGTCGGCCAACTCCGGCTTGGCGGTTCCCCGTTCGAGCTCGGTCGCGACCTTGCGCAGCAGCCAGTCGACGTCGTAGCGGTCGTAGCCCTTGTGGTAGCGAATCCGAGGGAAGGTCGTCGTGCGGATCCGAGCGGCAAGCTCGGCGGCAGCGGCCGTGGGAGAGGGTTGGCTCGTCATGGGGGTGTGGGCCAAACCGCCTAGACCGGGTGGCCCAGGTGCGCCAGGGCCTGCCGCAACAGCACCCCATGTCCGCCGGCCATCTCGGGGGTCGCCGCGAGGTCTCGGGCCTCGGCCGGGCTCAGCCAGGCCAGATCAAGGGCGTTGCCCTGCGGCTGGCAGTCACCCATGAGCACGACGACGTAGCCCAGTGCCACCGCATGCTGGCGTGGGTCGTGGAAGGGGGTGACCCCGGGGGTGGGGAAGTACTCGGCGACCGCGAACGGCTGCGGGGCGATCGGGACCTGCGGGAGGGCCATCGGGCCGAGGTCCCGCTCAATGTGCCGCAACACCGCGTCCCGCAGCCGCTCGTGGTAGAGCACCCGTCCCGAGACGAGCTCGCGTTGGATCCGGCCATCGTCGCTGGCCCGCAGGAGCAGGCCGATCTGGGTGACCTGGCTGCGTTCGTCGACGCGGACCGGGACGAGGTTGACGTAGAGGATCGGCAGGCGTTCGCGAGCGTCGCGCAACTCCTCGCGGCTGAGCCACCCGCCGCGGGTCTCGGTCTCCTGCATGTGCCGATTGTGTCAGGCGGTGACCGGGCCCGACGACGGTGCGGGGCTAATAGACCTTGCCCGGATTCATGATGCAGCGCGGATCGAACAGCGCCTTGATCGATCGTTGTCGGGCCAACTCGGCACTGCCGAGCTCCCATTCCAAGTAGCGGCGCTTCTGGATGCCGATCCCGTGCTCGCCGGTGATCGTGCCGCCGAGATCCAGGGCCGCCCGTAGCAGCTCCTCCAGCGCATCCTCAGCGCGATGCAGCCCGTCCGCATCGCCCCGAGTGAAGAACAGCGACGGATGCAGATTGCCGTCACCACCGTGGCCGGAGAGGGTGATCTCCACGCCGGTCCGCGCGCCGATGTCCTGCCCGACCCTGACGAACTGCGCCAGCCGGGCGACCGGCACGCAGGCGTCCTCGGCCAGTCGGCCCCCTTTAGCCTCCAACGCGTAGTTGAGCATCCGCCGTCCCTTCATCAGCAGGTCGGCCTCGGCCGCGTTGTCCGCGACGACGGTCTCGACGGCGCCTGCGTCAGCCAGCGCGACGGCATACCGGATGACGTCCTCGGCGGCGTGACCGGGACGGTCGGACTGCACGAGCAGCGCTGCTTCGCAGCCGGACGGGAAACCGAAGTCGCCGACGGCCTGGATGGCTGCGATGGATGCGCGGTCGAGGAACTCCAGCAGCGACGGCCGGTGCCGGTCAGCTCGCAGGGCGAGCACGCCGCGCACCGCGTCATCCAGGGAGTCGAAGGTGGCCAGGGCGGTCAGCGCGGGATCCGGCGCTGGGAGCAACCGGACCCATGCGGAGGTGACCACCCCGAGGGTCCCCTCGGAACCCACCAAGAGGCCGGTGAGGTCATAGCCGGCGACCCCTTTCGCTGTCTGCTTGCCGGTCCTCATCAGCTCGCCTCCGGGAAGCACCACCTCCAGGGCTTTGATGTAGTCGGCGGTGACGCCGTACTTGACGCAGCACAGGCCGCCGGCGTTGGTCGCAACGTTGCCGCCGATCGTGCACGTGTCGGCGGACGCGGGATCGGGCGGATAGAAGAGCCCCACCTCCTGGGCGGCCGACTTCAGCTCGGCGGTGACGATTCCGGGGCCGACCCGGGCGTGCCCTTCGATGGGATCGATGTCCAGATCACGCAGGCCCTCGACATTGAGGACGATGGCCCCTTCGGTGGCGCACGATGCCCCCGTCAGTGACGTGCGAGCGCCTTGCGGAACGACCGGTATGCCGTGCGCCTGCGCCTCCTGCAGCACGGCGACGACGTCCTGGACATCCCGGGCTCGCACCACGGCGAAGTTCTCGGGTGCAGTTGGCGCATAGGAGGAGTCGACGGCATACGTGGCCGCGATGTCGGGATCACGGACAAGCGCGTCGCCCAGGGCGGGACCGAGGGTGGGACTGAGGGCGGGACCGAGCCGATCCAGGGGGCCGACCATGAGGAGGAGACTAACGCGAGGTGAGATGTCGCTCACCGGTGCCGTGCGCACGGTCCGGCGGGGTCGCTCGATTGCGAGATGATGGAGCCATGTCCGCCTCGTTCGGCGAGCTGATCGCCGCGCTCGAAGCCCTGCCAGCCAACCCGAGGATCGTTGCGAGCGGAAACGGAGCCATCCCTTTCGAATTGCTGCGTATCGTCGACGCCACCCTGCCGGAATTCACACTCAACATGTTGGCGGCCCACGCGGGCTTGCCGCTGCGTGAGGGGGTCACCCACGAGACGTCGTTTGTCGGGGCAGGGATGCGCAAGAGCCCGAGGCTGTCCTACATCCCCGCTCGCCTGTCCATGGTGCCGTTGCTGTTCTCGCGCACCCTGCCACCGGATGCGGTCATCGCGCACACGTCGGTGCCGCACAACGGGAAGATCTCGCTGGGCATCGAGACGAACGTCGTCGTCGGCGCCATCGAGGCGTGCAAGGCGCGTGGCGGAACGATCATCGCCCAGGCCAACACGCAGATGCCCTACACGTTCGGTGACTCGGAGTATGACATCGCCGACTTCGACATCATCTACGAGGTCGATCTGCCGGTGGCGAACTACCAGCAGCGCAAAACAGTCTCTGCCGACTCCGGCGACACGGCGATCATTGGGTCCCTGGCTGCCGACCGGATCAAGGACGGGTCGACGCTCCAACTGGGAATCGGGGCCATCCCCGACGCGGTCCTGCCCGAGCTCACCCAGAAGAAGGGCTTGGGGATCTGGACCGAGATGTTCTCCGACGGCGTGCTGAGCCTGCTCGATGCCGGGGCGATGGATCTTGACCGTCCGATTGTCGCGTCGTTCTCGGTCGGCAGCGCGGAGCTCTACGAGTGGATGCACCTCAATGAGCACGTCCTCATGCGGCGCACCGAGACGACGAACAACCCGGCCAACATCGCTCGCCAGCGGCAGATGACCTCGGTCAACACGGCGCTGCAGGTCGACCTGTTCGGGCAAGCCAACGCGTCGCGGATCAACGCTCGGATCCACTCCGGGTTTGGCGGGCAGACCGACTTCATCGTGGGCGCGCTGCACTCAGTCGGCGGTCAGGCGATCATGGCGCTGCGGTCCTGGCACCCCAAGGCTGACGTGTCGACGATCGTGCCGCTCATCGACGAGCCGGTCACGTCGTTCCAGCACAGCGCGATCATCACCGAGCAGGGCGTTGCCGAGATCTTCGGCCACGATCAGGCTCATCAGTGCTGGTCGATCATCAACAAGGCGGCTCACCCGAGCGTGCGGGCCGAGCTCTGGGAAGAGGCGCATGCCCTGGGGCTGGCCTGATGGGTGCGCGGAAGCCGCCGCCGAGCCGTGACGAGTGGCGAGTCTTCGGTTGGTGGGCCGCGACCGGTGGGGGCTCGATCTGGGCGACGTGGACCCTGCTCAGTTTTGGCTGGGTGATCGCCGTCATCACGACGATCGGCGCGGTGGCTCTGGCCAACCGGGAGGAACCGGGGCGCTCGGCGTGGGGTTTCGTGACCGGCATGGGTTTGGTGCCGCTCTGGATCGGGTGGGCCAACCGGGGTGCTGAAACCCCGGCACTCTCGCCCTGGGTCTGGGTGTGGGCCGGGGTTGGATTGGCGCTGCTGGGCCTGGCCATCTTCATTCGTCCACGGAAGGCCGCGCCGAATCCGGGTGATCCACACTCACCTGGGCCAGGTCCAGGGCCAGGCCCCGATCCGCAGGACCCACCCGCACTAGGCTGACGGCCATGCTGCGTGTGGGCCTCACCGGGGGGATCGGTTCGGGGAAGTCCACCGTGGCAATGCTGCTTCGCGAGTGGGGGGCCGTCGTCACCGACGCCGATCGCGTGGCACGCGAGATCGTCGAACCCGGTATGCCGTCCCTGGCCGCCATCGCGCAACGCTTCGGCCCCAGCGTGATCCAGTCAGACGGCACGCTGGACCGGGCCGCGCTGGCCGCCGTGGTGTTCCCCGACCCCGAGGCGCTGCGCGCGCTGGAGGCCATCACGGGTCCCGCGATCACCGCCCGGGTCGCGATGCTGCGGGGGAGCGTGCCTGCCGACCGGATCGACGTCTACGACATGCCCCTGCTGGTGGAGAAGGGCCTGTGGGTGCACGACCACCTGACCATCGTCGTCGGTGCCGATGCAGAGGTCCGGGTGACTCGGCTGGTGGGCCAACGAGGGCTCTGCGTGGCCGACGCCCGGGCCCGGATCGCCGCTCAGGCCAACGATGCCCAGCGGCGGGCTGCCGCAGATGCGTGGATCGACAACGGCGGGTCCCGGGAGGCCACCGAGGCCCAGGTCCGCCGCCTCTGGGACGAGCGGTTGGTGCCCTACGACCGGAACGTGCGGGACGGCATACGGGCTCGGCGGCCGGACACCCCGACGTTGGCCGAACCCGATCCGGCGTGGGCTGACGCCGGGGCGCGCGTCGTGGCGCGCCTAGCTGCCGCCCTGCCGGGCCAGGGCATCCGGGTAGACCACATCGGCTCGACGAGCGTGACCGACCTGGTCGCCAAGGACGTCATCGACGTGCAGATCGGGGTGCCACATCTCGCGGACGCCGACACCGGCGGCTTCAGGGAGGCCCTGCGGCGGATCGGCTACCTGGGCGTCGCCGACCACGTCCAGGACCATCCGCACCCGGTGAAGGCACCCGCGACGCAATGGCAGAAGCGCTTCTTCGGCGGGTGCGACCCGGGGCGGATCGTCCACGTCCACGTGCGCGAGATCGGCTCTGCGGGTTGGGAGTTCGCCCTCGCTTTCCGAGATTGGCTGCGATCCGAGCCGGCCATCCGCGAGGAGTATGC
>JBGAQN010000057.1:0-15158 GCA_044220725.1 Dermatophilaceae bacterium
TCACACCAGCAACGACGGCTTCAAGGACGGCTCCAACGCCCGGCACCGGAGTGAAGGCTGAAGCGCAGGAGGGCGCGCAAGCCCAGGGCGCGGCGGGGAGGGAAGCACCCGGCATACGGGCGGGGAGGGGGACTACACGGCATACCGGCGGGGCGGAGGCGACCAACCGGGGATCCGGCGGTCCAGCGGGTTAGGCTCGGGACCGTGGCGGAGAGCAGGGGAGTTGCGGGCGACGAGGTGCCCGACACCGATCGCGTCCTCACCCTGCCCAACGCCCTGTCGGTCTTGCGTCTGCTCGGCGTGCCGCTGTTCCTGTGGCTGATCCTGCGCGGCGACGACGGGTGGGCCTTGGTCACCCTGGCTCTGTCGGGCGTGACCGACTATCTGGACGGCAAGATCGCCCGGCACTTCCACCTCGTGTCGCGCGTCGGTCAGTTGCTCGACCCGATCGCCGACCGGCTCTACATCGTCAGCACGCTGCTGGGGATGGCCTGGCGTGACATCATCCCCTGGTGGATCGTGTGGGTGCTGCTGCTGCGTGAGCTGCTCATGGCCGGACTGCTCCTGGCGCTCAAGCGGGTCGGCCAGATCGGGATCCCGGTCCACTTCGTCGGCAAGGGCGCCACCCTCAACCTGCTCTACGCCTTCCCGGTCATCCTCCTCGGCCAGGTGCCCGGCACGGTCGGCGCGTGGGCGCTGCCGATCGGGTGGGCCTTCGCGTGGTGGGGGATCGTCCTCTACTGGGTCGCCGCCGCACTGTATGCCGTGCAGGCCGCCCCGCTGCTGCGCTTCACTCGGAGGGTGGCATGACCGCGCGGCGGGTCGACGAGTCGATGGCCCTCATCACCGAGCTGCGCGAGGGTTCTCTTGAACCCGGGTATGCCGCCGCCTCGGCCCGTCGGGTCGCCGAAGGACAGCGTCCGCAGTCATCGACGCGCAGCCCAGCGGTCATCGCCGTCGCGGTTGTGCTGGGGTTCTTGCTCGTCTCGGCGGCGCTCAACCTTCGATCTGCGACAAGTGTCGTCGAACAGGCGCGACGTGAGCTCATGACCCAGATCGCTGCTCGTCAAGGGGACGGAGACGCCCAGGCCGAGCGCTTGCGTGAACTCGAAGCCGAGGTCGCCGCCGCCCGCGGCGCCGCTCTCGGCGCCGCGGGCCAGTCCGGCACGTTAGCCCAGTTGGCCTTCCTCCAAGCCGTGACCGGGGTCGTTGCCGTCACCGGACCGGGGCTGACGGTCACCCTCGACGACTCGGCCGAAGCGGTGAACTCTGCGGACAGCGTGGGACGCGGCAACAGCGGTTTCCAGGAGGGCCGAGTCAGCGCGACGGATCTGCAGATGGTCACGAACGGCTTGTGGGCGGCTGGTGCGGAGGCCATCTCGGTCAACGGTCAACGGTTGACGACGCGTTCAGCGATCCGATTCGCCGGACAGGCGATCCTGGTCGATTTCCGGCCCCTGGTGCGCCCCTATGTCGTCACAGCCATCGGAGATCCCAAGGCGCTGCAGTCGATGTTGGGATCGTCGGCAACAGGAAGTTACCTCAAGGCCCTTGAGGACAACTACGGCATCCCTGTGGCCGTGGCAAGTGCCGCCTCGCTCACGTGTCCGGCGGGCGTGGCTGGTGACCTCACGGCAGCAAACTCGCAGGCCAATGGCATACCCTCATCCGCACCTACACCCGCGGTGACAGCCACGAAGACGCCAACGTCCTCGACAACACCCACCAAGACGTCCAAGACGTCCAAGACGACGTCGGCGAAGTCGACAACGTCCACCACGAGCGCGACGGAGAAGCAGCCGTGATTCCAGCCATCGGCCTGTTGGTAGGCGTGGTCCTCGGGTTGGTCTTACACCCCAGCGTGCCGCTGTGGCTGCAGCCGTATCTACCAATCGCGGTGATTGCCGCGCTCGACGCGGTTTTCGGCGGCGTTCGGGCGGTCCTGGACGGCATCTTCGTCGACAAAGTCTTCGTCGTGTCGTTCTTGTCCAACGTCCTGGTCGCTGCGTTCATCGTCTTTCTCGGCGATCAGCTGGGGGTGGGGTCGCAGTTGTCCACAGGCGTCGTCGTGGTGCTCGGGATCCGGATCTTCTCCAACGTCGCGGCCATCCGCCGCCACGTGTTCAAGGCCTAAGGGATGGAGCCCACAGTGGGCCGCGGGCCCGATGAGAGCCGGGAGGCGACCTGGCGCCGCCTTCGCCGGATGTTCGGGGCCCGGGCAACTCGAGCAAACGTCTTGGCAACCGTGCTCACCTTGGCCTTGGGCTTTGCCATTGCGACCCAGATCCAACAAAACCAAGAGGGCGGCCTTGCCGCACTACGTCAGGACGAGTTGGTCCGGGTGCTCGACGACGTCACCCAGCGATCCTCCCGTCTGGACCGGCAGACGCGGGAGCTGGAGGCGCAACGCGACCAGCTAAAGACCGGCGCCGATCGCGCCAAGGCGGCGTCAGCCCAGGCACAGGAGCGTCTCGACCAGTTAGCTATCCTCGCCGGGACAGTCAAGGCCACCGGTCCGGGGGTGCGGGTGACCATTACCGACCCCTCAGGTGCCGTCAGAGCCGGCGCTCTTCTGGACGTGCTCCAAGAACTGCGCGACGCCGGTGCCGAGGTGGTCCAATACGGCACCGTTCGGATCGTGGCCGGCTCCTACTTCACCGATGCCGGGCCGGTGATCACGGTCGATGGCCAGTCGCTCGCACGCCCCTTTGTCATCCTGGCCATCGGGGACCCGGCAACCCTGTCGGCAGCCATGCGGATCCCCGGCGGGATTGTCGACTCGATGAAGCGGCTGGGTGCGACAGCGACGGTCGATCAATTGGGCAGCTTGACGATCGACGCATTGCACACCCCGAAGGCCCCTCGTTACGCTCAGCCGGTGCCCGAACCGACAGCTGCCCCCAGCGGCGGCTGAGTCACGACGGACACGGCATACCCCACACCCCAGCTGACCAAGGACGGCCATGACTGAGTTGACCTACCCCGAGGACCTGCGCTACACGACCGACCACGAGTGGTTGGCCGAGGTGGTGGGCGGATCGGTTCGCGTGGGCATCACGGCCTTCGCGCAGGATGCTCTCGGCGATGTCGTCTACGTGTCCCTCCCGACGGTGGGCGACTCGGTGAGCGCAGGCGACGCCTGCGGCGAAGTGGAGTCCACCAAGTCGGTGAGTGATGTCTACTCACCCCTGGACGGAATCGTCACAGCCGTCAACGAGGGGCTCGATTCGTCCCCCGAAATGGTCAACAGCGACCCCTACGGCGAGGGCTGGCTGTTCGAGCTGCGCCCCAGCGACCCGAGCGCACTCAGCGCATTGCTCGACGCCGCGGCATACCAGGCAACCCTGGGCTAGGGTCGTCTCGGCGGGGGCGCACGTCCGGAACGCCTGGTCGGCGGTCGGTGCCATGACGTATCCTTCCCCAACGATCGCCGGCGGGCTTCCACGGGGTATGCCGGTGTGGAGCGGACCGCCGACACCAGCGGCGGTTCGTGTGCGGAAACGGAGAAATGATGTCGGACGAACGTGACAGCCCGGACGAAAGTGACACCCCGGGCAAGCAGAACGCGGAACTCAACTTTCCGAGCGACCCCACGACGATGCGTTTCCGGGGCTTCGGCGAAATTCCGGACGCTGTGGAATCGCACGGTGGTGTCAACGCGGACGACGATGCAACCATCGGTGCCCTACGTCGGGGCACGGCCCTGTTGGTCGTCGTCCGGGGTCCGAACAACGGGGCCCGGTTCCTCTTGGACGCCGCGGAGGTGACCTCTGGGCGCCATCCGGACAGCGACATCTTCCTCGACGACGTCACGGTCTCACGGCGACACGCGGTCTTCGCCCGAGAAGGCGGCGGTTATGTCGTCAAGGATGTCGGGTCGCTCAACGGAACGTACGTCAATAGAACGTCCGTCGACGCGGCGCTCTTGCACAACGGCGACGAAGTGCAAATCGGGAAGTACCGATTCCTCTACTACGTCGGCTGACGCTGTGATGGTTGCCCGTCGCCGGGGGCTATCGATCGGGGCCGTTCTCGATCGGCTCACCGACGAGTTTCCCGACCTGAGCATTTCGAAATTGCGCTTTCTGGAGTCTGAAGGGTTGGTGACGCCGCAGAGAGCGACGTCCGGTTACCGCCTCTACAGCGAAGACGACGTTCGACGCATCCGTTACGTGTTGACCGCCCAGCGTGAACGTTTCTGGCCGCTCAAAGTGATCCGAGAGGCGCTCGACGCGATGGATCGGGGCCTGCAACCAGTGGCCGAGGCGGCGAACGAGCGCCCGACCGTCCCCGTTCCATCGGCAGATCCCGGACTTCCGACGGCAGCAGAGTTGACGGCTTCGGCACGGTTACGTCTGACTGAACCCGAACTCATCGGTGCCGCCGGTCTGGACCAGGCCACCTTCCAGGCGCTGCGGGGTTTTCAGCTGTTGCGCCCAGACGGCGGAGGTCACTACGACGACGCTGCGCTATCGATCGCGAGTGCGGCGGCAGCGTTGGCGGCATACGGGGTCGAGGCACGCCACTTGAGGCCCTTCCGGACAGCCGCCGAGCGGGAAGTGGGCCTTGTCCAGCAGATCGCCGGCCCGGCGCTGGCCTCCTCGTCGGGACAGGATCCGACCGGCGACCTGCTCAGGCAATGTTTAGCGTTGCATTCAGCTCTGGTCCGGGCAGAACTTCGTCGAGGCTGACGAGGCTGGCCAGGTCCCGGTAGCGTGGACCGGGTGATCGAGGTCGACGTGCTCGGAGTCCGGGTGGAGATGCCCACCAATCAGCCCATCGTCCTGCTGCGCGAACGTCACGGCGAGCGCTACTTGCCGATCTGGATCGGGGCAGCCGAGGCAACGGCCATCGCTTACGCACAGCAAGGGGTCGTCCCACCGCGGCCCCTGACCCATGATCTGCTCAAGGACACTCTCGAGGCACTCGGGCATCCGCTCACCCAAGTGCGCATCGACGCTCTCCGGGACAAGGTCTTCTTCGCGACGTTGGTCATCGGCGCGACGGAAGTCTCGGCCCGACCGTCGGACGGGATCGCCTTGGCGCTGCGGGCGGCAACTCCCATCGTGGTAGCCGAGGAGGTGTTCGATGTGGCAGGGATCACCATGGCGCCCGAGGAAGATGATGAGGTCGAGCGCTTTCGCGAGTTCCTCGACCAGGTGTCACCGGAGGACTTCGACGAGGCCGGGGGCGCTGCTGGAGCCGCACCATCGGGCGACCCAGGACAACCATAAACGTCAACTTGACGGTGATGTTACGAAAGTGATATCTGCGACACGCGTGGCTAAAGGTGCAGCGATGATTGACCTGGCGCACCCCTGGCTCTACCGTCGGTGGAGTCGAACAGCATGAATGTAACTACGCATGTGACGTTCGCACGAGCAGCACCAACAGTGCAATCAGCACGCAGCGCCTTGTCCCTGCATGATCGCTTCTCCCCGCACGATCGCTTCTCCCCGCATGACCGCCCAGACTTGTCGCCCAGGAGGATCCCGTGAGCGCCACCACCGAGCCAGCCCGTCGATCGGAAGGCGTGCCGGCGCAGGGTTTGCTGTTCACCGAGGACCTGCCCGAGTTGCGCGATGACGAGGGCTATCGGGGGCCGACAGCGTGCCGCGCTGCGGGCATCACCTACCGTCAGTTGGATTACTGGGCCAGAACTGGTCTGGTCGAACCGTCGGTCCGGACCGCCACTGGGTCGGGCACCCAGCGTCTCTACGGGTTCCGTGACATCCTCGTGCTCAAGGTGGTCAAACGCTTGCTGGACACCGGCGTCTCGCTGCAGCAGATCCGCCAAGCGATCGGGCAGTTGCGCGAGCGGGGCGTCGAGGATCTCGCTCGGATCACCTTGATGAGTGACGGGGCGACGGTCTATGAGTGCACCTCCGCCGACGAGGTCATCGACCTGCTTCAAGGCGGACAGGGTGTCTTCGGGATTGCCCTCGGGCGGGTTTGGCGCGAGGTCGAAGGGTCACTTTCGGACCTGCCGAGCGAGCGCGCCGACGAGGACGCTGTCGGGAGTGACCCGCGGGACGAACTGTCTGCTCGGCGCGCCACGCGAATGATGGCCTGAGCACTGCCCTGGAGCGCGCTTGGGGTCTACACTCGGTGACGCCGATCACTCCGTGTGGGAGAGTTCAGTTCAACCGTGGCGGCAACGCAGCGGTCGAAACTGGCGCCGAAGGGGCAACTACCCCGGAACCTCTCAGGCCACAGGACCACATGGACAGGCGACTCTGAAGGGGCCATGGCGGCTCGACAGAGGGGGCCATTGTGGTCCGCTCTCGTCGTCGCCCGGAGGTTGGTATGCCCCAGCACCCTCAGTTGTCCGCATCGTTGCACTCGTTGGCTCCCGACCAGCTTCCCGACTTCGTCGGCCGCCACATCGGGCCCACCGAGGCTGACCTCGCCGCGATGCTTGCCGTGATCGGCCAACCATCGCTGAGCGCCCTCGTTGACGCGGCCCTTCCGGCCGCCATCCGCAGCGGGACACCGTTGTCCCTGGCGGCCGCAGAGTCCGAGTCGGCGGTTATCGCCGAGCTCCGAGAGTTTGCCCGGCGCAACCGCGTCATGCGCTCAATGATCGGACTGGGCTACTACGGGACCGTCAGTCCGCCCGTGGTCACCCGCAAGATCCTGGAGAACCCGGCGTGGTACACGGCCTACACCCCCTATCAGCCGGAGATCTCCCAGGGGCGCCTGGAGGCATTGCTCAACTTCCAGACCGTCGTGTCCGACCTCACCGGTTTGCCCATCGCAGGCGCCTCCCTCCTCGACGAGGGCACAGCTGCTGCCGAAGCGATGACCCTCATGCGCAGATCGACGAAGGTGGCCTCCGACGCGGTGCTGATCGTGGACGCTGCGGTGTTCCCCCAGACCTTGGCCGTGATCCAGACCCGAGCACGTCCGCTGGGGCTGCACGTCGTCGTCGCGGATCTGAGCGGCGTGACCACCGCCGATGGGCTGCGGGCTGCCGCTGCCGGCTCCGAAATATTCGGAGTCCTCGTCCAATACCCGGGCGCCGACGGCGAGGTGCGCTCTCTTGGCTCTCTTGCTGCTGCTGTCCATGACGTCGGTGCGCTGCTCACCGCCGCAACGGACCTGTTGGCCCTGACCTTGCTTGTCCCGCCGGGGGAGTGGGGTGCGGACATCGCGGTCGGGTCAGCACAGCGGTTCGGCGTGCCGATGGGCTTTGGTGGCCCGCACGCCGGGTTCATGTCGGTGCGTCCGGGCCTTGAGCGGTCGATGCCGGGTCGGCTCGTCGGCGTGTCTGTGGATAGCTCCGGTGCTCCGGCTTACCGGCTGGCCCTGCAGACGCGAGAGCAGCACATCCGCCGGGAGAAGGCGACCTCGAACATCTGCACCGCGCAAGTCCTGCTCGCGGTCATCGCCAGCATGTATGCCGTCTGGCACGGTCCCCAGGGTCTGGCCTCCATCGCCCGTCGAGTCAATGGGCATGCGCGGGCGTTGGCTGGAGGACTTCGAGCCGCGGGCCTGGAGGTGCCGACGGTGGCGCCCTTCGACACCATTCGGGTCCGGGTCCCCGGCCGGGCCCACTCGGTGGTTCGCGAAGCTGCAGCGCGCGGGGTGAACCTCTGGGTGGTGGACGCCGACACCGTGTCGATCAGTTGCGACGAGACGACGACGCACCACGACCTCGACGCCGTGTTCGACTCCTTCGGAGTCGCAGCGCCGAGTGCTGCCGCCGAGCCAGAGACAGGCCAGAGCCGGCCAGCTGGGGAGGGGCGTTGGGAGAGCACCCTGACGCGCAACACGGCATACCTCACCCACCCGGTCTTCCAGGAGAACCGCAGTGAGACCCAAATGCTGCGCTATCTGCGTCGGCTTTCCGAACGGGACTATGCCCTGGACCGAGGGATGATCCCCCTGGGTTCGTGCACGATGAAGCTCAACGCAACGACCGAGATGGAGGCCATCACCTGGCCCGAGTTCGCCGATATGCACCCGTTTGCACCGACCGCGCAGACCGAGGGCTACCGAGCGCTCATCGGCCAACTCGGAGATTGGCTCACCGAGATCACGGGCTACGACGCCGTGTCACTGCAACCCAACGCCGGTTCGCAAGGTGAACTCGCCGGACTCCTGGCCATCCATGCCTTCCACGAGTCGCGTGGTGAGGGGCATCGCCGGGTCTGCCTCATCCCGGCCAGCGCGCACGGCACGAACGCAGCCTCGGCCGTCATGGCCGGATTGCGTGTCGTTGTGGTCAACAGTGCCCCCGGGGGGGACGTCGACATGGTTGACCTGCGGGCCAAAGTCGCGCTTCACGGTCCGGAGCTGGCGGCGATCATGGTCACCTACCCTTCAACACACGGGGTCTTCGAGGAGACGATCACCGAGTTGTGCGCCCTGGTGCACGATGCCGGTGGGCAGGTCTACGTCGACGGTGCGAACCTCAATGCGCTGGTCGGCCTGGCCCAGCCGGGCAAGTTCGGCGCCGACGTCTCGCACCTGAATCTGCACAAGACCTTCTGCATTCCGCATGGCGGGGGTGGCCCAGGCGTCGGTCCGGTCGCCGTCCGTGCGCACCTTGCTCCCTATTTGCCAAACCATCCTTTGGCGCCCGAATGCGGCCCGTCCACGGGCGTTGGCCCGGTGTCCGCTGCACCCTACGGATCGGCCAGCATTCTGCCGATCTCATGGGCCTATATCCGGTTGATGGGCGGCGCTGGTCTGACCAGAGCCACCCAGGTCGCCATCCTCAACGCCAACTACATCGCCACTCGGCTGCGTGAGCACTACCCCGTCCTGTATGCCGGTTCGGGGGGGCTCGTCGCGCACGAATGCATCCTCGACCTGCGCGGGATCACCGCACAGACGGGGGTGACCGTCGACGACGTTGCCAAGCGCCTCATCGACTATGGCTTCCACGCTCCGACGATGTCTTTTCCGGTGGCTGGCACGCTCATGGTGGAGCCCACCGAGAGTGAGGACCGGGGAGAACTCGACCGGTTCATTGGTGCCATGATCGCCATCCGGGCGGAGATCGACGCGGTGCGTGACGGGCGGATCACCGCATCGGCCAGCGCGTTGCGGTCGGCGCCGCACACTGCGGCCTCACTCGTTGGACCGTGGGATCGTGCCTACGACCGAGCCGAAGCCGTCTTCCCCGCCGGTGTCGACCCCACGGCCAAGTATTGGCCACCGGTCGGCAGGATCGACGGGGCCTATGGTGACCGCCACCTGGTGTGCTCCTGTCCACCCCCCGAGGCGTTCGAAAGCTAGTCGCTGGGGTGTGAGTTGGTAGGGTCCTGATGGCACGTGAGATGTCTTGGGAGTGAACACGTGGCGACATCCCCGGGCACGACCTGAAGGAGTGAGCGGGTGGGCAAGAAGCGCCGCCACGAGGACAAGCTCGCCAAGCAGCTTGCCAAACAACTGGCCAAGGACGAGCGGCGGATCGGGTCCCCGATCCCGGAGAGCCTGAGGCCACGACCCGCGTTGACCTACGAACTCGACCAGGGCCGGGAGAACGTTGCGCTGTCCGCCGTGCGTCGGGCCACTCCCGGGCTGACCTACCTGCTGACCCGCTACCCACGGGGGCTGCTGCGACGGGACGCGGTCGCCGGCGTGGCGGTCGCGGCATACCTCATCCCCCAGGTGATGGCCTACTCGGCCATCGTCAACGTCCCGCCGGTCGCCAGCCTGTGGACCGCCCTCGCGGCGATCATCGCGTATGCCGTGCTCGGCAGCTCCCGCATCCTCTCCTCGGGACCGGAGTCAACGATCGCGCTGATGACCGGGGTGGCTATTGCGCCGCTTGCCGCTGGCAACCCTGATCGCGCCGTGGCCCTGTCGGCCGCTTTGGCACTGTGCGTCGCCGGGTGGTGCCTCGTGGCGCGAGTGCTGCGGGCTGGAATCATCGCTGAGCTGCTGTCCACGCCGCTGCTGGTCGGCTACCTCGCTGGAGGCGCGGTGCTGATGATCGTCGGACAACTGGGCAAGGTGACCGGGACATCAGTCGACGGGGAGAGCATCGTCGACCAGGTGAGGTCCTTCGCGTCCGTTGTCGGGCAGACCAAACTCCCGACCCTCGTCATCGCGGTCGCCACCCTGACTCTCATCCTGGTCATCATCAAGCTCAAGCCGACGTGGCCCGCACCGCTCATCGCCGTCGTCATGGCAACGGTCGCCTCCGTGGTGCTGCACTTGGAGGCTCAGGGGGTCAAGGTCGTCGGGACGGTGCCGTCGGGGCTTCCCATGCCCCGTCTGCCCAGCGTGTCGGCGGAGGAGTTCAAAGCGATGGTCTGGGCCGGTCTGGGCATCACCATCGTCGGGTACAGCGACATCATGCTCATTTCACGAGGCTTCCCGCTCACTCCTGGCGAGGGGGAGACCAAGGGCGATGTCCGGGCCGATCCGCAGCAGGAGCTGGTCGCCATGGCGGGTGTCCATGCGGCGGTCGGACTGTTCAGCGGCTACCCGGTCTCGGCGTCCGGATCACGCACGGCCTTGGCCATCGCCGGGGGTGCGCGCAGTCAGGCCTATTCCCTCGTCGCCGGGCTTTGTGTCGTCGCCGTACTCTTCTTCGCCGGGCCGTTGATGGCCTCATTGCCGTCGGCAGCCCTGGGGGCGGTGGTCTTCTATGCCGCCGGCAAGCTGGTGTCGATCCCCGACTTCACACGACTGTGGGCCTTCCGACGACGCGAGTTCATGTTGGCGATCATCGCCATGCTCGGCACCGTCATCATCGGCATCCTCCAAGGGGTGCTGTTCGCTATCGCGCTGAGCCTGTTGGAGATGCTGCACCGGCTAGCCCGACCCCACGAAGGGGTGCTGGGTCGAGTTCCCGGCATAGCAGGCATGCACGACGTGGCCGATTACCCGGATGCCCGCACGATCCCCGGCTGCATCTTCTACCGTTACGACGCGCCGTTGTTCTTTGCCAATGTGGGAGATTTACGCGAACGGGTCGACCGAGTCATCTCCTTGGAGAATGCGGCATACCCGGACGCTCCGGTCCGTTGGTTCATCCTCAACGTCGAGGCCAACGTCGAAGTCGACATCACCGCGGCTGACGCCCTGCGGGAGTTGGCCCAGGAGTTGGCCGACCGCAAGATCGAACTTGGTCTGGCTCGGGTGAAGTTCGATCTCTATGAGCCGCTGGATCGGGCAGGGGTCATCGACATCATCGGCAAGGACATGCTCTTCGCCACGCTGCCAGTTGCCGAGGAGGCTTACCTGCGTTGGGCGTTGAAGGAGTCCCCCCTCGATGAGGACCCAGCCGAACTCGATGAGGTGGCCGACCTCGTTGACGAAGTGCACTCCACCAGCCTGCTCCCGTGGGACCGTCCCGATGAGGAGGAAGAATCGGCTGCTGCCGACCCTCGGTCTTCAGCCGAGACGGACGAGAACCCCGCGGATGACGGGCCTACGTCACCCGACGGCCGGTAGCGGGACCGCCAATGGCCTAAGGCCTTTGCTGTTCACGCGGCAGGGCCGGTCACCCGCCGGACCGTGGAGCCGATGCGGGTCTTGTCGACGCGAATCTGGGCCGGAATTCGGTCCCGAAGGCCCGGGACATGGCTGACCAGACCCACGGCACGACCGCCGTCCTGGAGGTGGTCCAGGACCGCCATCACCTGTTCCAAACTCTCGGCGTCGAGGCTGCCGAAACCCTCGTCGATGAAGAGCGTGTGCAGATCTGTGCCGCCGCTCTCTTCCCGAACCGCGTCGGCCAACCCGAGGGCCAGGGCCAGTGAGGCCATGAATGACTCACCCCCAGACAGGGTCGCCGTGTCTCGAGACTGACCTGTCCAGGTGTCTTCGACCAGCAATCCCAGCCCACTGCGTCGGCCCGACCCGGCCAGGCGGTCTGTGTGCGCGAGCCGGAAACGTCCCTCGCCCATCCGCACCAGGCGCTCGTTGGCAAGGTCGACGACCCGTTCGAGACGCCCAGCCAGCACGTAGGCCGACAACTTCATCCGTAGCGTGTTGTCCGCTCCCAGACCGGCGACCAGGTCGGCGAGGGCTGCCGTGGAGTGAGCACGTTGCTCACAGTCTTGGGCGGCGTGGGCGCTGGCGGACACGGCACGTGCTAGACCGTCCAGATCTCTAGCCGCCTGTTCGGCCAAGGCGTGGGCCCTCGCTGCGGCCACCCGACGGGTCCGTGCCTGGAGCAGGGTGGCCTCCGCTTGGCGTTGATTGGGCGGCGGAGCTGCCAGTGCACTGACGACCTCGGCGTCGGCGAGGACCTCCCGCGCTGTCCGGGCCGACTCGTCCTCGCGGGCCAGGGCCGCCCGGATCGCGGCGACCTCCTCGGTCGGCAAGGTGGCGGCTTCGGCGCTGGCCACGTCATCGAAACCTTCGCCCTGAGCGGCGAGTGCCGTGGACGCAGCTTGGTGACGCCACTGTTCCTGCGCCGACCGGGCGTCCGACGCTCGCTCGGCGACATCGCTCAGTGCGAGGACGACTTGATGGTGGTGTTGCCTAAGGGCCGGACCGGAACGGTCGCCCGCAGAGCAGGGACAACCGAGAGTATGCCGCTCGCGGGCCTCGCGGGCCTGTGTTGCATCGTTCGCGGCGACCTCGTCGAGTTCGGCAATGATCGCCTGCGCCGCAGCAACCCGCTGCAGGACACCGTCCTTTACGGAGGCCAACTCGCTGCAGCCGGTGTCGATCTGAGCAATCCGGTTCATGACCGGCTCTAGCTCACGCGCTGCCGCGCGTGCGTTCTCCAGACGCTGGATGGCGAGTTGTCCAGCCGCTGCAAGTTCCTCGAGGCAGCGGTCGTCGCCAGCCAGCGCGTGGCGAAGCCCGGCCAGCGTGGCCTGGGCGCTGGCCACCTCAAGGTCCAGAGCGCGAGCTCGCGCATCCAACGGCTCCCAGGCCACCTGGGCGGCCTCGACTTCCTGAGCGGTCACCACGTCGGCTCGGTTTGCCGGTTGGGGGTGGTCCTTGGAGCCACAGACGGGGCAGTCCTGACCCGGTATGAGCCGTTCTGCGAGTTCGCCGGCCATGCCGTCCAAGCGCCGTTGGCGCAGGTCGAGCAGCCGGGCGGCCTGGGCCAACGCGACCCGATTGGCGGCCAGCGCCGCCTTCTCCGCAGACGCAAGGCTGTCGGTGGTGCGCACGTCCTGTTCGCGAAGGGAGCGCAGCTGAGACAGGTGAGTCGCCGAGGCGTCGGCTTCGCCGATCTGAGCAGCGAGCGTCCGCAGGTGCTCGGCTCGAGTGAGCAGGGCGCGTCGCTCCGCGAGGAGCGCCACCTCCTGCGCGTCCAGTTCCGACAATCTGCCCTGGCCGGCGGTGACGTTGTCGGCGAGGGCGCGTCGACGGCCTTCGCTTGCCGCAAGCGAGTTGTTGATCCGGTCGAGGTCGGACAGGACGCCCTCGAAGCGGTGCGCTCTGGCGAGCAGGTCTCGCACCTGGTCACCCGGCGCGACATCCGCAGAATGCTCCGGCCCGACCAACGCGTCAGGGCACAGGGTTGCCAGGGCCGACTGGGCTTCGAGGAGTAGCTGTGTGGCTGCCCGCTGGTGTGCTTCGGCGGCCCGCAGCGCCCGGATGTCTCCCGCCAGTCGCCCTGCACGCTCACCCAGATTGGCACGCTCCTCCGCCGCACTGCGCCGCGGCAACTCGGCGGTGTATGCGGCGAGCGACTGGCGCGCCAACTCGCCGCGCTGCCGAGCTCTGGCCTGGACGACAGCCGCCGTCACGGCACGCTCTGCTGCCAAGGCTTGGCCCTCGGCGCTCTCATGCGAGGACAAGGCGGCCAGGGCCAAGGCATGCACCTGCTCGCGCACAGCCGCGACCGATGCACCGGGCAGCGCCCCCGCAGAGTCCGGCAGCGTCAGCGGATGCTCCGACTCGCCACGGGGTAGCCGGGCAAGGACGTCGGCCACCCGCACCAGGTCGGCTGCCAGTGTGGCCCGTGCGGCCGTGGCGGCGGCGGCGGTCTCCCGGCGCCGCTCAGCAAGCCATCGCTCGACATCGGTGAATCGGCTCACGTCGAAGAGCCGCTCAAGGAGGGCACGTCGGTCTTCGGGACTCGCTCGGAGGAAGGCCGCGAAGTCTCCCTGGGGCAGCAAGACGACTTTGGCGAACTGGTCGAGGCCCATGCCGAGCGCCTGCCCGAGCGCGTCGCCAATTTCCTCTGCGCGGGTAGAAACCACTGTCCACGTCCCGTCCAGCGCGCACTCCTCCAGCCGGCCCTGGCCTCGCACGACTCGGACTCCCGACCCTCCCCGTTTGGGCCGGCTGTGCTCAAGCATGCGAGTGACCCGCAGCCGGTGTCCGGCTGCGGTGAACTCCAAGCTCACCTCGGGGATGGCCTCGGCGGACGCGTGATCGCTGCGCCAGGTCTGGTTGGCGGGTCGTAAGCCCGGGGCCCGACCGTAAAGGGCCACGCAGACGGCGTCGAGCAGGCTGGTCTTTCCGCTCCCGGTCGCGCCGTGAATCAGGAAGATCCCCGCCTGGGCCACCTCATCGAAGTCGATCTCGACGCTGTCCGCGAACGGCCCGAACGCGCGGATCGCCAACCGATGTATCCTCACGCGACACCCCGGGGGGTCAGCGTGTGGGCCTGGCCCTCGTCGGCCGCCGCCGATGCTGCGGTCCGAGATGCCTCCAACGCTTCGGCGAGGATGGTCCGCTCTGCCTCGGAGGCTCCCGCGCCGCCACGGACGTGGGCCAGAAAGTCGGCGCAGACCTCGATCGCCGGACGGGCCGATGGCACCCGGGCGGCATATTGTCCGGTGACGACGACCGCACCGCGCGGTGCGAACTCCAGGTGCAGCACGTGCGGGAATCGACGCGAGAGCCGCTCGTATGCCGCCACCGGGCGCACGGGATCGGTGAGCACGACACTGCACCAGGCCGACCGGGCCATCTCGTGGGCAGGATCGCCGAGCAGGTCATCAAGGTCGCCGCGAAGCACGGCGAGCGGGCGCGGGACCGGAGTCGGGACCGTCTCGACCCGTAGGCCACGTGAGGAAAAGTCCAGCAGCGAAACGCTCTTGACGTGGTCGGCCTCGCCGAAGGACATCGCCAATGGTGAGCCGCTGTAGGCGATGTTCTCGCGGACCGACTGAGGACGGTGCAGGTGCCCGAGCGCGGCATACTCCACGCCCTCGAAGATGCTGGCCGGAATGGCACTGATCCCCCCCACGGCGATCTCCCGCTCGGACTCGCTAGCGGTG
>JBGAQN010000058.1:0-32982 GCA_044220725.1 Dermatophilaceae bacterium
GCCGTTCCCGCCCGAGCCGATCCGGTATGCCGCCGTCCGCGCCACCCGTGCGTCCCTCGCCGCGCAGGACCGCACTGGAGAGCGCAACCTCTGGCTGCGGACCCTGGACCGGCTCGGCGTCGGCTTCGACAGCTGAACTGCCGGTGGCGGGTCGGGCCGGGCCGATTAACGGCAGGCCCCGGCCAGGCCGTAGGATGAGCGATGGCCTCCGGGCCGTTCGAACCATCGCAACACTCCCGCACCACCATTTCGCGCGTCCCTCGCCGTTGGCCCATGGCCCTCGGAGGCGCACCACAGCAGTCCGGTCGGCCACACGGCATACCGGCGGGGTGGGTCAGGACGCCAGGCAGGTATGCCGCACTCGCGCCTCGCGCGCGCAGCCCGCGGCCTACCGACGGAACTGACAACGACACATAGGAGAACACGGCATGGCCGTCGTCACCATGCGCCAGCTCCTCGAGAGCGGCGTCCACTTCGGGCACCAGACCCGCCGGTGGAACCCGAAGATGAAGCGCTTCATCATGACCGAGCGCAACGGGATCTACATCATCGACCTGCAGCAGTCGCTGACCCACATCAACGACGCCTACGACTTCGTCAAGCAGACCGTCGCGCACGGCGGGTCGATTCTGTTCGTCGGCACCAAGAAGCAGGCCCAGGAGCCCGTGGCCGAGCAGGCCACCCGCGTGGGGATGCCCTACGTCAACCACCGCTGGCTCGGCGGCATGCTCACCAACTTCACGACGATCTCCAAGCGGCTGCAGCGCCTCAAGGAGCTCGAGGACATCGACTTCGACGACGTGGCCGGCTCGGGTCACACGAAGAAGGAGCTGCTTATCCTCAAGCGCGAGAAGGACAAGCTTGAGAAGACCCTCGGCGGCATCCGCACGATGTCCCGGGTCCCCTCGGCCGTCTGGATCGTCGACACCAAGAAGGAGCACCTCGCGGTCGACGAGGCTCGCAAGCTGGGTCTGCCGGTCATCGCGATCCTGGACACCAACTGTGACCCGGACGAGGTCGACTACAAGATCCCAGGCAACGACGACGCGATCCGTTCGGTGGCCCTGTTGACCCGGGTCATCGCCGACGCCGTTGCCGATGGTCTGGTGGCGCGCTCGAGCGTCCGCACCGGTGAGCCCGCCGAGGGCGTCGCCGCCGACGAGCCGCTGGCCGAGTGGGAGCGCGAGCTCTATGCCGAGGCCGGGGCCGCCGCGGCTGCTCCCGCCGTCGAGGCTGCCCCCGCCGTCGAGGCTGCTGCGGCTGTCGAGGCTGTCGCAGATAAGGCCGTGGCCGACGAGGCCCCGGCGCCCGAGGTCGCAGCTGAGGCTGTCGCTGACGAGGCACCCGCCGCCGAAGCCGTCGAGGCGTCCGCCGACGAGGCCCAGGCCTGAGCCGTCGGCCGGACCACACGGCATACCCATTCCCGACCGAAACCCCCAGAGAGAGTAACGATGGCGAATTTCACCGCCGCTGACATCAAGGCGCTGCGCGAGCAGACCGCCGCGGGCATGATGGACGTCAAGAAGGCCCTGGAAGAGGCCGACGGCGACATGGCCAAGGCCGCCGAGATCCTGCGGATCAAGGGCCTCAAGGGCGTCACCAAGCGTGAAGGCCGTTCGGCTTCCAATGGCCTCGTGGCCGCGAAGGCCGAGGCTGGCGTCGGCACCCTCGTCGAGGTCAACTGCGAGACCGACTTCGTCGCCAAGGGCGAGCGTTTTGGCGCCCTTGCCGAGCAGGTCCTGGCCCAGGCCGTGGCCACCGCGGCGACCGACGCCGAGGCCCTCGTCGCCAGCACCCTGCCCGACGGGCGCACCGTCGCCGAGCTGCTCATCGAGGGCAACGCGGCGACCGGCGAGAAGATCGAGGTCCGCCGGGTGGCCCGGGTGACCGGTGAGCACGTCGTGGCCTACCTGCACCGGACCAGCCGCGACCTGCCCCCGCAGATCGGTGTGCTGCTGGCGACCAGCGGCGGCAACGAAGAGATCGCTCACGACGTCGCCATGCACGTCGCGGCCTTCTCCCCGACGGTCCTGGCCCGCGCGGACGTCCCCGCCGACGTCGTCGCCAACGAGCAGCGGATCGCCGAAGCCACGGCCCGCGAGGAGGGCAAGCCCGAGGGTGCCCTGCCGCGGATCATCGAGGGCCGGGTCAACGGCTACTTCAAGGAGAACGTCCTGCTCGAGCAGGCCTTCGCCAAGGACCAGAAGAAGTCGGTCGCCCAGGTGCTCAAGGAAGCCGGGGCCGAGGCGACGAGCTTCGCCCGGTTCCGCGTCGGCAACTGATCCTCCGCAGGCCCGTCCCGCGCCACGCACCACCGCAACGCCGTATGCCGTCCGCCCACCTCGGGCGGGCGGCATACGGCGCGTCTGTGGAGCCATGGCATGTGGGAGGATCGGTCCACCGCCGAGCAGACCGACCCGGAGAAGGAATGTGCCGATGACTGTCCCGGAGACCCCGATGCCGACCGCAACAGCAGCCGCACCCGCCCCGGGCGGCGAGCACCCGGCTTACCCGAGGGTCTTGCTCAAACTCTCCGGTGAGGTCTTCGGCGGTGGCAAGACGGGGGTCGACCCTGACGTCGTCAAGCAGATTGCGGGTCAGATCGCGGCAGCGGTGGCCGACGGGATCCAGGTGTCGGTCGTCGTCGGTGGGGGCAACTTCTTCCGCGGCGCCGAGCTCCAGCAGAAGGGCATGGACCGCGCCCGCGCCGACTACATGGGCATGCTCGGCACGGTGATGAACTGCCTGGCACTGCAGGACTTCCTCGAGAAGGCCGACGTCCCCACCCGGGTGCAGACGGCCATCACGATGGGGCAGGTCGCGGAGGCATATATCCCGTTGCGGGCCATCCGGCATATGGAGAAGGGCCGGGTCGTCATCTTCGGCGCCGGCGCCGGTATGCCGTTCTTCTCCACCGACACGGTCAGCGCCCAACGCGCTCTGGAGACCCACTGCGACCGGTTGCTCATCGCCAAGAGCGGGGTCGACGGCATCTATACCGCCGACCCCAAGGTCGACCCGTCGGCGACCAAGATCGAGGCGTTGACCTTCGCCGATGCGCTGGCTCGAGGTCTGAAGATCCTCGACGCCGCAGCCTTCGCCCTCTGTGCCGAAAACCGCCTCCCCATGCTCGTGTTTGGCATGGAGGGGGAAGGAAACATCACCCGCGCCCTGCGAGGTGAGAGGATCGGAACACTGGTGACCGCCGGATGACCCACGGGCAAGGAGCAGGACGACCGCGATGATCGACGAGACACTCTTCGAGGCCGAAGAGAAGATGGAGAAGGCCGTCGAGGTCGCCAAGGAGGACTTCGCCGGCATCCGCACCGGACGGGCCAACCCGGGCATGTTCAACAAGCTCCTCGTGGACTATTACGGGGCGCCGACGCCCATGCAGCAGTTGGCGTCGTTTCAAACCCCGGAGGCGCGGACCATCCTCATCAAGCCGTTCGATGCCAAGGCGATGAAGAACATCGAGAAGGCGATCCGGGATTCCGACCTCGGGGTGAACCCGAGCAACGACGGGGTTGTCATCCGGTGCATCCTGCCGGTCCTCACCGAAGACCGGCGTCGCGACTACATCAAGCTGGCCCACCACAAGGCCGAGGAAGCGCGCGTCTCGATTCGCAACATTCGGCGCAAGGCCAAGACCGACCTCGAGCACGCGATCAAGGACGGAGACATTGGCGAGGACGACGGAGTGCGGGCCGAAAAGGAGCTCGACCACCTCACCAAGAAGTATGTCGACACCGTCGATCAACTGGTCAAAGGCAAGGAGGCCGAGTTGCTCGAGGTGTGACGCCTCGACTGCTCGGCGTCCCCGATGAGCGCCTCTCAGCCCGTTCCGCAGGCCACTGCGCCGGAGCAGTCGCGCGCCGGACGTAACCTCCCCGTGGCGATTGGCGTTGGCCTGCTGTTGGGGGCGCTCATCATCGGCACGCACTTTTGGCGCAAGGAGCTGTTCCTCGTCCTGGCCACCACTGCCGTGTCGATCGGGTGCTGGGAGATTGCCCAAGCCTTGCGTCGGCGTGGCATCCGGGTCCCGGTTTTCCCAGTGGTCCTGGGCTGCGTCGTCCAGTTGGCGGCCGCCTACTTCCTCGGCGAACAGGCGTTGTTCGTTGCCTTCGCTCTCACCTGTGCCCTGGTCATCATGTGGCGCGGCAGCGACAGCGTGACGGGTGCGGCCGCCGACGTCGGCGCCGGCATTTTCATCGCGGCATACCCGGCCCTGCTCGCGGGCTTCGCGATGCTGCTGCTCGCGGCTCCCGACGGCGCGTGGCGCAGTTTCACGTTCCTGTGCGTCACGGTGGCAAGCGATGTCGGAGGCTATGCCGTCGGCGTCCTGGCCGGCCGTCACCCGATGGCCCCGCGGATCAGCCCCAAGAAGACCTGGGAAGGCTTCGCTGGCTCGTTCATCGGCTGCATCATCGTCGGCATCGTCTGCGTCACGCTCGGGCTGCACGGGCCGTGGTGGGTCGGCGTCGTGGTGGGCGTCGTCACAGCGCCAGCTGCCACCCTTGGCGACCTGGTCGAGTCCGCGATCAAGCGCGACCTCGGCATCAAGGACATGTCCAACATCCTCCCCGGGCACGGCGGACTGATGGACCGGCTGGACTCCCTCATGGTCTCGGCCCCGGTCATCTGGGCCACCCTGACAATCCTCTTGCCAGTCGCCCGGTGACCGGGTGAGTATGCCGCCTGACGGGGCCGGGCCCCGACCCGTCTCCCAACCGGCTCGCCGTCCCGCGCCCGGGGAGTTGACCTTCCAGGCCCCCCGTCGCGGTATGCCGCCCACCCACCTCGCCGATCTCGCGCCGAGTGAGCGCAAGGCCGCTGTCGAGGCGTTGGGCCATCAGGGGTTTCGGGCCAAGCAGCTTGCTGTGCACTACTTCGAGCGGCTCGTCGACACTGCCGATGAGATGACCGACCTGCCCGGGGCTCAGCGCGGCGGGCTGGTTGCGGGGATGCTCCCCACCCTGCTCACCCCGGTGAAGCATCTGGTCGCCGACGAGGGCCGCACGGTCAAGTCGGTCTGGCGGCTGCACGACGGGGCCCTGGTCGAGTCGGTCCTCATGCGCTACCCCGACCGGGTGACGATGTGCATCTCCAGCCAGGCGGGCTGCGGGATGAACTGTCCGTTCTGCGCGACCGGTCAGGGTGGGCTCACCCGCAACCTGTCCACCGCGGAGATCGTCGAGCAGGTCGTCGCGGGTGCCCGCATGCTGCGGCGCGGCGAGGTGCCCGGCGGTGACCCGGAGACCGAGCGCGACCGCCCGCTTCGGGTGTCCAACGTTGTCTTCATGGGGATGGGGGAGGCCCTGGCCAACTACACCAGAGCGATCGGGGCGATCCGTCGGCTCACCGACAGCACGCCCGACGGTCTAGGGATGTCTGCCCGGGGCTTGACCATGTCGACGGTCGGCCTCGTCCCGGGGATCGATCGGCTGGCCGGCGAGGGCATCCCGGTCACTCTGGCCCTGTCGCTGCACGCGCCGGACGACGAACTGCGCGATGAACTCGTCCCGATCAACACCCGGTGGCGCGTCGACGAGGCGCTGGACGCGGCATACCGATATTTCGAGGCGACCGGACGACGAGTTTCGATCGAATACGCCCTCATCCGGGACGTCAACGACCAGTCCTGGCGCGCCGACCTGTTGGGGGAGAAGCTCACTGCCCGCGGCCGTGGCTGGGTGCATGTCAACCCGATCCCGCTGAACCCCACGCCGGGCTCCCGCTGGACCGCCTCCCGCGCGGGCGTCCAGCAGCAGTTCGTCGAACGGTTGCGGGCGCACGGCATACCGACGACGGTCCGGGACACTCGCGGCCGTGACATCGACGGCGCCTGCGGCCAACTTGCCGCGACCGCCACCTGAGCGTTCGGCAGGGGTTCGATGTCGCTACCTAGCTACACGCGCGCTCAGGCCGCCTCGACCTTGAACGCTGCGGCGAACGCGCCTGAGGCCCACCCCAGGACGCTGACGCCGAAGGTAGCGACGACCTCGGGTGCGGCGGCACGAAACACCCAGGTGAAGAACACCGCAACCCCGATCACGAAGTAGGCGTAGACGCCCACCTGCGTCAGCGGGTCCTCATTGACCTGCGTCGCGACGCGGGCGACGAGGCTGCGTGTGTGAAGCGGCGGATCGCTCTGTGGCGCCTTGCCGAGGGCGATCCCCAGGACGGCGGCCGTGCCGGTGGTGACGGTTGTCGCGAGCGTTCCCAGCGCTGTGATCATCGGCCCTCCGAGCGGGAGGGTGGGGTGGTCGGTCGTCGGGATGTAGGTCCAGGTCTGCCAACACACCACAGCCCACAAGATGGCGAAGATCGCGAGGACGCCACCGGCGATGACGGGGACGATTGCCTTGGTTGCGCGGTCCATGGTGCACCTTTCTTCTGTCTCGCCGCCCGGAATCGAAGGGGCGTGACATCCAGGGTTGCGACACCCTGCAAAGGCCGCGCAAACGCGTCAGGGCCCGGTCAGCGCGATGGTCACCTCGGGGCGGGCGACCGGGCCCTGGCCTCCGTCATGGGTGTAGTCGATGCGGAACGTCACTCCCGCCGCTTCGCAGGCCTCAACCACCGCGGTCAGGGGGCCAGTTACAGCCGCCGTCCACACCTGAGTGTTGCTCAGGGCTTCGGCGGCGTCAGGGTCGGGGGTGATCCCGCGGTCGAGAAGCTCGGCGACGAGGTCCGCCGCAACCGGGTCTGATGCCGGCGGGATGGCCTCGCCATAGGTGTTGATGGCGTCTTGGATAGGGGTCAGCGGGTTGACCTTGAGGGCCGCCGGTTCGGTCATGGTGACTCCTTCGAACGCAGAAGAGTGACGGTGTCGCTTCGCCACCATGGTGAACGCATCCGATCGCACTGCGCAAGGGCCCGGTCGGCCCAGTGCGCCGCTTCGTCGGCGCGTCCCTCCAGGGCGAGGAGCGCGGCATACGGCGCCGACATCGGGCCCAAGGTAGCCATGGCCGTTCCGAGCAGAACCCAGGACCGGGCGTAAGGGGCGAGCGCGAGCCGAAGCCGCGGGTATGCCGCGCCGGCGTCGACGGCGGCGCGGGCGGCCAGGTAGAGGACCGCCGGTCGACGTCCACCGGGGCCAGCAGTGATCACCGGCTCGATGGCCGAGAAGATGTCAGTGACACTCAGCTGACCCAGTCGTGCGCGCAGAGCGACAACGGCCATCGAAACAACGTCCTCCACTCCCGCCGAGTCGGGGGTGGGCGGCGTGGCATCGAGAGCGGCCAGCAGCGTGTCGAAGTCGCCGAGCTGGAACATCCCCACGAAAAGGTGCTGGCGCAACGCATCGTCCCGCAGCGAGGCTGGCATCCGGTCCCAGCGGGTGTGGGCTGCTGTCGCCGCCGCCATCGCCTGCGCCGGGTCGCCTTCTCGAAGCTGCTCGGCGACCTCCAGCAGGTCCGCCCACCACCGGGCCTGACCATTGCCCGACCTCGTTCCGACCTCACGCAATCGGTCGGTCGACCTCCGGGCCAGATCGCGTTGCGCAGTGGCGACGAGGTCGTCGATGTGGTTGCGCAGGCTGCGCACCAGCAAGGGAGTGTCCTTGACCTGTTCAGCCAAGGCTAGGGCGGCTTCGCTGTGGCCCAGACGCGCCGGCGCAGGCTCACCTGAATAGAACGACGACCGCCACCGCCCGCCGAGTAGCACCAGCTGCGACCGGGCCGAGCCCTCGGCGTTGCAGGTATCGGTGAGCATGCGGACGCGGTCGGCTAGTTCGTCGGTCAGGGCTCCGCTGGCAACCCAGGAGTCCAACAGATCTACGGTCGACCTGGGGTCCAGTGCGCCGCGCGAGAGGAGCCACTTCACGTGGGTGTCGACCACCCAGCTGTCCGCTGTGCTCGGTGCAAGCATCCCGACGTAATCCCGCAGAGCGGCGCAGACTCCCACATCGTCGTCCCGGTCGCGCATCCACGCCATCGCCTCAACGAGCAACGGCCGGGAGTCCTCGAGGCGACCGTCGGCCGACCAGGCGCGGGCCAGGCCTATGGTGGGCTCGCAGGTCGTCTCGACCAGAGTGGCGTTGGCGCGGAGGGCCTGGAACAAGCGTGCGGCCGTGCTGGTCCCGCCGACATCGAGGGCCGCTCGAGCTGCGTGCAGTTGCCAATCTGCGACGACGATCCTTGACAGTAGGGCGCCGCACCGATCGACCATTTCTTCGAACAGCAAGGGCGAGGCGCCGGCTAGAGCGGGTTCGCGCAGGATCCCCGCCGCCGTCGCCGATAGCTGGGAGTGACTCAGACCGGCTCGAACCGCCTCGCTCAGGAGGGTATGCCGCACACGGGCCATCCCGTCCGAGGCTTCTGCTAGCTGGCGAACGAGCAGCTCCTCCACGACGTCCAGCCCGAGCCACTCGACCGTGATCCCGAGCGGCAAAGGTCCGCCGACGACGGACAGCTTCACCAAGGCGTCAGTGGTCGATCGGTCGGCGCCGTCCAGGACTCGAGCGGCGAGATTCTCGATGCCGTGTCGGTAGCGGACGGCATACTCGATGAGCAACGGGACCCCACCGGTGGCCAGCAGAGCCTCCTCGTCCACATCGCCATGCGGCGCAAGCCGAGCGGCGAGGATCCGGGCCTGCTCGAGCGTCAGCGGAGGGATTGTCATCCGCCGCGCGCCGACATCCAGCCGCTCAGCAGCACAGGTCCCGACGATCGGGCGTTGGGTGCGCACGACGACCGTCCCGGCAGCCCGGGCGATCGCAAGGACCCGGGCGCTCTCGACGTCCAAGTGCTCCGAGTCATCGATGAGGATCAGCGACGCTCGGGGGACCCACTCACCCACGGCCTGTTCCAAGAGGTGGACGATCTGCTCGTGGTCGGGCCGAGCCGCGCCGCTGTCGGTCATCGCGCGCAACTCCATGTTCAGTTCGCCCCAGCGGGGGTCGTCCGGTCCTGCACACGCCTCGACAATGGCCAGGGCTGTCCCATAGGGAGTGGGACGCGTCGCGGCCGAGACGTAGACGGCCGGTCGGAGGGCCGCCACATGTTCCAGGATTCGCGTCTTGCCGATGCCGGCCTCGCCGACGAGCACCACGCCGCGTCCCTCGGCGATGACGTTGACGATCTCGCCGAGGAAAGCGTCCCTGCCGACCAGGTCGACCCTGCCGGGCCGTTGCCCAGGTCGTGGCACCGGGTCTGTCGTCGACGGGCCGGAGGGCCACGGGGGCATGGCTGGCGGCTGAGACCCGGAGGGAAGGACGGTGGGGTCGTGGTTGAGCAGCCGCTGCTGCAGGGCCGTCACCGTGGGCGAAGGGTCCAGCCCGAGTTCCTCGCGCAGTCCGCGCGCGTAGAGGCGCAACTCGCGCAGCCCCCGCTCGGGCCCGTGTACGTGGGCCAGGCTGACCACCCACGGACAGAGGATTCCCTCGTCGAACGGATCTTGCGCGCGGAGTGGGTGAATGAGGGCGTGAGCCTTCTCAGGTTGGCCTCGGCTCAGCAGGGAGTCGGCGAGGTCGATGACCGCCTCCCGTCGGGTCCGGGCAAGCCGGGCCCGTTCGGCGATTCGGCTCTCGAAGGCGACGACATCGAGCTCCTCGTCCTCCACCCGGATCCGCCAGCGTGCCGCCGATGCCACGCGGGTGGACGTGCCATGGTCCCGGTGCGGTTCGAGCGCGTCGCGCAACTTGGCCAGGTGCACGCGCAGCGCCGCGTCGACCGTCTTGGGCGGTTCCCCTCCATAGAGCGCGTCCGTGATCGAGTCGAGGCTGGCGCCGGTGTGGCGGTGCAGCACGAGGAGCGCAAGAAGGGTCCGCAGCGTCGGCGTGAGCGGGACGCTGGTATCGCCCCGGCGCAACGAGAGCTCGCCGAATGCCCGGATCGCCAACGCCGACATGGCGTCAATGTAGAACCACAGCCGCCACGCTGTCTTTGCGAGGTGTTTGCGCCCGCTCATCAGAGTTGTGGCACCGGCCCACAGAGGGGCCCCAACCCAAGGAGAACACCGTGCGACGACTTCGAATGGCCCTCATCGCCATCCTGCTCGCTACCGTCAGCGCGATGAGCGCAGCCGCTCCCGCCAGCGCCGTCGCCTGCGGTTCCGACGATCAGGTTTCCGGATACAACCAGGGGGTCGGGGTTTCCGGTGTCCTTACCTGGGGCAGCAACTACCGGGGCGCCTACCGGATCACGCTGGCGGATTACGTCCGCGACGGCCGATACGGGGTCGTCTACGTCCAGTTCTACAAGCGGAATGTCGGCTGGATCGACCGGATCAGCTACAGGGTGGCCGACGGCTACCAGCAGACCATCTCGGCCACCTTCGTCAAGAACTACCCGGTCGACAAGGTGGGTTTCGGCGTCGGCCGTTCGGGTGAGTACATCTACACACTGCAATGGGACAACAACTGCTACTGCGGGGCCTGACTGGGTGGCCGGGTCGTGGGCCAGAGGGGGGATCGCGACCCGGCGGTCCGAACGTCCGGTTCGCCGGCGCCCGGGTCCCGCTAGATTCGGTATGCCGTCCGCCCACCTCCGCGGGCGGCCCCCGGTCCGGCGCTGGCGAGCCCGAGCCGGTGCCACGGCATACAGGAAGGACCCCACATGCGCGCCCTGACCAAGGTGAGCGCCGGACCCGGCCTGGAACTGGTCGATCGGCCGGAACCCACCTGCGGCCCCCTCGATGTGAAGGTGCGCGTGCTGCGCGCCGGGTTGTGCGGCACCGACCTGCACCTGGAGCAATGGGATGACTGGGCCGCGTCGACGGTCCAGGCACCGATGGTCATCGGGCACGAGTTCTACGGCGAGATCGTCCAGGTGGGGGAGGACGTGCCCGCCGGAACCGCGGTGGCGGTCGGCGCGAGGGTGTCCGGTGAGGGGCACATCGTCTGCGGACACTGTCGCAACTGCCGGGCCGGTCGTCGCCATGTGTGCATCAACACCGTCGGCATCGGGGTCAACCGGGACGGAGCGTTCGCGGACTACATCGTCCTGCCGGCGACCAACGTCTGGGTACAGCCCGATTCGATCGACCCCGATCTCGGCGCGATCTTCGACCCCCTGGGCAACGCGACCCACACGGCACTGCAATGGCCGCTGGTCGGCGAGGACGTGCTCATCACTGGTGCCGGTCCGATCGGGGTGATCGCGGCCGCGATCGCGCGGCACGCCGGAGCCAAGAACGTTGTCGTCACCGATGTGTCCGACTATCGCCTGGCCTTGGCCAAGGGTGCCGGCGCCGATCTCACCGTCAACGTCGCCACCACCCGGATCAAGGACGCCCAGCGGTCCCTGGGGATGCGTGAGGGCTTCGACATCGGCCTGGAGATGTCGGGGGCGCCGTCGGCGGTGGCCGAGATGCTCGGAAACCTCAACCACGGTGGCAAGGTCGCGATGCTCGGGTTGCCCAAGGATCCCTACCCGATCGACTGGGGCCGGGTGATCACCCACATGATCACTCTCAAGGGAATCTACGGCCGCGAGATGTTCGAGACCTGGTATCTCATGTCCTCGATGCTGGCCAGTTCCGAGGTGTTCAAGGCGGCCGTGTCGTCGGTCATCACCCATCGGTTCCCAGCTGATCGGTGGGCGGACGGGTTCGCTGCGGCGCGTTCGGGTGACTGCGGCAAGGTCGTGCTTGACTGGAGTTGACCGAGCGATGTGGGGTTATCAGCATTTCCCACGCGGGCTGCTGCAGCGCCGTCTAGGCTTCCGGCCGTGACCACCTCCGACGCGCTCCTGGACGCCGCACTTGCGGTCGTTGGGGCCACTGGTGTCCAAGGGCTGACGTTCGACGGAGTCGACGACGAGGCAGGAGTCGAGCGGGGGACGACTCACGCAGCCTTCCCCACGATGGACGCGCTCATCGACGCCATGGTCGGTCGGATCATTACTTTCGACGGCCTGGCCTGGATGTCCAGCGGCGGCGATCTCACGCCGACCACCGTGGCCGAGTTCGCCGACCGGATGGCCCACCTCACGATCATTCACGTGCAAGAAACGAGCGTGTCCACCAAGGCGAGGTTCGTGCTCTTCTTCGGCAGCCCCCAGGTCATGACGCAGGGTCAGGCCGCGCTGTTGGACCTCGTCGCGGTCATCCTCGATAGGATCGGGGTCCCCGAGCCCCAGGTGCGGGCTCGACATGTCATCGACTTCGTCGGTGGCACGGCGTTGCATTACCTCACGCTGCGACGCGGCGAGTCGATCGATCACGGTGAACTCGCGGCAGCGTTCCGCCGGCTATTACGGTGACCATCCCTGTCCGCGACCGGCTCGCGGACCTGTCATGAGAAGGTGAAACCGTGTACGGGTCCGTCAAAGACGAGTTAGCCGCCACCCTGGAGGATATCCGGGCCGCCGGGCTCTACAAGCGCGAGCGGCAGCTCACGAGCCCGCAGTCGGCTCAGGTGGGAGTGGCGGAGGGCTCGACGGGCGCTGAGGTGACGGTGCTCAACTTTTGCGCCAACAACTACCTCGGCCTAGCCGACCACCCGACGGTCGTGGCCGCCGCCAAGGCCGCGTTGGACGACTGGGGCTTCGGTATGGCGTCAGTTCGCTTCATCTGCGGCACCCAGACTCAGCACACTGTGCTGGAAGAGCGGCTCTCGACGTTCCTCGGCACCGAAGCGACGATCCTCTATTCCTCGTGTTTCGACGCTAACGGTGGCGTCTTTGAGGTGCTCTTCGGTGAAGGTGACGCGATCATCTCCGACGAGCTCAACCACGCCTCAATCATCGACGGGGTGCGCCTTGCCAAGGCGGCCCGCTATCGCTACCGCAACGCCGACATGGCCGACCTGCGCGCCCAGTTGGAGGCGGCCCGCGCTGCCGGCGCCCATCGGGTCGTCATCGTCACCGACGGGGTCTTTTCGATGGACGGCTCCTACGCGCCGCTCCCAGCCATCTGCGACCTCGCCGACGAGTATGCCGCGATGGTCCTCGTCGACGATTCGCACGCGGTGGGGTTCGTCGGAGAGGGTGGCCGCGGGACCCCTGAGCTGTTCGGGGTGGCCGACCGGGTCGACATCATCACGGGGACCTTGGGCAAGGCGCTCGGCGGAGCATCAGGCGGCTATGTCTCCAGCCATCGTGAGGTCGTCGACCTGCTGCGTCAGCGCTCGCGTCCCTACCTGTTCTCCAACTCGGTGGCCCCGTCGGTGGTGGCCGGGTCGTTGGCCGCCCTGGATCTCGTGGCGTCCTCGGGCGATGCGCGGGCAGCGTTGCGGCGCAACAGCACCCTCTTCCGGGAACTCATGACCACCGCCGGTTTCGACCTGTTGCCCGGGTCGCACCCGATCACCCCGGTGATGTTCCCCGGCGAGGACGGGGCTCGGCAGGCGACGATGATCGCCGATCACATGCTGGGCAACGGGGTCTATGTCATCGCGTTCTCATTCCCGGTCGTCCCCAAGGGCAAGGCCCGGATCCGGGTCCAGCTCTCGGCAGCCCACTCCGAGGCCGACGTCCGGGCCTGTGTCGACGCCTTCGTGACTGCTCGATCCGCCGTCGGCTGACGTCAACGTTGACGCAAGAGGGTCGCCACAGCTTCATCGACCGAATCGACGAGGTGCACTACGTCGGCCATGGCACGACCGCCGGCCAATTCGTTGACCAGCGGCCAGGCGGGGAGCGTGCTCTCCCAGTGCCGCCTGCCGACGAGCACGAGGGGGGGCAAGAGGCCTTCGGCACCGGCCATTCGCTCGTAATACAGCCGGGTCACCCCCTGGAAGATCTCCTGCACGGTGCCCGCAGCCCCGGGGAGAACCACGATCCCGGCGGTGCATCGGGCCAGCAGGCCGTCTTCGCGCAGCGCGTTGGAGAAGTACTTCCCGATTCCCTGCCCAAACACGTTGGGCGGCTCGTGTCCGTAGAACCAGGTCGGGATGCCGATCGTCCGTAACGCACTTCCATCCAACGCATCGCTGTCCGGTCGCCGCCCGAGTTGATCGCGCACCCTCAGCCCTAACGCCGCCCACCCGCCAATGTCGGACCGATACGAGGGCACCTGAGCGAGCACACCGACCGCGCTGCCCAGGTCAGTCAGGGACGCGGCATACGCGCCGAGGTTGGCGGCCTCCATCGCGCCGGGGCCGCCCCCGGTCGCAACCACGCAGCCGCCCTCTGCGAGGGCATAGCCCAGGCGCGCGGCGGCCGCGTAGACGCCGCTACCCCGTTGGGCCTCGTGGCCACCCATAACCCCTGCCACGGCAAGCCCGTCGAGGACATCGTCGAGGGTGTCGGTGATCGACTCGTCGTGGATGGCCCGCAGCATGGTGACGTAGGCATCGCGCCCCGAGCGTCGGTCACGGGTCCATTCGTAGGCGCGCGCGTCGGGAGTCCCGGCATACCCCATGGCCCCGGATAGCCCGGCATACAATTCATCGGCGGTGTAGAGCCGCGCGCGGTAGACCTCGACCGGTGCCTTGGGGTCGCTGGGGAAGACGATCGCTCCATGCCTGACCAGGTGCAGCGTGAGCGCCGAGCTGAGTCGTCCGCCGAGTACGACGAGATCGGTGACATCGGTGCGGTCGAGGAGTTGGTCCTCGACGCCATGCAGATCCAAGTCTTGCAGCCGGACCCCGCCGAGCGCGCCGCCATGAGCGAGCAGGGCTCGCAGCGATTCGAGGCGGTCGATCTCCACGGAGGCACTCTGCCAGAGGCAGCCAGCCCAGACGACCGTTCGGCGCAGGTGGTTGCGTTCCGGGCGCAAGAGCGCAGGCCAGGTCGCGCTCGCGGTAGCGGCGTTGCGGCATCCCGGGCACCCTCTTGACCCATGAGCAATGGCGCCTACTCTTCCGCGTATGCCGCGAGCCTGGCCGACCCGACCGCCTTCTGGGGCGAGGCCGCCAAGGACATCGACTGGATCACGCCGCCGTCAACGGTTCTCGATGACAGCCGGCCCCCGTTCTACCGGTGGTTTCCCGACGGGACGCTCAACACCTGCTACAACGCGGTCGACCGGCACGTCACAGGCGGGCGCGCCGACCAGGTCGCCATGCATTACGACTCACCGGTGACGGGGCGCAAGGAGTCCTTCACGTATGCCGACCTGCTGGGTCACGTCCGCCGGCTCGCCGGGGCGCTGGCCGGGGCCGGTGTCGGCAAGGGCGACCGGGTGCTCGTCTACATGCCGATGGTGCCCGAGGCCGCGTTCGCCATGCTGGCCTGTGCCCGCATCGGGGCCATCCACTCGGTGGTGTTCGGTGGGTTCGCGCCAGCCGAGGTCGCGGCCCGGATCGACGACGCCAAGCCCAAGCTCATCCTCACTGCCTCGTGCGGCATCGAGCCCAGCCGCGTGGTGCCGTATCAGCCGTTCCTCGCCGAGGGCATCGCGCGCTCGGAGCACAAGCCGGACCAGGTGGTGCTGCTGCAGCGCGAGCAGTCGCCCGCCGAACTGCTTGAGGGCTGGGTGGACTGGCAGGAGTTCGTCGCTTCGCCGGCCGGTGACGCTGGCGCCGATTGCGTCGAGGTTGCCGCGACCGACCCGCTCTACATCCTTTACACCTCAGGCACGACCGGGAAGCCCAAGGGCATCTACCGTGACAACGGCGGTCACGCGGTGGCCCTGCGCTGGTCGATGCGCAACATTTACAACGTCGAGCCGGGCGAGACGATGTTCACCGCCAGCGACGTCGGCTGGGTCGTCGGGCATTCCTACATCGTCTATGCCCCCCTGCTCACGGGCGCGACGACGATCCTCTACGAAGGCAAGCCGGTCGGGACCCCGGATGCGGGCGCGTTCTGGCGGATCATCGCCGAATATGGCGCCGTGACCATGTTCACCGCCCCCACGGCCTTCCGAGCCATCAAGAAGGAAGACCCCGAAGCGAGCAAGCTGGCCGGCCACGACCTGTCGCACTTCCGCCAACTGTTCCTCGCTGGGGAGCGGCTCGACCCCGACACCTACCACTGGGCGACTGATCGCCTGGCCAAGCCGGTCATCGACAACTGGTGGCAGACCGAGACCGGCTGGCCGATCGCGGCCAACTGCGTCGGGCTGGAGCGGTTGCCGATCAAGGCGGGCTCACCCTCGGTTGCCGTGCCGGGCTACGACGTCCAGGTCCTCGACCCGATCGGCGACCAACTACCTGCCGGGACAGAGGGCGCGATCGCGATCAAGCTGCCGCTGCCCCCGGGGACGTTCCCGACGCTGTGGCAGGACGACGAGCGCTACGTCTCGTCCTACCTGTCGGCCTACCCCGGCTACTACCTCACCGGTGACGGCGGCTTCATCGACGAGGACGGCTACATCTACGTCATGGGCCGCACCGACGACGTCCTCAACGTCGCCGGACACCGCCTGTCGACCGGCTCGATCGAAGCGGCCCTGGCCGGCCACCCTGCCGTCGCTGAGTGCGCGGTCATCGGTGGACATCGTCGCGGCCTTGCCCAAGACCCGGTCGGGCAAGATCCTGCGCAAGACGATGCGCGAGATCGCTGACGGTCACACCCCGGCCGTGCCCGCGACGATCGAGGATGCGGGAGTTCTGGACCGGCTCGCCCCGGTGCTGCGCCCGCAGGGGTAGGTCAGCCGGCGGCATACCTGCTCGCGCGTGGGACCATCCCACGGACGGGTATGCCGCCCTCCCGCCCGCGGTGCCACGATGCGGTAGTGCTCGGTGCGCTGCAGGGCTTCTCGACAATCTCGGCCGTTGTCGCCGTCGGGTTCGTCCTGGCCCATGTCGGGGTGCTCGGGCTGCAGGCACGCCAGATCCTGGCCGATGTGGCGTTCTTCGTCGCATCGCCCGCACTCCTGCTCGTCGTGCTCTCGCGGGCTCCGGTCGCAGAGGTGCTGTCTGCAGGGCTGATCGTCGCGGCGCTCTCTTCGCTGGTCGTGCTGACGGTCGCGGCGGCCGTCGCTCGCTGGCGGTGGGGGATGGGCTTGGGCGACACGGTGATGGCCGGGCTGTGCGCGGGATACGTCAACTCGGGCAATCTCGGTCTGCCGATCGCGCTCTACGTCCTGGGCAACATCACGTATGCCGCCCCCGTCCTGCTCTACCAGCTGCTGGTCCTGACGCCGGTGAGCATGACGGTGCTGGACTCTCAACTTCCTGGGGCCAAGCCGGGGTTGGTGGCCCGGCTGGTCGGGCTGTTCCGCAACCCGATCACGGTCGGGGCGCTCATCGGGCTCATTCTGTCCGTGACCCACGTGACCCTGCCGCCGGTGCTGCTCGACCCCATCACCCTCATCGGGAACCTCGCGGTGCCGTGCATGCTCATTGCCTTCGGTGTCGCATTGCGGTTGGGTCAGCGGCCGGGCGAGGAGTTGGGTCGAGTGACGACGTTGTCCGGGCTCAAGCTGGTCGGGCAGCCGTTGGCCGCCGCAGCGTTCGGTGCTGCGCTCGGCCTGCGGGGGCACGAGTTGTTCGTCGTCGTGGTGATGGCGGCCTTGCCGACGGCGCAGAACATCTTCACCTACTCCTTGCGCTATGACCGGGGCGTCTACCTCACCCGCGACACCATCTTCGTCACGACCCTGGCGTCGGCGCCCGTCATCCTGCTCGCTGCGCTGATCTTCAGAGGCACCTGAGGCCCGCTCACGAGCAGCTGCGGGCCCGGCCTCCACCTGTCTTGCCCGAATTCGTCACACTCGCCGACGGTTTCCTCAGGGCCGGGCCCGTCCGCCAGCCGTGGGGTGAGCGGAATCGACGCCCTGGTGTCGATTCCGCTCACCCGAGCAGGAACGGAGGCGGTCCCTGTCAGCGCGCGACTCCGGCGTCACGAGCGCGACCCGGATCAGTGGCCGGTCAACGCCGACAACGCCCGGCCCAGCACCGCTTCGCGCCCGGTCAGCGACTCCTCGGCGTCGGCCCACCCAGCCACCCGAAGCCCGGCATTGACCCCCAGCCAGCGCACCGGTTCGGGCTCCCAGGCCGGGGACACGTGCCCGACCCAGGGCAACCGGGTCAGTGCCGACGGCCGCCCCAGCACCAGGTCCGCCAGGGTCCGACCCGCAAGGTTGCTCGCGGCCACGCCGTCCCCGACATAGCCCCCGGCCCACCCCAGCCGAGCCACCGGGTCATAGCCCACCGCCGGATGCCAGTCCCGCGCGATCCCGAGCGGACCGCCCCATCGGTGGGTGGCGGCATACCCGTCGAGCACGGGGAACAGCTCACGCAAGGTGCGCTCCAACTCAACGAAAACCGACGGCTCGGAATCGAATTCGGGCCGAATGGACGAACCCCAGTGATACGGGGCCCCGCGCCCCCCGAACGCGATCCGGTCGTCGGCGGTCCGTTGGCCATAGACGATGACGTGCCGGACCACTCGTCCCGGCGATGCAGACGCCACCCGGGCACCCTCGACAATGATCGCGCCGCGCGAATGCACCACGGCCGCAAGTCCATCCACCAGCGCCCGAGGATGAACCCGCGCACAGTTCGGGTTGTAGGTCGCCCCCAGCATCCCCGCCATCCGGACTCGCTCACGCGCCGCGGGCAGGTCGAGCCACGCGGTTCCGTCGCCCCACTGTGCGCCGGAGGCGGCATACGCTCGCGCCCGCTCGACCTGAGCGGGAGTCCGCGCGCCGAGGACGACGCCGCCCTGATGGAACCCGCACTCGATGCCCTCGACTGCCGCGACCCGTCCGACTTCAGCCACCGTCTCGCGCAGTGCCGCACCCATGGATCGGGCTGCCGCATCACCGGATTCGTGGGCCAAGGTTGCCGCTGACACCGGCCATAGGGCCGAGACCCAGCCGCCGTTACGCCCGCTGGCGCCGAACCCGATGTGCTCGGCCTCCAGCACCACCACCGACAGAGACGGGTCCAGCCCGAGCAGGTAGTAGGCGGTCCACAAACCCGTGTAGCCACCGCCCACGATGACGACGTCGGCCTGCGGCGGCGGCGACGCGGCATACCTGACCGCGGTCGTCGCGGACCCGGGAGGCGACGGTATGCCGTGCTCCCACCACAGCGGTCGGCTCACAAGTAGGCTTCGGCGCCTTCCAACACCGAGCGCAGCTTGGCCGCGATGTCGTCGAACTCGGTCTGGCCGATGATGAGCGGGGGAGCGAGCTGGATGACTGGGTCGCCGCGGTCGTCGGCGCGGCAGTAAATGCCGGAGTCGAACAGCGCCTTGGAGAGGTAGCCGCGCAGCAGCCGCTCGCACTCGCCGTCGTCGAAGGTCTCGCGAGTCGCTTTGTCCTTGACCAGCTCTATGCCGTAGAAGAAGCCCTCGCCGCGAACGTCGCCGACGATGGGGATGTCCAGGAGCCCCTCCAAGGCGGCGCGGAACGCGGGGGCCGTCTCACGGACATGTTCGTTGATGCCCTCGCGCTCGAAGATGTCGAGGTTGGCCATCGCGATCGCACACGAAATCGGGTGTCCACCAAAGGTATAGCCGTGCGGGAAGTAGGTGAGCCCGTGTCGGAACGGCTCGAAGATCCGGTCGCTGACGACCATGCAGCCCAGTGGCGCATACCCTGACGTCACGCCCTTGGCGGTCGTGATGATGTCCGGGACATAGCCCAACTGATTGCACGCGAAGAAGTCCCCGATCCGCCCGAACGCGCAGATCGTCTCGTCGGAAACCAGCAGGACGTCGTATTCGTCGCAGATCTCGCGGACCCGGTCGAAGTAGCCTGACGGTGGGGGGAAGCAGCCACCGGAGTTCTGCACCGGCTCGAGGAAGACCGCCGCAACCGTCTCCGGACCCTCGAACTCGATCGCCTCGGCGATCCGGTTGGCGGCCCACAACCCGAACGCCTTGGGGTCGTCGCGCAGGTGCTCCGGGGCCCGGTAAAGGTTGGTGTTGGGCACCTTGTGACCGCCCGGAACCAAGGGCTCGAACACCGCCTTGGCAGCCGGTATGCCGGTGATCGACAAGGCTCCCTGCGGGGTGCCGTGATAGGCGATGTTGCGGCTGATCACCTTGGTCTTGAGCGGTTTCCCGATGAGCTTGTAGTACTGCTTGGCCAGCTTCCAGGCCGATTCGACGGCCTCGCCGCCACCGGTGGTGAAGAAGACCCGGTTGAGATCGCCCGGTGCGTAATGGGCTAGCCGCTCGGCTAGTTCGATGGCCCGCGGATGGGCGTAGGACCACAACGGGAAGTAGGCGATCTTCTTGAACTGCTCCATCGCTGCGTCGGCGAGTTCCGCCCGACCATGCCCGACCTGAACGGTGAACAGGCCGGCCAGCCCGTCGAGGTATTTGTTGCCGCGGTCGTCCCAAATGTAGGCGCCCTCGCCTTTGACGATGAGCGGCACGTTGTGCGCGCCCTCGTGGCCCTCGAACACCGAGTGGCGGGTGAAATGCATCCACAGGTGGTCTCGGGCGGCTTCTGAATAGAGCTTGCCCGTCCTGGTGTGGTAGTCGGAGCTGGGTTCCCAGATCTCGGACGGGTAGATCGTCATCGTGTACCCCAGTTGTAGTGCTGTTTGTTGAGTTCCAAGTAGACGAACGTCTCCGTGGCGGCCACGCCCGGCAGGCTGCGGATGCGTTGTGAGATCACTTCGAGCAGGTGGGCGTCGTCCTCGCACACCACCTCGGCGAGCAGGTCGAAACTGCCGGCCGTCGTCACCACGTAGTCGACTTCCGCAATCGCGCTGATCGCCTCAGCGACAGGAGCGATGTCGCCGCGCACCTTGATGCCGACCATGGCCTGGCGTAGGAACCCGACATGCAGAGGGTCGGTGACCGCGACGATCTGCACGACCCCGCCGTCGATGAGCTTCTGCACCCGCTGGCGCACGGCGGCCTCGGACAGGCCCACCGCAGCGGCGATCGCGGCATACGAGCGCCGTCCGTCGGCCTGCAACTGCTCGATGATCGCCTTCGCCGTTGCATCCAGCACCTGACGCGGTCGGCCGCGCGGCGGACGTCGGGAGTCTGGCGAAGTCATGGGGTCAGATGGTGCCCGCTGAGACCCCGGATGGCAAGGGGAAACGGGCGTGCGTACTTCGGAATCTGTCGTCATGACGCCGCTAGAGGGCAGAATCGCCAACTTGTGATGGCTCACTACTACCGAAAAGGTCGCCAGACGGCTACATTGCCCGAAACCGCGTCTGGTCCCGGGAACCGGACGGCGAGCTCAACGGAGGAACTCATGTCGGACGCTCCGCGCGTGCTGCGCAACCACATCGGCGGACAGTTCGTCGATGCCACGACGGACACGCGCAGCGACGTCGTCAACCCTGCCACGGGCAAGGTTGTCGCCACCGCTGCGGTCTCCGGGCAGGAGGACGTCGACCGGGCGTATGCCGCGGCGTCCAGCGCCTTCGGCGAGTGGGGCCGCACGACGCCTCGCCAGCGCCAGGAGGCGCTGCTCACGTTCGCCGCGGCCGTCGAGGCACGAGCCGACGACTTTGTGCACCTGGAAGGTGAGAACACCGGCAAACCTCACGCGCTCACCGCGAGCGAGGAGGTGCCGCCGATGCTTGACCAGATCCGATTCTTTGCCGGTGCGGCGCGCGTTCTGGAAGGCCGGTCGGCGGGCGAGTACATGCCCGGTCACACCTCCTGGATCCGCCGCGAGCCGATCGGCGTGATCGGCCAGGTGACCCCGTGGAACTACCCGATGATGATGGCGATCTGGAAGATTGCCCCCGCGCTGGCGGCAGGCAACTCCGTCGTCCTCAAGCCAAGTGACACGACGCCCGAGACCACGCTGCTGCTGGCCGAGTTGGCCGCTGACTGCTTCCCGGCGGGGACCTTCAACGTCGTCACGGGCGACCGTGACACGGGGCGCATGGTGGTCTCGCACCCGCGGGCCGACATGGTCGCCATCACTGGCTCGGTGCGGGCCGGCTCGCAGGTGGCCGCGGCTGCAGCCGAAGGCCTCAAGCGAGTGCATCTTGAACTCGGTGGCAAGGCGCCGGTCGTCGTCTTCGACGACGCCGACCTCGACGCGGCCGTGGAAGGGATCGCGATCGCGGGCTACTTCAACGCGGGCCAGGACTGCACTGTCGCGACCCGGGTGCTCGCTGGCCCCCGGATCTACGACGACTTCGTCGCCGCGCTCGGGGAGTATGCCGCGAACTCCGCCAAGGTGGGGATGCCCGACGACGAGGACGCTCTCTTCGGCCCGGTCAACAACCCCGCCCAGCTGGAGCGGGTCACCGGGTTCATCGACCGGGTGCCGGCGCACGCCTCGGTTGTTGCTGGCGGCTCGCGGGTGACCGAGCTGGGTGACGGCTTCTTCATCGCCCCGACCGTGCTGGCCGGGCTGCGCCAGGATGACGAGCACATCCAGAACGAGATCTTCGGCCCGGTCATCACCGTCCAGCGGTTCTCCGACGAGGACGAGGCGATCCGCTGGGCCAACGGTGTGGACTACGGCCTGGCCTCGTCGGTCTGGACCAAGGACTTCGGCCGCGCGATGCGGATGTCGCGCGCGCTGGACTTCGGCTGCGTGTGGATCAACACCCACATCCCGATCGTCGCCGAGATGCCGCACGGGGGTTACAAGAACAGTGGCTACGGCAAGGACCTGTCGATGTACGGGCTTGAGGACTACACGCGCATCAAGCACGTCATGGCCAACATCGAGTCCTGACACCACGGACTTTCTCCCATGAGCACGACCCGTGCCGAGGGGGCACGGCACCACCGATAGAGCAGTGAAGGGGGCCATCATGGCCGATCAGATGCCGACTCCATTCCAGGCCGCTCTGGCCCGCGGGCTCGTGTCGCGACGGACAGCGATCAGCGGGCTGGCGGGGATGTCCGCGGCCGCGATGCTTGCGGCGTGCGGGACGCCCGGCAAGAACGCGACCACGACCTCGGCCGCGGCGGCGCCGACGGGGGCGGCCTCCGGGGCTGCGACCTCGGCGGCACCGGCCATCCCGGTCGCCAAGGCCGCGACGGACAAGTCCGATGTCGAGAAGGTCGTCAACTGGTCCAACTGGCCTGAATACATCGACGTCGACGACAAGACCCAGGCCCGTCCGTCGGTCGATGCGTTCACCAAGGCCACCGGCATCAAGGTGAACTACACCGAGGACTACAACGACAACGATGAGTTCTACGCCAAGGTGCGACCGCTGCTTGAGGCCGGCAACGACACCGGTCGTGACGTCTGGTGCAGCACCGACTGGATGGTCGCCCGGTTGATCCGCCTGGGTTACGTCCAGAAGTTCGACATGGCCAACATGCCCAACGCCAAGAACGTCGAAGACTCGCTGCGCAATGTCGAGTTCGACAAGGGCCGGGTCTATTCCCTGCCGTGGCAGAGCGGATTCGCCGGGATCGCCTGGAACCCCAAGGCGACCGGCGGCAAGAAGATCGAGACCATCGACCAGCTGCTCACCGACCCGGCGCTCAAGGGCAAGGTCACCCTGCTCACCGAGATGCGCGACACCGTCGGTCTGGTGCTGCTGGCCCTGGGTAAGAAGCTCGAGAGCTTTACCGACGCCGACTTCGACGCGGCGATGGCCGAGTTGCAGAAGGCCAAGGACTCCGGTCAGATCAAGGGCTTCACCGGCAACGACTACACCAAGCCGCTGGCCTCCGGCGACATCGCGGCCTGCATCGCCTGGACCGGCGATGTCATCCAGCTGCAGGCCGACAACCCCAACCTCGGCTACGCCCTGCCGGCCACTGGTTGCACGCTCTGGTCGGACAACTTCGTCATCCCGGGCATGGCCCAGCACAAGAAGAACGCCGAGCGCCTCGTGGACTACTACTACGACCCCAAGGTCATGGCGGAGGTCGTCGCCTACGTCAACTACATCTCCCCGGTCAAGGGCGTCAAGGAGATCCTCACCGCGGCCGACCCAGAGATGGGCAAGAACGAACTCATCGTTCCCAGCGCCGCCACGATGTCCAAGGCTCACGTCTTCCGTGGCCTGACCGCCGATGAGGAGACCAAGTACAACCGCAAGTTCCAAGCGCTCGTCACCGGCTGATGGGCGAGCTCTTCCACGGTGACCTCATCCTGACCAATCTGGTCAAGAGGTACGACACGTTCACGGCCGTCAATGACGTGTCGCTGGTCATCCCGAAGGGGTCGTTCTTCGCTCTGCTCGGACCGTCCGGGTGTGGGAAGACGACCACTTTGCGCATGGTCGCCGGACTGGAAGCCCCGACGTCAGGCTCGATCGCCATCGGCGCGCGAGAGATCACCGGCCTGAAGGCCTACCAGCGCAACGTCAACACGGTGTTCCAGAGCTATGCCCTCTTTCCCCACCTGACCATCCTGGACAACGTCGCCTTCGGTCTGCGGCGCCGGGGGGACTCGGACTGGAAGACCAAAGCCCAGGAAGCACTAGATCTGGTCGAGCTGGGTCACACGGCTAAGAAGAAGCCCAGCCAACTCTCCGGTGGCATGCAGCAACGCGTGGCCCTGGCCAGGGCGATCGTCAACCGACCGGATGTCCTGCTGCTTGACGAACCGCTCGGCGCCCTGGACCTCAAGCTGCGCCGTCAGATGCAAATCGAGCTTAAGCGGATCCAGCAAGAAGTTGGCCTCACGTTCGTGCACGTCACGCACGACCAGGAAGAGGCCATGACGATGGCCGACACCATCGCCGTGATGAAGTCCGGGAAACTGGAACAGGTCGGTCATCCCGCTGACCTCTACGAGCGCCCGGCCTCGACCTTCGTCGCCAACTTCCTCGGTCAGTCCAACCTGCTGAGCGGGACGATCGTCGGCTCCGACGGCGACCGTGCGGTCGTGGACGTGCACGGCATACGGGTGGCTGTGGATCGGTCCATGGTCCCGGCGGCGAGCACATCCGTGTGGTTGGGGGTCCGCCCCGAGAAACTGCGGATCGGGTTGGCCACGGCCCCCGCGGGTGGGAACGCGTTGCGCGGCACCGTCACCGACGTGTCCTTCACGGGCGTTGCCACGACCTACCTGGTCCGTATGCCGTGGGGCCAAGAACTCGTCGTCGTGCAGCAGAACGACGGCCAGCCCCGGTCGGAGCTGGGTGACGAGGTTTCCCTCGCCTGGGATCCCGCCCACGCGTTCGCCCTCGATGCGAGCCAGGACGCGAGCGCGGGGTCCGAACTACCCGGGGCCAGCTGATGGGCAGGCGCGGTTGGACGCCGTACCTGCTGTTGCTGCCGGGCATTCTCTGGCTGGCGGTGTTCTTCGTCATCCCGACGATCTCGCTGGCCTCGCAGTCGCTGCAGACCGGCGATGTCGACAATGGTTACGTCCTCACGTGGAACTTCGGTCAGTATGCCGATGCGCTGTCCCGCTACTGGCCACAGTTCCTGCGTTCGATGATCTTCGCCGGTCTGGCGACTGTCTTCACGCTGCTGCTGGGCTATCCCTTGGCGTGGTTCATCGCCCACCGAGCGGGTCGGTTCAAGAACATCATGCTCGTCCTGGTCATCGCACCGTTCTTCACCAGTTTCCTCATCCGGACGCTGGCTTGGCAGATCATCCTCACCGACGACGGCGTCATCGCCCGGATCGCGCGGTTCACCCACTTCACCGACCTCCTGCAGATCGTCGGGCTCACCCCCAATGACTTGTTGTTGTCCTCGCCGTTCGCGGTCATCTGCGGGCTCACCTACAACTTCCTGCCGTTCATGGTGCTGCCGCTCTACTCCAACATCGAGCGGATGGACCACCGGTTCATCGAGGCGGCCGGCGACCTCTATGCGACGCCGGTGCAGACCTTTTGGAAAGTGATCTGGCCGTTGTCGCTGCCGGGAGTCGTGGCCGGCACCCTGCTGACCTTCATCCCGGCCAGCGGTGACTACATCAACTCCCGGCTGCTCGGCAACACCCAGACCGTGATGATCGGGCAGGTCATCGACTCGCAGTTCCTTCGGGTGCTGGACTACCCGTTGGCCGCGGCGCTGTCGTTTGTGCTGATGGCCTCGATCATCGTGCTCGTGGCCCTGTATGTGCGCCGCGCCGGGACCGAGGAGTTGGTGTGAGATGACCTGGCTCCGACGCAACCTCGTCGTCATCGCCGGCCTCGGCGTCATGGCCTACATCCTGTTGCCGAACGTCGTCGTGGCGATCTTCTCGTTCAACAAACCGAACGGGCGCTACAACTACGAATTTACCCAGTTCTCCACGGACGCGTGGACCGATCCGTGCGGCACGCCCGGTATCTGCCCGGCGCTGGGGCTCAGCCTGCAGATCGGGGTGATCGCCTCCCTGGCGGCGACGATCCTCGGGACGATGATGGCTTTCGCCCTGCAGCGTTACCGTTTCCGTGGCCGGGCCATGACCAACCTCTTGGTCTTCATGCCGATGGCGACCCCGGAGGTCGTCATGGGATCGAGCCTGTTGACGTTGTTCATCTCACTCGGCTTCCCGATGGGCCAGACGACGATCCTCATCGCCCACATTCTGTTCTGCATCTCGTTCGTCGTGACGACGGTCAAGGCCCGCGTCGCCGCGCTCGACCCCCGGTTGGAACAGGCGGCCGCGGACCTCTATGCCAACGGGGTGCAGACCTTCCTGCGGGTCACCCTGCCCCTCGTGGCACCCGGCATCGCCGCCGGCGCGTTGCTGGCGTTCTCGCTGTCGTTCGACGACTACATCATCACGAACTTCAACGCGAGCCCCTCGTCGATCACCTTCCCCATGTATGTCTGGGGAGCGGCTCAGCGCGGGACGCCGGTCCAGATCAACGTCATCGGAACGCTGATGTTCCTCTTGGCGTTGGCCTTCGTCGCCGGCGGTCAGATCATCAGCAATCGTCGTCAGAAAGCGGACTGATAGCTCGTGCGGATCCTCATGGTCGGGGCCGGGGGAGTCGGCGACGCCGCTGCCCGGATCGCCGTCGAACGGGACTTCTTCCAGACGCTTGTCGTGGCCGACTACGACCTGGGCCGGGCCCAGGCCACGGTCGCTGCGGCGAGCGCCCGGCGACCCGGGGAGAGCCGGTTGGTGGCGGCATACGTCGACGCGTCCGATGCCGACGCGGTGGCGAGTCTGGTCCGGGAGCACCGGATCACGCACGTCTTCAACGCGGTCGACCCTCGTTTCGTCATGCCGATCTTCACCGGCGCACGGGCGGCCGGTGCTCACTACCTCGACATGGCGATGTCGCTCTCCCGTCCCCATCCGCAGCGTCCCCACGAGCTCACCGGGGTGATGCTCGGCGACGAGCAGTTCGCCCAGGCCGCCGACTGGGAGCGGGATGAGCTGCTTGCGCTCGTGGGCATCGGCATCGAACCGGGGTTGTCCGACGTCTTCGCCCGGTATGCCGCCGACCACCTGTTCGCCTCGATCGACGAACTCGGCACCCGCGACGGCGCCAACCTCGTCATCCGCGACGAGTCGGGGAAAGAGGTCTTCGCGCCGGGCTTTTCGATGTGGACGATCATCGAGGAGTGCCTCAACCCGCCCGTCGTCTGGGAGAAGGACCGCGGCTGGTTCACCCTCGCCCCGTTCAGCGAGCCGGAGATCTTCGACTTCCCCGAAGGGATCGGACCGGTCGAGTGCGTGCACGTCGAGCATGAGGAAGTCCTGCTCATGCCGCGCTGGGTCGATGCCCGGCGGGTGACCTTCAAATACGGCCTCGGCGAGCAGATGATCACCATCCTGCGCACCCTCAACGAGCTCGGCTTGGACCGCACCGAGAAGATCCGGGTCAAGGGCGTCGAGGTCTCGCCACGCGACGTCGTCGCAGCGTGCCTGCCCGACCCGGCAACCATCGGGCCCCGGATGACCGGCAAGACCTGCGCCGGGCTGTGGGTGACCGGAACCGGCCAGGACGGGAAACCACGGGAGGTCTACCTCTACCACGTGGTCGACAACGAGTGGTCGATGCGTGAATACGGCGCCCAGTGCGTCGTCTGGCAGACGGCGGTCAACCCGATCGTCGCCCTGGAGCTGCTCGCCACCGGAGTGTGGTCGGGCAGCGGTGTCCTGGGCCCCGAAGCATTCGACGCCGTGCCCTTCCTTGAGTTGCTCGCCGCCCCGAAGCCGACCGGCTTCGGGTCCCCGTGGGCCATGCAGGACCGGACCCCGGCCGGCGTGCCCTCCTAGGATCAGGATCATGAGCCGCTACGGCGCGCAGTTCGGGCCGGACGTCACCTTCCTCGGCGTCCCTGCGTGCGACCTCGACGACGAGAGCACGTATGCCGCCGCCGACGTCGTCATCCTCGGTGCCCCGTTCGACGGGGGGACCTCTCACCGACCCGGCACCAGGTTTGGGCCGATGGCGATCCGCACCACCGACTATCTCGCCCACGACGGGTCGCGGCCCTCGCTCGCGCTGCGGGTCGACGGCCTGCGCGACCTGACCGTGGTGGATGCAGGCGACGTGGAGCTGCCGCCCGGGGACATCGTGACGGCGCTCGGGCGGATCGAGGCAGCCGTGGAGAAGATCGCCCGCTCAGGCGCGATCCCCCTCGTGCTCGGCGGCGACCACTCGATCGCCTACCCGGACGCCAAAGGCGTCGCCAACGTCCTGGGACACGGCCGCGTGTCCATGATCCACTTCGACGCCCACGCCGACACTGGCGACATCGAGTTCGGCTCGCTCTGGGGGCATGGCCAACCGATGCGACGACTCATCGAGTCGGGAGCCCTGCGCGGCGACCGGTTCCTGCAGGTGGGGCTGCGCGGCTATTGGCCCGGGCCGGAGACGCTGGACTGGATGGCGGCCCAGCGGATGCGCTCGTATGAGATGACCGAAATCGTCCACCGGGGTCTCACCCCCTGCCTCACCGAGGCGTTCGGCATCGCCACCGACGAGTGCGACGGGGTGTTCCTCTCGGTCGACATCGACGTCTGCGACCCCGGCCACGCCCCGGGGACCGGCACCCCGGAGCCCGGCGGGCTCAGCGCCCGCGAACTGCTCGACGCGGTCCGGCGGATCTGCCTCGAGCTGCCCGTTGTCGGCATCGACGTCGTCGAGGTCAGCCCGCCCTACGACCACGCCGACATCACCGCTGCTTTAGCCAATCGCGTTGTCCTGGAAGCGTTGTCCGCGATCGCGCGCAAACGGCGCGACGCGGCATACGGGACATCATGGGACCCGGCCACCCCCTTGCTTGCCGATCGCACCCCGCCCCGACAGGAGCCCTGAGAGATGTCCACGCCCATCAAGCAACGTCGGATCCTGCGCACCGAGATCCCCGGACCCGCGTCGCAGGCTCTGCACGCCCGCAAACTCGCGGCGGTGTCGGCGGGGGTGAGCACCGGGTTGCCGGCCTACATCGAGCGCGCGGCCGGCGGGATCCTCGTCGACGCCGACGGCAACCAGCTCATCGACTTCGGGTCGGGCATCGCGGTGACCTCGGTCGGCAACGCCGCCCCCAAGGTCGTGCAGCGCGTGTCGGCCCAGGTCGCGGACCTCACCCACACGTGCTTCATGGTCAACCCCTACGAGGAATACGTCGCGGTCTGCGAGAAGCTCAACGAGCTGACGCCGGGCGACCACGCGAAGCGGTCGGCGTTGTTCAACTCCGGCGCCGAGGCCGTCGAGAACGCCGTCAAGGTGGCCCGCCACTACACCGGCAAGGACGGGATCGTCGCCTTCGACCACGCCTACCACGGCCGCACCAACCTCACCCTGGCGATGACCGCCAAGAACATGCCCTACAAGCACAAGTTCGGGCCGTTCGCCAGCGAGCTCTACCGGGTGCCGATGGCCTACCCCTACCGCTGGCCTGGCGGGCCGCAGCACTGCGCCGACGAGGCGTTCGACTACATCATCGACCAGATCCACGCCCAGATCGGCGAGGAGAACACCGCCGCGGTCATCATCGAGCCGATCCAGGGTGAAGGCGGCTTCGTGGTCCCGCCGCGCGGCTTCCTGTCTGCCCTCGCGCAGTGGTGCCGTGACAACAACATCCTGTTCATCGCCGACGAGGTGCAATCGGGCTTCTGCCGGACCGGCGACTGGTTTGCCTGCGACGATGAAGGGGTCGTTCCCGACCTCGTCACGACCGCCAAGGGCATCGCGGGAGGTATGCCGCTCTCCGGGCTCACCGGGCGCGCGGACATCATGGACACCATCCACCCAGGCGGGCTCGGGGGCACCTACGGCGGCAACCCGGTCGCCTGTGCCGCCGCGTTGGGCGCGATCGAGACCATGGAGGAGCTCGACCTGTGTTCGCGGGCCCGGGAGATCGAGGCGATCCTGCGGGCCGACCTGGCCAAGCTCGCCGCGATCTATCCACAGGTCGGGGAGATCCGCGGTCGCGGCGCGATGATCGCCATGGAACTGGTCACCGACCCGGAGACCAAGGAACCGGCTGCTGCGCTGGCCGCCGCGATCAACAAGGCCTGCCACGCGCAGGGCCTGGTCACCCTCACCTGCGGCACCCTGGGCAACGTCTTCCGCTTCCTGCCGCCGCTGGTCATCAGCGACGAGCTGCTGCACGAAGGCATGGCCATCCTCGCCGACGCCTTCGCGGCGTCCGTCTGAGTCCGTCTGAGCCACTGCGACACAAGGAGATTCAGTCATGGGAATGACCCAGTCCGCGCTGCTGGAAGCAGTGCCCAAGGGCCTCTACATCGACGGGACATGGCGAGCGGCATCGGACGGCGCGACCCTGTCGGTCGACGACCCGGCAACCGGCAAGATCCTCGCCCACGTGGCGAGTGCGACGGTCGCCGACGGGAAGGCCGCCCTGGATGCGGCGGTGGCCGCGCAGCATACCTGGGCGCGGACGGCACCCCGCGACCGCGGTGAGATCCTCCGGCGCGCTTATGAGGCGATCGTCGCGCGCACCGACGACTTCGCGATGCTCATGACCCTTGAGATGGGCAAGCCGCTGGCCGAGGCTCGCGGGGAGGTCGCCTATGGCGCGGAGTTCTTCCGGTGGTTCAGCGAGGAGGCGGTCCGGATCCACGGCCGGTATGCCGTGTCCCCCAACGGGGCAACCCGCCTCATGACGATGAAGCAGCCGGTCGGCCCGACGCTGATGATCACGCCGTGGAACTTCCCGCTGGCGATGGGCACCCGCAAGATCGGCCCAGCCATCGCTGCCGGGTGCACGATGGTCGTCAAGCCGGCCGCCCAGACCCCGTTGACGATGCTCCTGCTCACCGAGGTGCTCATTGAGTGCGGTGTGCCGGCCGGAGTCCTCAACGTTGTGACGACCGCCCACACCGGCGCGGTGATGGAGCCGATCATCCGTGACCCGCGGCTGCGCAAGCTCACCTTTACTGGCTCGACCGAGGTCGGGCAGCGTCTTGTTGCCCAGTCGGCCGACAGCCTGCTGCGGCTGTCGATGGAGCTCGGCGGCAACGCACCGTTCATCGTCTTCGAAGACGCCGACCTCGACCGGGCCGTCGACGGCGCGATGCTGGCCAAGATGCGCAACATCGGCGAGGCCTGCACGGCGGCCAACCGCTTCCTCGTCCACGAGTCGGTCGCCGAAGAGTTCGGTCGGCGCTTCGCCGAGCGGATGGGGGCGCTCAAGGTCGGCAAGGGCACCGTCAAAGGCATCGACGTCGGCCCGCTGGTGGACAAGAAGGCCCGCGACGGTGTCGACGCGCTCGTCCAGGAGGCGGTGGCCGGTGGGGCGAAGGTGCTCACCGGCGGTGGGCCGCTGCCCGGTAAGGGGTGGTTCTATGCCCCGACGGTCCTCACTCATGTCCCGGCCGACGCCCGGATCGCCGTCGAGGAGATCTTCGGCCCGGTCGCACCGATCTCGACATTCGCCACGGAAGCCGAGGCGATCGCACGAGCCAACGACACGGCATACGGGCTGGTCGCCTATGCCTTCACCCGCGATCTGGCACGGGCGTTGCGGGTCAGTGAGGAACTGGAGTTCGGGATGGTCGGGATCAACCAGGGCGTCGTGTCCAACCCGGCGGCGCCGTTCGGCGGGGTCAAGGCCAGCGGCTTCGGACGCGAGGGTGGCTTCGAGGGGATCGATGAATACCTTGAGGTCAAGTACGTCGGCATCGCCCCCTGAGCCACAACGCCACCGCGAGCCCTTCCCGGCCGTGACGCCGGACCGGCTCGCGCTGGTGTCAGGGCGTTTGGGTCACTTGTGGTCCCGCGGCGCTGTCGCCGCGACTGCGGTTGCCCTGATGAGCGCCCAGCTGAGTCCGAGCACGCCCACGCCGACGGCGAACATGAGCGCTGCATAGGCCAACGACGTCCAGAGTGAGCCGTGGGCGGACACATTCAGACCGGTGACCACGAGGGTGAACATCGCCAACACCACCATGCCGCGACGCCACGAGAAGTCTCTCTGTTTGCCTGCACCAGCGAACATGGCACACACCGATCCCTTCCAATCAACAGCGCCTGCGGATCAACGGTCAAAGGGTCGAAGGTGGCCCACGTCCCAGCTTGTCCGGGTTCAGGCCCGGGGAGTCTGCCGACCGTTGGCCAACTGCGGCCATGGCCGGTTCCTGTCAGCATCGTCCGAACGGGTGGACTTGGCTCCCGACGCGTGACCAACGGCCTCGAACTTGGTCGAATGGGGCACATGAGTCAGCGGGCTGATCGGATGGACCAACGTTCCTCAGGGGTCGTGAGTCTGGCCAGTGTGGAGAAGAACCGGGGCGGCCTGGCGGACCTCAGCATGGAGTTCGAAAGGCGGTTCCAGGAGGGCCGGATGGTCCAGGAGCAGTTGATCGAGGAGCGCGTGTGTGTCGAGTGAGCCGGGTCGCGTTCGACCCGTCGGCATCTCGTCTTGCCGCGCGCGGCGCAGAGCTCATGTCCTGCATGTATACGTATGCCTGAGCCGCCCGGTGCAGTTGCAGTATTGACGTCACATGATGTATGCCACATCAACGCCAGGTACTGACGAGGAGCAATCAGATGGATGGCATCGGACGTTTGGCTCCCGCTGGCTGTGCCCTCGCGATCATCCTCTTCGGCGCCGGGTGTTCCGTCGATCGGAGCTCGACCGAACAGGCGGCCTCGTTCCCCAGGGTGGCCGCCTCGACGCAACCCTCAGTCGCGTCCTCAAGCCCAACGTTCCTCGAGAGTCGCAACGCAACCCTCGATGTGTTTCGGCCTTCTGATCTGGCATTCTTCGAGCGATTGATCCCGCGGGGTGAGGAGAGTCCCGTGGAGTGGTGGGGTTTGAGGTCCGTCGGCGGGGCTGCGTGAGGTAGGCGGCCATCGGCGGGATCTTCGGTGTGTAAGTACCAGTCACTCACTGAAGGAGACCCACCGATGGCCTTACCCGAGTCTGC
>JBGAQN010000059.1:0-14665 GCA_044220725.1 Dermatophilaceae bacterium
GACGAACCGGTGCGGGAGGAGTCGATCCCTGTCGTCCGGTCGGGCCGGGTGATCGCGGTCCTGACGCGGCATACCAACCTGTCGATGCTGCGCACCCCCAGCCGCCTGGAACTGACCTATCTTGCGACGGCCGATGCCCTCTCGCGGATGGTCGCGGGCGGCGAGTTCCCTCATCCGACCGCGCCGACTGGGCTGCGTCGCGGCGCACCACGGGTCGGCGACGGGGTGATCCGGTTGGACGTCGAGGGGACCATCACCTATGCCAGCCCCAACTCGATCTCAGCTCTGCATCGGCTGGGGTATCTCGGGGAGATCCTCGGGGCATCCTTGGCCGAGTTGGTGACCTCGGTGCTGAGGGACACCGTCCTCGTGGACGAGGGGTTGCCGCTTGTCCTCACCGGTCGTCAGCCGTGGCGGACTGAGGTCACCAACTCTGGTCAGGTGATCTCGATGCGGGCCATCCCGCTGACCGAGTCCGGGCAACGGATCGGCGCGATCCTGCTTGTTCGGGACATCAGCGAGTTGCGCCGGCGCGAGCAGGAGCTCATGACCAAGGACGCGACGATCCGCGAAATCCACCACCGGGTCAAGAACAACCTTCAGTCGGTGGCAGCCCTGTTGCGTCTGCAGGCTCGTCGGATGCCCGACGCTCAGGGTCGGGCCGCGCTGGAGGAGGCAGTGCGCCGGGTCGGCACCATCGCACTGGTCCACGAGACGCTCAGCCATGGACTGGATGAAACTGTGCCCTTCGACGACGTCGCCGATGTCGCCGTGCGAGCCGTCGTCGAGGTCGCTGGCAGTGACCATCCCATCGCAGTGCGCCGGATCGGCTCGTTCGGCCGGGTGCGCGCCGAAGACGCGACGTCGCTGGCAATGGTGGTCAGCGAGCTGGTCCAAAACGCGGCTGAGCATGGAGTGGCTTCCCGGGGTGGGACAATCACTGTCGAGGCCAAGCGCAAGGAGCCCAAGCGGCACGATGACAAGCGCCGGGAGGGCAAGGAGAACCGCGACGGCAAGGAGAACCGGGACGGCAAGGACGAATCTGACGTGCTCACTGTGACGGTGATCGACGACGGGGTGGGTTTGCCGCACGGCCGGTTGCCCGCCGGCGCCGGGCTAGGGACTCAGATCGTGCAATCCCTCGTCCAGGACCTGCGCGGCAAGATCAGCTGGTCTGCGGCTGACCCGGTCGGCACGAAAGTGAAGTTCACCGCGAAGTTGCGTCGGTTGGCCAACTGACCTGCAGCGGCACGATGCAACGCCCGGGATTTCAGCGGCGGCGCGGGTGCAACGCCCCGGAGCCGTCAGCCGGCCCGACGGGCCCGGGCGTTACGCCGTTTGAGCGCCCGACGCTCGTCCTCGGAAAGGCCGCCCCACACGCCAGCGTCCTGACCGGACTCCAGGGCCCACTTCAGACACGTGTCGATAACCTCGCAGCGACGGCATACCGCCTTGGCCTCCTCGATCTGGAGGATGGCCGGGCCTGTGTTCCCGATCGGGAAGAACAGCTCCGGGTCCTCATCGAGGCAGGCAGCGCGGTCGCGCCAGTCCATGTGGATCGTGCTCCTTGGTCAAGGTCGTGCCGTCTGGGGTCGAACTCGGGTCGGTGATGCGCGTGCTGTCCAGGACCGTCGTGGTCCCCCCAGGGTGAAGCGTGACAAGTGGCGGTTGAACGCGGTCCCCAAGCGCTCGTAGCCCTCATGGCGCCCGCGCCATTGGGAGGCCAACACGACATTGTGGACCAGGTCCCTGCCACCGGGCAACGGGACATGCATCACGTTTGTTCCCGAGCGGTCGATCTCACACGCCAGGCGGTCAGTTCCTGGCAGCGGGCGGTCGGCGAGGGCGGCGTGTCCGGATCGTGGGAGACGGTGGAAACGCGGGAGACGCGGGAGACGCGGGCACGCGGGAGATGCGGGAGATGCGGGCACGGGGGAGACGGGCACGCGGGAGATGCCGGAGATGCGGGCACGCGGGAGATGCCGGAGATGCGGGCACCTGGGAGAGGCGGGAGACGCGGGCACGCGGGAGATGCGGGAGATGCGGGCACGTGGGGAGACGGGGAACACAGGAGACGCCGGAGACGCGGGCACGTGGGAGACCGGAATCAGGAGGTGCGGGAGACGCGGGAGACGCCGGAAGCTGTTCGGCCGGCGGATGGCGGATGGCGGCGGCCGTTAGGCTCTGCGCCGTGAGCATCGGCGTTCCCCGTCCCCCGACATCTTCAGCTGCGCGTCGGGTGGCAGCCCTCGTGTGCGCAGCGGAAGCGGTCGTCATGGCCGGCTTCGCACTGTACGGACTCGTGGAACTCATCCGCGGACGGGGCATCGACACGCCTCGGGTGCTCACCGAGTCCGTGCTCATCCTGTTGTTCGCCGTCGGCCTTGGCGTCCTGGCCCGCCTCTGGCTGGGACGGTCGTCCTGGCCGGGAACCCCGACGGTGGTCTGGCACGCCCTGCTCATCCCCGTCGTGTGGAGCATGGCGCAGGCCGGCCAGTGGTTGGTTGTTCTTGGCCTGGTGGTGGCCATCATTGGGGCGATCGGGGCGACAGTCGTCGCGCGCGGGTCAAGCGCAGACTGAGGCCCACCTGGTCAGCGTCGGCCGCGGCGCAACACGTCGCTGATCCGTTGGGATGCGTCGGCAAGGATCTCGATGAGGTCGGAGGTCTGTTCTCCGGTCAGCCCGTGCTCCCGCCAGGCCCGCCGGGCTTGGCGTCGGAGGTCGTATGCCGCCCGCTCCAAGTCCGCCCAGTCCCTGCCACCGCTGTCTTCATCCGCGCCACGACCGTGCTCGCGACCCCGGAATGGTCCCGGCTGCGGGGCGTCCCACCGTGTGTCGGCTCCGCGCGGGGCGTCCCACCGTGTGTCGGCTCCGCGGGGGTCGTCCCACCGTGTGTCGGCTCCGCGGGGGTCGTCCTGGTCAGCTGTCCACTCGTTGGCCCACCCCCATGGCCAAGGGCCTGCCGATGCGGCGGGGTCGGCGTCGTCGGCCCCCGGTGGCCGGGCGGTTGAGCGCGCTTGGCGCGCAGCGGCTTTGAGCTCGGCACGCAGGTCCGCCGATCGGCCCTGGACCGTCGCACGCACCTGCTCGGCGAGCCGGCGTGCCGACTGGTCAAGGTCAGCCTGCAGTTCTTGCACCTCGCTATGCCGGGCCTGCACCTCGGCCATTCCACTCTCGGTGATGCTGTAGGTGGCCTTTCGGCCCTCGTCGGCGCGGGCCACCAGGCCCTCGTCTTCAAGTTTGGCCAGCCTTGGATAGACCGTCCCCGCACTCGGCGTATAGAGGCCGCCGAAGCGCTGCTCCAACTCCTGGATGACCTCGTAGCCGTGGCGCGGGGCCTCGGCGATTAGCACGAGCAGGTAGAGCCGCAGCTGACCGTGGGCGAAGACGGGGCTCATGCGTGCGTCCCATCGGAGGCGTCTGTCGGCGACTCGTCTGGTCCCGACGCGCGGTCGGACGTAGGCCTGGCGTCAGTCGAAGCGCGAAGGAGCACGACATCCCCAGACAGAGAGTTGGCGCGCAGCCGAAGCGATTCATCGCCGCTGCGCCAGGTTGGCCGTCCCGAAGTTGCAGCACGACCACCCGCACCAGGGGCACCCGCACCAGGGGCACCCGCACCAGGGGCACCCGCACCTGGGCGCTCGGTCCACGGGCTGTCGGTCCACGGGCTGTCGGTCCACGGGCTGTCGGTCCGACGACTCTGCGCACCGCCGCAGCCGGATGCCCAGTGTTGCCACGGCATACCCCCACGTCTGGCGCTAAGCAGGGCCTGACCGTCGACGATCACCTGACCGGTTGCGCTGGATGCGGTGACGGCGTATCCCGAGAACGGGGCTCGGATGGTCACGTCCCCGGAGACGGAGTTGGACTGGACGTCCAGCTGCGAGTTGACCACATCGAGAAGGATCTCGCCCGACACCGTATTCACCGAGGCACTGGGGATGTCGCTGCCCTGGACTGTCACCGCACCGGAGACCGCGTTGACCTTCAGGTCGCCAACGAGGTCAGCGCATTCGGTGGTGCCACTGACCGTATTGAGGACGCTGCGTCCCTGGACGTCGCTGATGGTCATCTCGCCAGACACGGTGTTAGCGGTGACGCCCCGGCGCAGCCCGCTGGCGACGATCGGCGCGCTCACCGTCGACAGGGTCGCTCTCGTCGTGGCGGGAACTGACACGCTGACCACGGCTCGTTGCCCGTCAGTCATGCCGATCAGTCCCCGCAGGGCGTCCAGGGGATTGCCGTCGGTGGTCTTTCCGTGGGTGATGCGTAGGGTTCGCCCGTCCCACGTCACGCGGACGGGGTGACCCTCGACTTCCGACACGTCGACGCGGGCCCCACTGGGGTCGGCGTGGGTGACGACATCGACAGCGCCACCCACGATGGCGACAACGACCTTGTCTACGCGCTCACTGTCGCTACCCACGTCGATGACTCGAGGCCCCTCGACCAACCATTGCTCCGGCATGCGTGGCTCCTCTCGCCCGTACCGACGTCAACCGAAGGCGCGCTATATCGCGTTTCCTAACACGTTATATCGCGAATGCCAGATAGGCAAGAGGTTGCCTGCCCGCGGCGGGGTCGACGGGTCAGCCGATCTGCATCCAGGAGTTCCATCCGGCATGCAGCACGAGCCAGGCGATCAGGCCGTAGCCGGCTTGCCCTGGGTGGACCCCGTCGCCTGCCGCGAGGTCCGCAGCCCATTGGTCGTGGCTCACCAGCGGGCGGAAACAGTCGACGTAGCTGACGCCCCGGCGTGCGCAGACGTCGGCCTGGGCCTGGACGAGCGCCTCGACGCGCGAGTTGCGCTCGGCATCCAGGGTGGGAGTGAGCCCGACAACGAAGGTTGCGATGCCCTTGGCGGCGGCTTCGTCCAGGACGTTGGCGAGGTTCAGACGCGAACGCGCGGTTGTCAGGCCGGCGCTCAGGTCGTTTGACCCCACCTGGACCACGAGGCGGCGCTCGCCGGCGCTGGCCCAGCGCGGCATACACTCACCGCGCCAACGGGCCACGACGTCACCGGAGTGTTGGCCGCGGACCCCGAGGTTGTATGCCGTGAGGTCCAGATCCGGGTGCTGGGTTCGGCTGATGACGCGACCCACCCAGCCCAGAGCCTTGGGATCCCCGTATCCGGCAGTCAGCGAGGCGCCGACGAAGCAGACCCGGGCGTCTCGGCGCCCCTGGTCGTCGACGACGAAGGTCGCGCTCGGGGTGAATTCCGGGGCCGGAATGCCATCGGACGCGCTCGGATATGCCGGGCCTTCGTGGCCTTGGGCGGCCTGGTGGGCTCCGCCGGAGGGGTAGGCATCGGTCACGTGCGGGTCACTCCTCGTCGTCGTCGAGTCGAGCGAGGTAGGTCGCCAGCCGCTCGACAGGGGTTTCGAACTCCGGGTGCAGATCGACGAAGGCGCGCAGATGGTCGGCGAGCCAGGCGATGCTCACCTCATCGTCGCCCCGACGGGACGCCAACTCCTCGATGCCACGGTCGGTGAAGTACACCGTCGGAGGCTATCGCGCCGCCGTGCTCACCGAGCGAACGCCGCCTCCATCAGCGCGGCCTGCTCCACCTCGTGCTTCTTGTGTGAGCCGGTGGCCGGTGAGGCCGAGGCCTTGCGGCTGACCACTCGCAGGCCACGGGTCTCACCATGTTCGGCCAGCAACTCAGGCAGGTTGAGCGCCATGAACGGCCAGGCACCCTGGTTGCGCGGTTCGTCCTGGACCCAGACCAGGTCGGCGTGCGGATAACCATTCAGCGCGGCGGCCAACTCCGTCGCCGGGACCGGGGCCAGTTGCTCGACCCGCAGGATGGCGGTCGCCTGGTCGTTGCGCTTGTCGCGCTCGGCCTCCAAGTCCCACACCACCTTGCCCGAGGCGAGAATCACCCTGGTCACCGCTTCACCATCGAGGTGGCGGGTGTCGGGCAGCACGGGACGGAAGGTCCCCTCGGTGAAGTCGGCCGGCATGGACGAAGCGGCCTTGAGCCGCAACATCGACTTCGGGGCGAAGACGATCAGCGGCCGCCGTGGTCGGGCGTAGGCCTGACGACGCAGCAGGTGGAAGTGCGACGCCGGAGTCGACGGGTAGGCGATCGTCATGTTGTCCTCGGCGAACAACTGCAGATAACGCTCGATCCGAGCCGAGGAGTGGTCCGGACCCTGCCCCTCGTAGCCATGCGGGAGCAGTAGGACAACCGACGAACGTTGCGCCCACTTCTGTTCGGAGGAGGAGATGAACTCGTCGACGATGGTCTGCGCGCCGTTGGCGAAATCGCCGAACTGCGCCTCCCACAGCACCAGCGCGTCCGGGCGCTCGACCGAATAGCCGTACTCGAAGCCCATCGCGGCATACTCGGACAACAGCGAGTTGTAGACCCAGAACTTGGCCTGGTCACTCTGCAGGTGGTGCAACGGCGTCCACTCCACCCCGGTCACCTTGTCGATGAGCACGGCGTGGCGCTGGACGAAGGTCCCCCGCTGAGAGTCCTGCCCGGCGAGCCGGACCGGTGTGCCCTCCATGAGCAGCGACCCCAAGGCGAGCAATTCGCCCATACCCCAGTCGATTCCACCTTCTCTGACCATGGCTGCCCGACGGTCCATCAGCGCCTTGAGTTTGGGGTGAACGGTAAAACCGTCGGGGGTTCGCACCCAGGCGTCCCCGAGGCGCAGCAGGGCCTCCTGCGAGATCGCGGTGTGCCGCCAGTCGCGGGGTCGCGCGACATCGTCGAGGGCCTGTGCAGTCGGCTTCTCCAACCCGCCGTGGCCGGCCACATCGGAGGAGGCATCGGCGTATGCCGTCTGGCTAGGTGCAGGCGCGGCCTGGGCATCGCGGGTCTCCAGAAACACCCGCTCGAGCTGCTGTTGGTAGTCCCGCAGCGCGGCTTCGGCGTCCTCGACCGAGATGTCTCCACGCCCGATGAGCGACTCGGTGTAAAGCTTGCGGACCGAGCGTTTGGCTTCGATGAGGGCGTACATGAGGGGCTGAGTCATCGACGGGTCGTCGCCCTCGTTGTGCCCGCGACGGCGGTAGCACACCATGTCGATGACGACGTCCTTCTTGAACCTTTGGCGGAACTCGAAGGCCAGCTCGGCGACGCGTACGCACGCCTCGGGGTCATCGCCGTTGACGTGGAAGATCGGGGCCTGGACCATCCGGGCGACGTCTGTCGAATAGACCGACGAACGGGACGAGGACGGGGCCGTGGTGAAACCGACCTGGTTGTTGACGATGACGTGGATGGTCCCGCCGATGCGATAACCCCGCAATTCGGACTGTTGCAGGGTCTCGGCCACGACGCCCTGCCCGGCGAACGCTGCATCCCCGTGCAGGAGGATGGGCAGAACGGTGAAGGCGTCGCCACCGAGGTTGAGTCGGTCCTGCTTGGCCCGCACGACGCCGGCCAGCACCGGGTTGACGGCCTCCAGGTGCGAGGGATTGGCCGCGAGGTAGACCTTGGTCGTCGCCCCGTTGTCGGCAGTGAAGGTGCCCTCGGTGCCGAGATGGTATTTGACGTCCCCGGAGCCCTGCACGGACCGCGGGTCGGCCTTGCCTTCAAACTCACGGAAGATCTGCGCCGGGGCCTTTCCGGCGATGTTGGCCAGCACGTTGAGTCGGCCGCGGTGCGGCATACCGATGCACACCTCGTGCAGGCCCGCATCGGCGGCGGCCGAGAGGATCCGGTCGAGCAGCGCGATCGCCGATTCGCCGCCCTCCAGGGAGAAGCGCTTCTGCCCGACGAATTTGGTCTGCAGGAACGTCTCAAACGCTTCGGCGGCGTTGAGTCGGCGCAGGATGCGCATCTGCTCGTCCCGGGTCGGCTTCTCGTGGACGACCTCGCACTTGTCCTGGATCCAACGGCGCTGCTCGGGGTTCTGGATGTGCATGTATTCGATGCCAACGGTGCGGCAGTAGGAGTCCCGCAGGATCCCCAGGATCTGGCGCAGCTTCAAGAACGGCTTGCCGCCGAACCCGCCGGTGGCGAAATGCCGGTCGAGGTCCCACAGGGTCAGCCCGTGCGAAGTGACGTCGAGGTCGGGGTGACGGCGTTGGCGGTATTCCAGCGGATCGGTGTCGGCCATGAGGTGACCGCGCACCCGGTAGGCGTGGATCAGCTCCTGGACTCGGGACACCTTGTTGATGTCGTCGTCGTGAGTGGCCGAGACGTCCTGAACCCAGCGAATCGGCTCGTAGGGGATGCGCAGGCTCTCGAAGATCTCGTCGTAGAACCCGTCGGCCCCGAGCAGGAGCTGGTGGACGATCCGCAGGAAGTCTCCGCTTTGCGCGCCCTGGATGATCCTGTGGTCATAGGTCGAGGTGAGCGTGAGGATCTTGGAGACGGCGTTGCGGTTGAGGGTGTCGGCCGACGCGCCCTGCCACTCGGCGGGGTATTCCATCGCCCCGACCCCGATGATCGCGCCCTGACCTTGCATCAGCCGCGGAACAGAGTGGACCGTGCCGATCGTGCCGGGGTTGGTCAGTGAGATCGTCGTCCCGGCGAAGTCGTCGACGGTCAACTTCCCGCTGCGGGCCTTCTTGACCATCTCTTCGTAGGCCGACCAGAAGTGGACGAAGTCCATGAGCTCGGCGGACTTGATCGAGGGGACGAGCAGCTGCCGGGACCCGTCCGGCTTGGCCAAGTCGATGGCCAAGCCGAGGTTGACGTGCGCGGGCGCGACCACCACCGGCTTGCCGTCCTGCTCGCCGAAGGCGCAGTTCATCTCCGGCAGAGCGCGCAGTGCCTTCACCAGGGCGTAGCCGATGACGTGCGTGAACGAGACCTTGCCACCGCGGGAGCGCGCTAGGTGGTTGTTGATGACGACGCGATTGTCGATGAGCAGCTTGGCGGGCACCGACCGAACCGACGTCGCAGTGGGCACCTCCAGCGAGGACTGCATGTTGGTCACGACCCGGGCCGCTGGCCCGCGAAGCGGGCGGATCTCACCTTCCAGTGGCGGCGGCGTCGACTTGGGGGCGGGGATGTCCCGGGGAACGGGGGCCGCAGCGGGGGCCCCCGTCGTCGTCGCGGTGCCGGCTTGGACCGCCGTGGTGGTCTCGGTCCGAGGCGGCGCGCTGACCGGGAGAGCCGGTGCGGCGGCCTGCTTGACTGCGGCAGCGCCATTGCCCGGCATGGCCCCTGGGTGGCCAGGGGTGTAGTCCTCGAAGAACTCCCACCAGGCCCGATCAACCGAGTCCTTGTCGTGGAGCCACTGGTCGTAGAGCTCGTCGACGAGCCACTCGTTCGGCCCGAAGGCGCCGATGGGGTTGTCGCTCATGACCTGGTCTGGCACGGGTGCCTCGCCTCTTTCGGTGCGTCGACGGTGACGTCGGAGTCGGCTGTTCCGGAGGGTTCCGGGGGTGTGCAGGACCGGGCGGACCCGAGCCCGTCCGGCCGGGTCTCAGCCTAGTCCTGCCGATCCCCGCCAACGTAGCGGCATCGGCATCCGGACGGTCGCCCGGATGCCGATGCCGATGCTCATGCCGATGCTCGCTAGCCGTGTCGAACAGCCGCGCCGATCAGGTCACATCGCGGCGCAGGGTGAGCAGGGTCCCGACGATGGCCATGACCGCGGCATACCCGCCGAGGACGAGCGCTGCGCCCCACCACTCGAGGACGGGGATGGTCACCCCGGAGCCGCCTTGGTTGGTGGCGCCGAGGACAGCGGTGGTGGCGCTGGAAGGGAAGAACCGGACGGCGGGACGACCCCACTCGACGACAGACAAGAGGAACGAAACCAGAGGTTCGACGATCCAGGCCACACCGACAGCGATGAACAAAGCGGCGATCTGGTTGGGGATGAGGATGCCGATCCCCAGACCGATCAGTGCCCACAGCCCGAGGACGAGCAGCGAGAGGGCCAACGTCCGGGCAATCGAGGAGTCCGGCCATACGGCGTGGCCTTTGGCGCCCAGGATGATCGCGCCGATGGTGAACGACGAGAGGACCGAGGCGATCCCGTAGAGCACCCCGATGCCGATGAGCGCGATGACCTTGGCCAGCATGACCTTGGCCCGTTTGGGGGTCGCCAAGAAGGTGCCGGTGATCGTCTTGTGGCGGTATTCCGACCCGACAGTGAGCACGCCAATGGCCAGGGTGAGCAAGTAGGACACCTGGATGCCGCCGGTATAGACGGTGCGGGCCAGCGAGGCATCCGAGAGAGGCTCAAAGCCGGCCTCGCCAGCGGCCATGCTGGTGAAGATCAGGGCGTTGAAGAGTGAGAAGAGCAGGCTGGCGAGCACCACGGCTAGGCCCATGCCCCACCACATCCGGGTGGTGAAGAACTTGCGGAACTCGGAGCGGATGGCAAGGAGCATCAGATGGACCCTCCGTCCTGGGAAGCGGTCGGTGCGGGCAGCAGGCCAGCCCCGGCTGGGCCGGCGGCGGCGCCGGGAGGTGCGGCGCCGGGAGGTGCGGCGCCGAGGTTGCGGTTGCGGTGCTCTGGCGCCGACGTGAGCCGGAAGAACAAGTCCTCCAGGTCACTGGCCAGGGGCCGCAACTCGTGCACCGGTATGCCGGCGAGGAAGGCGAGCTCGCCGACTCGGGCCAGGTCCTGAGTCTTCACGGTGAGGCCACCGCCCCCGTCGGTGGTCGGCTCGGAGAGCAACCCGCCGGCCAGCAGCGCGCTGCGCAGCCCTGCGTCGTTGGCAGCCCGGACCAAGACGGTCGGGTCGCCCCGCAGACTGTCGATCGACCCTTGGGCGACACTGCGACCGTTGGCGATGATGACGACGTCATCGACGGTCTGTTCCACCTCAGAGAGCATGTGACTCGACACGAGGACGGTCTTGCCTTGGGCAGCCAGGTGGCGCAGGAACTCCCGCAACCACTTGATGCCTTCGGGGTCGAGGCCGTTGGCTGGCTCGTCGAGCAGCAACACGTGCGGGTCGCCGAGGAGGGCGGCCGCGAGGGCGAGGCGCTGGCGCATCCCCATCGAGTAGCCGCCGGCCCGTTGCCGAGCGGGAACGGGGATGCCGACAAGTTCCAAGAGTTCATCCACCCGACGGGTCGGTATGCCGCTCGCGTCGGCGAGGACCCGCAAGTGGTCCCGACCGCTGCGGCCTGGGTGGAAGCTGCTGGACTCCAGGGCTGCTCCGACCGTCTGCAGCGGGTGCGGCAAGTCGTGATACACCGACCCGCCGATCGTGGCGGTGCCGGCCGTCGGCTGGACGAGACCGAGCAACATCCGCAGAGTGGTCGTCTTACCGGCCCCGTTGGGACCGAGGAAGCCGGTGACCCGGCCAGGCTCGACGGTGAAGTCAAGGTTGTCGACGGCGGTGAGCCGTCCGAAGCGCTTGGTGAGCCCGGTAACGGCGATCTGGACGCCGGGCGCTCCAGGGTCCCCAGGCGAGCCGGATGTGTGGGAGAGGGTGGAGGTCGTCATGGTCGGGTCGATGTCCCCTGAGTAGTGGTCATGTCCCCATCGAACCCTCCCCAGGCGTTGCAGCGCCACCCGAACCGGTGAGGTTCAGCAGTTGTTCAGGGTCGACTCCGGGTAATCCCCTGGGGCGGGAACGGTGGTCACGCGGCATACCGAAGCGGTGAGAGCTTCCCTCGTTACAGTGGGCGGACTATGGGCGAATGGCTTCTGGCGCTCCTCGCGGTGGTCCTCACCGTCGGCACGGCCGTGTTCGTCGCGACCGAGTTCTCACTCGTGGCGTTGGATCGCCCAACCGTTCAGCAGGCGATTGACGCCGGTGATGCCCGAGCGCGCGGGGTCCTGGCCTCGTTGCGGCGCCTGTCCACCCAGCTCTCTGCCGCCCAGGTCGGGATCACCCTGACCACCTTGTTGGTCGGCTATCTGGCTCAACCGTCGATCGGCCGACTGCTCTCGGTGCCGCTAGGGACGATCCTGCCCGGGGCGTCCGCCGTGACGGTCGAGTCGGTGTCGACTGGGGTGGCGCTGGTGCTGGTCACGTTGTTCTCGATGGTCTTCGGCGAGTTGGTGCCGCAGTTCCTGGGCATCTCGGCACCGTTGCCGACGGCCAAGGTCGTCGCCGTGCCGGTGCGGGTCTTCTCGACAGTGGCCCGACCACTCATCTCGCTGCTCAATGGGTCGGCCAACGGGTTCCTCCGCGGGATGGGGATCGACCCGCAGGAGGAACTGTCCGGAGCGCGGACTCCGCAGGAGCTCGCCAGCCTGGTGCGACGCTCGGCCGAGGCTGGGACCATGGAAGTTGCCACTGCCGAGCGGGTGACCCGGACCCTGGACTTCGGCGACCGCACCGCGGCCGACGTGATGACCTCCCGGGTCCGGGCAACGAGCATCGATCGTCGCGCCACGGCTGCGGATGTCGTCGAGCTGTCGCGCCGGACCGGGCACTCCAGGTTCCCCGTCGTCGGGGAGGACTGGGACGATGTCGACGGGATCGTCCACGTCAAGCGCGCTCTGGCCGTCCCGCCCGAACGGCGCCACCTCGTGCCCGCGTCGGCGCTCATGGTCGCCCACGTGCTCGTCCCCGAGACGATCCGCCTCGACGCGCTCCTGCTCCAGTTGCGCGAGTCCGGGCTGCAACTGGCCGTTGTCGTCGACGAATACGGCGGCACGGCCGGGGTCGTCACTCTGGAAGATGTCGTCGAGGAACTCGTCGGGGATATCGCCGACGAGCATGACTGGTCGGGTGTTACCGGTCGTCGAGCCAAGGACGGCTCCTGGTCGGTGCCAGGCAACTGGCGTCCGGATGAGGTGCGCTCCCGACTCGGGGCGCCGGTGCCGGACCACGCGGCATACGGGACCCTCGGGGGGTTCCTCATGGCGGCGCTCGGGCGGGTTCCGGATCGGGGTGACGTGGTGTCGCTGCCGGGCTGGAACGTGCGAGTGCAGCGGATGGAAGGACGCCGGGTCGCCCGGGTCCGGGTCATCCCGATGACCTCGAGCGCGGCCGAGGCCGACGTGGTCAAGTCCTCGCGTTCTCCTCGTGAGCCTCGGCGGACCCGACGGCGGGGGAGGGGTCCTCTTGAGCCACGCCACCGCCTTGTGGATCTCACTCGGCTTGTTGATCGGCAATGCGTTCTTCGTCGGTGCCGAATTCGCGGCGATGGCGGCCCGGCGCTCGGCGTTGGAGCCGATGGCCGCGGCCGGAAGTGCGCGGGCCGCAACGTGTCTGGCCGCGTTGGAGCAGATGGGTTCGATGCTCGCGACGGCTCAATTGGGGATCACCATCTGCTCGGTCGGGTTGGGGGCGCTGGCCGAAGCGGCCCTGCACGAAGTGCTCCACCCTGTCTTCGCGTTGCTGCCCTTGGGCGACGTCTGGGTCAACGGGCTGTCCTTTGCCGGAGCGTTGCTCGTCGTGGTCTATCTGCACGTCGTCGCCGGCGAGATGATCCCGAAAAACCTCGCGCTGGCAGGTCCCGAGCGCGCGGCGCTCATCCTGGTGCCCGCGTTGTTGTTCGTCTCGCGGGTGCTTCGTCCGGCGGTGGCGGTCATGGAATGGATCTCCAAGGGCCTGGTGCGGGGCATTTTCCGGATCGAGCCGAAGGACGAGATCGCTTCAGCGTTCACGGTCGAGGAGGTTGCCCACATCCTCGCCGAGAGCGAGCGCGAGGGGTTAATCGAGGACCGGGCCGACGGGCTGGTCCGCTCGGCACTGGAGTTCTCCACCAAACAGGCGGGTGACGTGTGCGTGCCGGTGGACCGATTGGTGACCGTCGCCAAAGGGGTCACGCCCGAACAGGTCGAGAGGCTCGTCGCTCGCACCGGCTTCTCGCGCTATCCCTTCGTCGACAAGGATGGCCAGGTATCGGGGTACCTCCACCTCAAAGACGTCCTGTATGCCGCCGACGCCGCCGCCCGCACCGAGAAGGTCCCGCGCAAGCGGCTGCGGCGGATGGCGACCGTGGCTCCCACTGAGGAGATCGAGGACGTGCTGGCGATCATGCGTGGCAACGGCACTCACCTGGCCCGGGTGGTCGAGCAGGACGGCTGGGTGATTGGGGTGGTCTTCCTCGAAGATGTCATCGAGGAGCTCGTCGGCACGATCCGCGACGCCGAGACCCGCTGACGGGGGCGGCGGTCACCGCGAGTGGTCAGCGACCAGCAGGCTCTGGTATGCCGTCGTTGAGCCCGCGCGGATTCGTCGCAGGATGCGCTCGGCCGTTGCGAGGTGACCTGCGTGGCCGGTGGGGTTGCCGGTGGCGGGTCGGCTGACGCCTGCCAGAGGGCGATCCGCCTTCGCCCAGATCGCCGACCGGGTGCCTCCCCGATCGCTGGCCGGGTGCCTCCCCGATCGCTGGCCGGGTGCCTCCTAGATCCACCGACGGTTCCTCCCAGATCGACCGACCCGTGCTGCCGAGCCGGGGGTGAAGCCGTCGTTGAGGCAGCCGCAGCAGGGGTGATCACACGACCGCAGAGTGCTTCAACGGCTGCCCCCTCGCGCGCACCCACGATGGTGGCCGCCGGGTGTCGACGTCTCAGGCACAAACGGACTGCCTGACAGCGAATCTTGCTGCGAGACAGTCCGTGTGGGCAGTGCCCCCGGCAGGATTCGAACCTGCGCCCCCGCCTCCGGAGGGCGGTGCTCTATCCCCTGAGCTACGGGGGCTGGACTCGTGCGGTTTCAATCTTGGGGACCCGCCCCGTCCGGATCGGCCGTTGGTCGCGCCGGTCGGTGGTTATCAGCATAGGCGCACCACTGTGGACCCCGCGCTGGGGGCAGGGTGGGGGGGGCGTGGCG